>CAYNXG010000096.1:0-6469 GCA_964401095.1 uncultured Bacteroides sp.
GAGCCGCATGTTCGGCTATCCCGGCATCGACCTCCAGGACAAGTGCTGGATTCTGCTGGGCAAGTATAACCTGAAAATGCTCATACTGACCTGCGGCATCAACGGCAGCTATGTGTTCACTCCCGGCAATGTGTCGTTCCAGCCCACGCCCCGCGTGGAAGTAGCCGACACGGTGGGCGCCGGCGATTCGTTCACGGCCGCCTTCATAGCCGAGATACTGAAGGGCAAGTCGGTGACGGAGGCTCACAGCAGGGCTGTGGCCGTGTCGGCCTTCGTGTGCACGCAGCAGGGCGCCATGCCCGTGCTGCCCGCCGAGCTGGTCGACTGACCGCCGGGCCTCGGTAGATATATTTCTCATAAAGTTTTAAAAGATAGTCGCCGTCGATGGCGGCTATCTTTAACTATTTTTATAAGAGCCGTATCTGACATGTAATGTGTTGGTATATAGCAGTGTGTGAGCGGTGGGAAATGCGCGTCGGGGCGCGTAGGTCATGGTGGCTGGCGGTGGCTGTGTTGACATTTATTGTCTTTTTTTGTACCTTTGTGCAAAAGCATTTAATAAGGTATGTGTCCGAAATTATTTAAAGTATTGCCTCATAAACTATGCGGCGAACTTCAGAATCCGGCTTCAGTTATAATGGAACTCCATTATGCCGTCAGCCGGACTCAAAAATTCACTCACATACTTCACAATCAAATACGATAAATAATTTTGAAAACATACTTATGAAAAGATTTCTCTTGATTGTGTGTGCCGTGGTTATGGCAGCCATGGCTCTGTCGGCCCAGAATCCCATACGCTGGCGCATGACCGTGAAAATGACTTCGGCCACAGAAGGTGTGGTGACTCTCCGCGCCCTTGTCGACAAAGGCTGGCATCTTTATTCAACCTCGCTTCCCGACGACGGCCCCCGTCCCACAAGTATATCTTTCAAGGCATCTCCCGAGGTGACGCTTAAGGGCGAACCCGTGGCGTCGCGCAAGCCCGTGGAGGTCGACGATCCCATGTTCGGCATGAAGCTTGCCTGGTGGGACGCAAATGTGGATTTCGTGCAGAAATTCAAGGTCAAGAACAAAAAAGGCGCCAAGATTGAAGCCTCGGTGTCATTCATGGGTTGCAACGACATGAACTGTATGCCCCCCAAGACCGAGAAGCTGACATACATTTTCAAATAACACAGTATATTCCAATCACTACCTAAACGACTACCTACGCTATGCGCCGCTATATACTGACGATAGCCATGATTGTGACCGCCATGCTGGCGGCCATGGCACAGCGCCCCGTGCATGTGCACTGGACCACGGATATTCAGACTGTATCGCCCTCGGAGGGCATATTGCGCTGGACCGCCGACATCGACGAGGGCTGGCATATTTACGGCATGGAGATGCCCGCCACGGCCGATGACGCCGTGACGCCCCAGCTCACCGAATTCAACATAGAGCCTTTCAAGGGTCTGGAGCTCGTTGGCTCAGTTACGGCCAGCCCCGCGGCCAAGATTGAATTTGACTCGGCGCTGAAGCTCAACCTGCCCATGTGGGAGCACAAGGTGGTGTTCGAGCAGCGCTTCCGCCTCGCCGACGGCGCTACCGGCGCCGAATTGCGCGGCACCGTGCAGTATATGGCATGTACCGACAAGTCGTGCACGCCCCCGGCCACCGAGGAGTTTGACCTTACGTTCGGCACCGTGGCTGCCGAGCCTGCCGCTCCGGTCGCGCCCGTGGCCGACGCATCGGCCGGAAATCAGGGCGCCGCGCATGTGGATGCCGACACGTGGGCCCCGGTAGAAATATCTTCGGCCGACTCTACCGCCGTGCCCGAGAGCGGCTCGCCCTGGTGGGCCATCCTCGGCCTCGGCTTTCTGGGCGGCCTCGTGGCTCTGCTCACTCCCTGTGTGTGGCCCATGATTCCCATGACCATGAGCTTCTTCCTCAAGAAGGGCAAGAGCCGTCGCCGCGCCATATTCGACGCCGTGGCCTACGGCCTCAGCATCATTGTGATCTATCTTGTACTGGGCCTGGCGCTGACGATGCTTTTCGGCGCCTCGAAGCTCAATGACATAGCCACAAGCGCCGTGTTCAATGTCATCTTCTTCGCGCTGCTGGTGGTGTTTGCCGTGTCGTTCTTCGGCGCGTTCAACATAGAGCTGCCCGCCAAGTGGAGCAATGCCATCGACAGCAAGGCCGAGAACACCACCGGCCTGCTGAGCATCTTCTTCATGGCGTTCACGCTGGTGCTGGTGTCGTTCTCCTGCACCGGCCCCATCATAGGCACGCTGCTGGTAGAGGCGGCGTCGCAGGCCAGCATCCTGGGCCCGGCGCTGGGAATGGGCGGCTTTGCCCTCGGCCTGGCTCTGCCGTTCGGCCTGTTCGCCTTCTTCCCGTCGCTGCTCAAGGAGATGCCCCGCTCGGGCTCGTGGCTCAACACGGTGAAGGTGGTGCTCGGCTTCATAGAACTGATACTGTCGCTCAAGTTCCTGTCGGTGGCCGACCTGGCCTATGGCTGGCGCATCCTCGACCGCGAGGTGTTCCTGGCCATCTGGATTGTGCTTTTCGTCCTCCTCGGCATATATCTGCTGGGCAAGCTCCGCTTCAGCCACGACTCGCCCACCGAGCATGTATCGGTGTTCCGCTTCTTCCTGGCTGTGGCGTCGCTGTCGTTTGCTGTCTACCTGGTGCCCGGCCTGTGGGGCGCGCCCCTCAAGAGCATCAGCGCCTTTGCTCCGCCGCTGACCACCCAGGACTTCAACCTCTATGGAGGCACGTTCAAGGAATTTCATGACTACGACGAGGGCATGGAGTATGCCCGCCGAAACAATATGCCGGTGCTTGTGGACTTCTCGGGCTATGCCTGCGTGAACTGCCGCAAGATGGAAGGCGCTGTGTTTGACACTCCCGACGTCCGCACCATCCTCGAGCGCGACTATGTGCTCATAAAGCTCATGGTAGATGACAAGCAGCCCCTCGACGAGCCTTACACCGTGGAGGAATACGGCGGCACCACCAAGCTGCGCACCGTGGGCGACCGCTGGAGCTATCTGCAGCGCCATAAGTTCGGCATTAACTCGCAGCCCTATTATGTGATTCTCGATGCCGACGGCCGTCCGCTGGCACCCGCTCGCGCCTATGACGAGAACGTGACGGAATTCGTTGACTGGCTCGACCTCGGCGTGAAGAAAAATAAATAATCTAATTATGAGTCATACACGCGAAGAGCGCCTTGCGGCGCTCGGACGGATTATGGACACGCTCGACATACTGCGTGTCAAATGTCCCTGGGACGCCAAGCAGACCAACGAGTCGCTGCGCCCCAATACCATAGAAGAGGTGTACGAGCTGTGCCAGGCGCTGCTCGATGACAATGCCCCCGAGATACGCAAGGAGCTCGGCGACGTGCTCCTCCACATCCTGTTTTACTCGAAAATCGCCGACGAGAAGGGCCATTTTGACATCGCCGATGTGTGCGACGCCCTCAACGAGAAGCTGATTTTCCGCCATCCGCATGTGTTCGGCACCGTCAAGGCCGACGACGCCCACCAGGTGGAACAGAACTGGGAGGATATCAAGCTCAAGGAGCGCGGCGGCAACCGCACTGTCCTCGCCGGCGTGCCCGCCGCTCTGCCGGCGCTTGTGAAGGCTTTCCGCGTGCAGGAAAAGGCCGCCAACGTGGGCTTTGACTGGGAAACGCCCGAACAGGTGTGGGACAAGGTGAAGGAGGAAATCGCCGAGGTGTCGGAGGCTATATCGGCCGGACGCCATGAGGATATAGAGGCCGAGATGGGCGATCTGCTTTTCAGCGTAATCAATGCCGCCCGCCTCTATAAAGTGAATCCTGAAAACGCCCTCGAACGCACCAACCGCAAGTTTATCAACCGTTTCAATCATATCGAGGCATCGGCCACAGCCGCTGGCCGCACTATCCGCGACCTCTCGCTCGACGAGATGGAGGCGCTATGGCAGCAGGCCAAGTCGATAAAGGAATGAAGAATCCGGCATGATATTGTGCATCACCGAGAAACCGTCGGTGGCCGGCGATATTGCCCGCATCCTCAAGGCCGATGACCGTCATAACGGCTATTACGAGGGTGGGGGCTATCGCGTCACATGGACTTTCGGCCACCTGTGCTGCCTTAAGGAGCCCAACGATTACACAGACCTGTGGAAGCGCTGGAGCCTGGGCGCGTTGCCCATGCTGCCGCCGCGATTCGGCATAAAGGTAATCGACGAGGAGCGCATAAAGCGACAGTTCGAGGTTATCGCCACGCTTATATCCTCGGCCGACGAGATTATAAATTGCGGCGATGCCGGCCAGGAGGGTGAGCTGATTCAGCGCTGGGTGATGCAGAAGGCCGGCGCCAAATGTCCCGTGAGGCGCCTGTGGATATCGTCGCTCACCGACCAGTCGATACGCGAGGGCTTCGAGAAGCTCGAGCCCGAGGCGAAGTATGACAACCTGTACTACGCCGGGCTGTCGCGTGCGATAGGCGACTGGATTCTCGGTATGAATGCCACGCGTCTGTACTCGCTCAAATATTCGGCGCCGGGACATGTGCTGTCGGTGGGACGCGTGCAGACTCCCACGCTGGCCATGATTGTGAAGCGCCACGAGGAGATTTCAAATTTCACCCCGCGCGATTATTGGGAACTGCATACCGACTACCGCGGAGTGGACTTTGCGGCGTCGGACAAGTACGATGTGGAGGCGTCGGCCAATGACATAGCCGCCCGTATCGCCGCGTCGCCGTTTACGGTGACCGAGATTTCCGAGAAGCAGGGCCGCGAGGCTCCTCCGCGTCTGTTTGACCTTACCTCGCTGCAAGTGGAGTGCAACCGCCGCTGGGGCTGGAGCGCCGACGACTCGCTGAAGCTCATCCAGAGCCTGTATGAGAAAAAGGTGACCACCTATCCGCGTGTCGACACCACCTTCCTGCCCGACGATGTCTATCCCAAGGTGCCGGATATCCTGAGGCACATGACACCGTATGCGCCGCAGACGGCGCCGGTGCTGGCCGCCCGTATCCCCAAGAGCAAGAAGGTGTTCGACAACTCGAAGGTGACCGACCACCATGCCATCATCCCCACGGGCGAACTGCCGTCGAAGCTCGTCGGCGACGAGCGCAAGCTGTATCACATGATAGCGCTGAGGTTTATCGCGGCGTTTTATCCCGATTGCCGTTTCCGCCAGACGACGGTCAACGGCACGGCCGGCGATGTGGCGTTCAAGGCTTCGGGCAAGGTGATAACCGATCCGGGCTGGCGCGCGCTCTACGACACGCAGGCCGAGCAGGCCGCCCGCCGCGCCGAACAGGCCGCCGGAGCGGAGGCCGACCCCACGGCCGATGACAGCGGCGACGGTATATTGCCGCCGTTTGTCAAGGGTGAGAGCGGCCCCCACGAGCCGCATGTGGTGAAGAAGACCACCCAGCCGCCCAAGCCGTACACCGAGGGCACGCTGCTGAGAGCAATGGAGACGGCCGGCCGCACCGTGGACGATGAGGAGCTGCGCGACGCTCTGAAGGAGAACGGCATAGGCCGTCCCTCGACACGCGCGGCCATAATCGAGACGCTGTTCCGCCGGAGGTATATCGAGCGCAAGCGCAAGAGCATCCTGCCCACGCAGGCGGGCATTGACCTTATCAACACTATCCAGGAGGAGCTGCTGAAGAGCGCGCGCCTCACGGGTATATGGGAGGCGAAGCTGCGGCGGATATCGCGCGGCGACTATTCGGCGGCCGAGTTTATCGACGAGCTGAAGCAGATGATAACGAAAATCGTCTACGACGTGCTTTCCGACCGCTCGGCGCGCAAGATCGAGGTGGCCGAGGACAAGCCTGAGGGAAAACGGCCGGCCGCTGCCGCAAAGGCGGCCGACAAGGCTGACACCCCTCCCAAGGCGCGCAAGCCCCGCGCTGCCGCCATCAAGGATCTGTCGCAGATAAAATGCCCGCTCTGCGGCGAGGGACATCTGCTGAAGGGCCGTAGCGCCTACGGCTGTTCGCGCTATGCCTCGGGCTGCACGTTCAGGCTGCCTTTTGAGGAATATCCCGAAACGCTGACTCCGGCCCAGCTGGCCCGCAAACTGCCTAAAAGCAAATGATCGAGACTGTTGTAGTGCTTGTGATTGTGGCCGTGGCGGCTTTTGCGCTGATACGGATACTGCTGCGCCGCAGCCGGGCCGACGACTCGTGCGGCGAATGTCCGCTTAAGGAAAATTGCGACAAGCGTGGCGGTAAAAAATGCTGAAAAGCTGGGCCTAAAAGTGCCCGTGCGGCGCTGTTTACCCTCGAAAATTGATGAAGCGGTGCAAAAAATCGGGGAAACATTTGCACAAGCGAAAAATAAGACTTAACTTTGCACACGCAAACCGGTTCCATGGCCGAGTGGTGAGGCAACGGTCTGCAAAACCGTGTACACCTGACTTCGTCACCTAAAAAAACAGCAAACACTTAATTGATTAATTGTCAAT
>CAYNXG010000097.1:0-6451 GCA_964401095.1 uncultured Bacteroides sp.
CCCCGCACAGCGCCGCCAGGGCCTCGTGTTCCGGATTATTGAAATATACATATCGGGCGCCGTCGATGCGGGCGTCGGCGTCGCGGTCAACGATTACCATATCGGCCTGCACGCCGTCGACCGTCACCGCCGACGGCACAGCCAGCTCGGCAAGCCGCTCCAGGGCCTCGCGTCTCACGCCCGAGGCGCACACGCACACCGAGGCAGGCTGCAGCGCCACCATGATGCGGTAGAGTAGCCTCAGCTCGCCCACGGGCAGCGACTTATAGGCATAGTAGGCATACACGCGGCCCGGGCGCAGCACCTCGCGCACCATGCGGTAGGCGAATGGCGAGTGCACGCCGAAGCCGTGGCCGTGACGCCAGCACTTGTATGAGTCAATCAGGCCCATGTCATCTGCTCTGACGGCGCCACTCCACAAAGGCGGCTGCCAACAGCAACATATATATTATAGACACGCACGCGTAGGCCACGCCGCCCGTGACGTGCAGCGAATCAGGATCAAACTCCATCACTATCTCATGGCGTCCGGCGGGCAGGCTGAGGGCGCGCAGCACATAGTTCACGCGTGCCAGCGGGGCGGCCTCACCGTCGATTGTGGCCTTCCAGCCCCACGGGAACCAGACCTCCGAGAACACGGCCGTGGCGGGGGTGCGCGTGTCGGAGACATACGTCACCTTGTTGGGCGTGTAGGACGTCATGGCTATGGTGTCGCCGGGGGCGGGGACGCTGCGGTCGGTGCCGAGAATCTGCGAGAAGCGCATGTCGGCCACGGCCTCGCGGCGCGGGTCGAGCGAGCCGAGCGCGGCCATCTCCTCGTCGGCGCCGTTCACATAGTTCACCGTACCCACAAGCCATGCGGGCCCCTGGGCCGAGGTGTTCACCACCACGGGGGCCTCGCTGTCGCCGGTGATGATATAGCGGGCGTTGAGCATGTCGAGCATGCGGTAGGCGGCGGCCAGGCGGTCGGCCATCTCGCGCTGGTCGGCAGGATAGGCGGCGCGCACCGAGTCGACGCGCAGCTCGGGATGATAGCCTATCTGCACGGCGGGGTTGAGCATGCGCTGTATGAGGTCTTCATAGCGGTTGAGCTTGGCCGCGTGGTAGCCGCCCACCATGTGGTGGAAGTACGAGCGGTCGGCGCGCCAGAAGCCGGGGATATCCATTACGCGGTAGTATGACGTGTCCTGTGCTATGAGGTTGTCGATGGCATCGGGCGCCACGGCCGGGGCCGACGCATCCACGGCCACGAAGCTCGAATGTGACACATAGCGCTTGTCGGCGGTGTAGAGGTCGGCAAGGATGAAGACGGCTATGCCGGCCACGGCGACGCCGCGGCGATACCATCCGCGCATAAGGCCGAATATCACGGCAAAGCCCAGCACGAGGTAGATGAACGTGCGCATGCCGTCGGCGCTGACCATGCCGTAGCGCAGGCTCTCGATGGCGCTGACGTTCTCGGGATTGGCCAGCGAGTACTGATAGGCCACGCTCTGTATCTCGGCCTCGGAGTAGCCGTACTGGCGGGCCATCTCGGTCACCTGGGCCGTCATCTGCGCGGCCTGGGCACGGTCGGTGGAGTTGATGGCGTCGCCGAAGGCCGATGGAGCCAGCCACGCCACAAGGGCCACAAGGGCGCAGAGGCCGAACGAGAAGTAGAACGCCTGTATGTGTATCCGGCGCACATCATGCCGCGATATGGCCGAGAACAGCTCTTTCAGGGCCATTATGGCCAGCAGGGGCATCGTGAACTCGGCTATGACGAGGATGCTCTCCACGGCGCGGAACTTGTTGTACATCGGGAAGTTGTAGATGAACAGGTCTGTGAGCGCGCTGAAGTTCGCGCCCCAGGCCAGCAGTACCGACAGCACGGTCATAACCACCAGCGCCCACTTCACTGGGCCCTTGACGATGATACATCCCATGAGGAACAGCACGCATATCAGCGCGCCCACATACACGGGGCCGTTGGTGCCCTCCGAGTCGTTGAAATACTGCGACATGTAGGGCAGGATGGCGCCGGGGGCGGTGTTGTCGTATTTGCGCGCGGCATCGAGGCGGTCGAGGCCCATGTGGGCCATGCCGCCCTGCTCGGGACGGGCGCTGGCGCCGCCCTTTATGTCGGGGACGAGGAGCGAGAATGTCTCCGAAAGGCCGTAGCTCCAGCCCACTATCTCGTGGCGGGGCATGCCGCCCGTGGGCCGCTCGGCCGGGGCTTCGCCGTCCTGCGCGGGCAGCGGAGTCAGCTCGCTCTGCGAGCGCTTGGTCTCCTTGGAGTATTCATAGGTGTTGTAGAGGGCGGGCAGGTTGGCGCCGATGGCGAGGGCGCCGGCGCCGAGGGTCACGGCCGAGGCTATGAGCCAGCGGCGCACCCCGCCGCTGCGGACGGCCTCGACGAGCCACGCCACCACGAGGGCCACCATGACGAAGGCGAAGTAGTAGGTCATCTGCGGATGGTTGGCGTTGAGCTGCAGCATGGCGAAGACGGCAGTCAGCGCCGCGCCGCACACATACCGGCCGCGATAGGCCAGCACCAGGCCCGCAATGGTGGGCGGGATATAGGTGAGGGTGACGAATTTCCATATATGTCCCGCTCCGATGATTATGACGAAGTAGGACGAGAAGCCCCAGGCCAGCGCGCCGGCCAGGGCATAGTACCATCTGAACCGGAAGGCATAGAGCAGGATGAAGAAGCCCATCATCATCATGAACAGCAGATTCGACGGCACGGGCAGCCCCAGGCCATAGACGGTGTTGAGCCAGTCGAAGAGGGCGTTGGACGGGTATGTCGGCGAAATCTGGAAGGTGGGCATGCCGCCGAAAAGCGAATTGGTCCACAGGGCCTTCATGCCGGTGGCCTCGAAGTATTCCTGAGCCTCGCGGCCGTTGGCGGCGCCCTGCTGCATGTCGGCCTGACGCAGCGAATTGCCCTCGAAATTGTCGGGATAGAAGAATGCCACGGCCACTATGGCCATTATGACTGTCGACAGCACGAAGCCCCACACGCGGGGCCGGCTTATCCACTGTTTGAATTTATCCATGGTTTCTTATATGATAATGGTCTTGTATTTTCAGGACACGGCGCCACGGCGCGGGGCGGTGGTGCGCAGGAATGAACAAAGGAACAATGCCGCGGCCAGGAACAGGGCCACGGAGAAGCTGAGTATGACGCCGTAGGTGCCCAGGCCGGCCGTGAAGCACAGCAGATACGTGGCGGGGATTCCCACCACGATATAGCTGATGAAGGCTATCCACAGCATGGGCATCACGTGGGAAGTGCCGCGCAAGGCGTTGGCGAAGGTTATCTGTGTGGCATCGCCAAGCTGATACAGCACCAGCGGCACCACCAGCGACGCCGCCAGGGCTATCACGGCGGGGTCGTCGGAGAACAGGGCCATCAGATGGCGCCCGCCCACGATGAATATGAGCGACGACAGGCACATCACCGCCAGCATGATATGATAGCCGGCCCAGGCCATGTGGCGCATGCCGGCGCCCGAGCCGGTGCCGGCGGCGTTGGACACCTTCACCGACACGGCCGAGCCTATGCCGTAGTAGACACAGAAGCCCAGCATGCCCACGATCACCACCACCTGAAAGGCGGCGAGGGGCACGGCACCGAGCCAGCCCACCATGACGGCCGCGGCCGTGAACGAGCCGCTTTCAAACGACATCTGCATCGACACGGGCAGCGAGGTCTTCCACAGCAGCCTCACGTCGCCGGGGCGGCGCGCCCCGTGGAGGAAGCCCCGGCGATACTCGGCAAACCGCCGCGACAGCAGCAGCACCGACAACATGGCCATGGCGCACACCACGCGCGCGGCGAGGGTGCTGAGCCCGGCGCCGTAGAGTCCCAGCTCGGGGAAGCCGGCGTGCCCGTAGATGAGCACATAGTTGCCCGCGATGTTGAGACAGTTGGCGCCGAGGATAATCCACATCGGCATGGCCGTGTTGTTGATGGCGTAGCTCCACTGTGCGGCGACGTTGAACACGGCCACGGGCAGCATGCCTGTAAGATAGAGCAGATAGTAGGGCTTGATTATGGGCAGCAGCTCGTCGGGCTGGCCCAGGCGGTCGACATACAGGTATATCACCGTCATGACGGCCGTCACCAGCAGGGTGTAAAGGATATTGAGCCACATGGCCACGCGGGTAATGGCGCCGATGCGGCGGAAGTCGCCGCGCCCGAACAGCGCGCCGGCCAGCGGCGTGAGGCCGTAGGTGAAGCCCACGCAGCAGAATATGGCTACATTGAAGAGATTGTTGACAAACGAGGCCGAGGCGAGCGCCTCGGTGGAGTAGTGGCCCACCATGATATTGTCGGCGAAGCCTACGACGATAGTGCCGAGCTGCCCTACGAGGATGGGCAGCCCGAGCTTGATTATTTCGCGATAGGCCGGAACAAAGCCGCGCAGACGGTCAATGGCGGAGGGGCTACTGTCAGTCACGGTTCGAGCCGAAGAAACGCAGCAGGTAGAGGAACAGGTTGATGAAGTCGAGATAGAGACTGAGGGCGCCGAGGGTGGCGAGGCGTCCCACCTGGTCGGCGGGCATCATCTGTGCCATGCGCTTGATCTGCTGGGTGTCCCAGGCGGTGAGGCCCGTGAAGATGATCACGCCGGCGATGGATATGATCCAGTCGAGCGTGGAGCTGTGGGTGAAGATGTTGACCAGCGAGGCTATGACAAGGCCTATGAGGGCCATGAACAGGATGTTGCCTATCTTGGCGAGGTCCTGGCCGGTGGTGTAGCCGAAGATGCTCATGGCGCCGAAGGTGCCGGCGGTGATGAAGAATGTCTTGGCTATCGAGGCGCCGGTGTAAACCCAGAATATCGGGGCGAGCATGAGGCCGTTGACCACGGCAAACAGATAGAACAGGCCCGACGCCGTGGGCGACGACAGCTTCTGGATGCCGGCCGACACGCCGAACACGATGCCCAGCTCGACAATCACCATGGCCCACATGAACCAGCGGTTGGTGAACATGAACTGCTGGAAGGCGGGGCTGGCGGCGCAGAAGTACGACACAAACGCCGTAACCACCAGGGCTATGGTCATCTTGATATAGACCTTCTTCATGGCCGAGGCCACCATATTCTGCACCGCTCCGGCGCTTGAATAAGAGTTGTAATTGAGTTCGTTCATATTTTAGAGAGATTTTTGGATTTCTTGAAAAAAGCGTTGTTTACATGCGCTCGGGCACGCGGATGCCGAGCAGGCCCATGGCGGCGGCCACGGTGCGGGCGGTGACGGCCGTAAGCTCGAGGCGCAGCGACAGCACGGCGGGGTCGCTCTCGCGCAGGATGGGGCAGTCGTGGTAGAACTGGTTGTATTCCTTCACCAGGTCGTAGGCATAGTTGGCGATCAGCGCGGGCGAGTACGAGCGGCCGGCCTCGGCCACCACCGAGGGGAAGTCGCTGAGGCGCTGTATGAGAGCTATCTCGCGCTCGCAGGGTGTCACGCCCGAGTAGTCGCCGATGGCGTGGCCGGCCTCGGCGGCGCGGCGCAGCACCGAACGCATACGGGCGTAGGCATACTGGATGAAGGGGCCGGTGTTGCCGTTGAAGTCAATCGACTCCTCGGGGTTGAACATCATGTTCTTGCGCGGGTCGACCTTCAGGAGGAAGTATTTGAGCGCGCCGAGGCCCACGATCTCGGCCACGGCGTCTTTTTCCTCGTCGGTCATGCCCTGAATCTTGCCCATCTCGTCGCTGACGCGGCGTGCGTCGGCCACCATGGTCTCCATGAGGTCGTCGGCGTCAACGACTGTGCCCTCGCGGCTCTTCATCTTGCCCGAGGGGAGCTCTACCATGCCGTAGGAGAAGTGCACCAGGTTCTTGCCCCACTTGAAGCCGAGCTTGTCGAGCAGGAGCGACAGCACCTGGAAGTGGTAGTTCTGTTCGTTGCCCACCACGTATATCATCTTGTCGATGGGATAGTCGGCAAATCGCATCTTGGCCGTGCCGATGTCCTGTGTCATGTACACCGATGTGCCGTCGGAGCGCAGCAGCAGCTTGTGGTCGAGGCCGTCGGCGGTAAGGTCGGCCCACACGGAGCCGTCCTCGCGGCGGTACATGATGCCCTTCTCAAGACCTTCGAGCACCTTTTCCTTGCCCTCGAGATATGTCTGCGACTCGTAGTAGATCTTGTCGAAGTCGACGCCCATGCGGCGGTAGGTCTCGCCGAATCCGTCGTAGACCCATCCGTTCATCTTCTCCCACAGGGCGCGCACCTCGGGGTCGCCGGCCTCCCAGCGGCGCAGCATGTCGCGGGCCTCGGCCATCAGGGGCGAGGCGGCCTCGGCCTCCTCCTTGGTCATGCCGCCGTCGACGAGGCGCTGCAGCTCCTCGCGGTAGTGCTTGTCGAATGCCACGTAGTAGTCGCCGATGAGGTGGTCGCCCTTCTTGCCTGTGGACTCGGGAGTGGCGCCGTTGCCCCATTTCTGCCATGC
>CAYNXG010000098.1:0-6431 GCA_964401095.1 uncultured Bacteroides sp.
TTTCCGTTGATTATATGTGATGCGGGCAGGTGGCTTTCCCATATTTTAGCCGCTTCGTCGTCGCGCTGCAGGCCTTCGGCTTCCGAGCCTTCAAAGACGGTTGCATAAAGGCGCTCGGGGTCGAGGTGGAGAACGTCAACGAGGTATTCCCACGCCCAGTCGATGGCTTCGCGCTTGAAGTAGTCGCCGAACGACCAGTTGCCGAGCATCTCAAACATCGTGTGGTGGTAGGTGTCATGTCCCACTTCTTCGAGGTCATTATGTTTGCCGCTGACGCGCAGGCACTTCTGCGAGTCGGCCACACGCTGATATTTTGCCGTTTTGTTGCCGAGAATGATATCCTTGAACTGGTTCATGCCGGCATTGGTGAACATCAGGGTGGGGTCATCTTTGATAACCATGGGGGCCGAGGGCACGATGCGGTGGCCCTTGCTCTCGAAAAAGTCCTTGAACGACTTGCGTATTTCCTTTGCAGTGAGCATTTTAAAGAAATGTAATATGTGATATAGGTGTTATTTTCTGAAATTAATGTGCAAAATTAGGCAAAAAACGCTAATTTTGCAAGATAAACCAATCAAAGTTTCCACCAGGCGATGAGCAGCAAAAAGACATTTTATCGCTATAATCCGGTCACGGAAAGCTATGACCGCGTGTACCCTTCGCGCACCGAGCGTGCGTGGGCCGTGGCGCGCCAGTTCGTGATGGGCATGGTGGCCGGCGTGGCCGTGACGGTTGTGCTGTACTATGTGGTTGACTTTCCCCGCGAGCGCAGCATGAAGGCTCGCACCGAGCAGATGGCAGCCAGCCTCGAGTTGCTCAACCGCCGCTCCGACGAGGCTCTCGCCGTGATGGAGGACATCGCCGCGCGCGACAATAACTTTTATCGTGTTGTCATGCAGGCCGACCCCCTCGGCGACGCCTCGCGTTATGCCGGCCTGGAACGTCAGCGAAATTACGAGGCCCTCGACTCTATGGCCGACGTGGCCCTGGTGCGTACTGTCACCGACAAGCTCGACCGCCTCGACAACCTTGTCTACCACCAGATTAAATCATTCGACTTCCTGCGTTCGCAGGCATCGAACATGACCGACCGCATATCGCACATCCCCGCCATACAGCCCATATCGTCGAAAGACCTGAAAACCATGGCCTCGGGCTACGGTTATCGCAGCGATCCCATCTACGGCACATCGCGCTTTCACGAAGGAATGGATTTTTCATCGGCCATCGGCACGCCCGTCTATGCCACCGGCGCAGGCACCGTAAAGGTGGCCGGCTGGGAGAGCGGTTACGGCAATTCGATTGACATCGACCACGGTTACAATTACCTTACCCGCTATGCCCATCTGTCGGAGATTCTTGTGAAGCCCGGCCAGCAGGTCAAGCGCGGCGACCTTATCGGAAAGGTAGGCAATACCGGCAAGTCCACCGGCCCGCATCTCCACTATGAGGTGCGCCACCGCGGCGTGCCGCAGAATCCCGTTAATTACTATTTCATGGATCTCACCCCCGAGCAATACGACGAGATGATACGCCAGGCTGAAAACGCCGGACATGTCATGGACTGATTAAATGTGTGTTATGGAAGAGCTGAATAAAAAATTCTACAAGATAAGCGAGGTGGCCGGGATTCTCGGAATACCCGCGTCGACCCTGCGTTTCTGGGAAAGCAAGTTCACGGTCATCAATCCCCACCGCAATGCCGGCGGCACTCGGTTCTACACCCCCGCCGACATAGAGAAGATACGTATGATTCATTTTCTTGTGAAGGAAAAGGGCCTGAAGCTCGACGCCGCCCAGGAGCAGCTGCGCTCCAATGCCAGCGGAGTATCGCGGCGCCACGATGTGGTGACCCGCCTGCGCGACGTGCGCGAGCGTCTCAACGATCTCCTTGCCTCGCTCAATAAAATGCGCTGAGTATATGGCCAACGTTTACAGAATATTGCGTACATCGCTGGCCGTGGTGAGCCTTGCCGCGGTGACGGCGCTGTTTATCGACGTCACGGGCTTTGCGGCCTCCCGCCTGCAGTGGGCGGCTTCAATGCAGTTCATGCCTGCGCTCCTGGCGCTCAACCTCGGGGTTCTCGCCGCCATCGTCGTCGCCACGCTGCTGCTCGGCCGCGTATATTGCTCGGTGATATGCCCGCTGGGAATCTATCAGGATATCGTCAACCGCGTGGCGTCGCTGTTTGCGGGACGTAAAAAACGCCGCCTCGGACGCTTTGGCTACAGTCCCGCCCGCACCCGTCTGCGCAGAGGCATTCTCGCGGTATTCGCCGTGCTGCTGATATGCGGCCAGGTGGCCGCGGTGTGCACGTGGGCGGCATCGTTCGTAGAGCCTTACAGCGAATTTGGACGCATGGCCACATGGCTGCTGCGTCCCGGCGCCGTGGAGCTCAACAATGCCTTGGCCGATGCTGCCGCCGCCCGTGGCAGCTATGCCTTCGCCCATGTGTCGCAGCTGCCGCCGAGCCTGCCCCTGATAGCTGTGGCGATTGTCACATTCATTGTCGTCACGGCCTTTGCCGCCACCTCCGGGCGCGCCTATTGCAACGAGATATGCCCCGTGGGCACTTTCCTCGGCTTCCTGTCGAGACGTGCGGTGCTCCGGCCTGTGATAGACCTTGACAAATGCACCTCCTGCGGCCTGTGCGCGCGCCACTGCAAGGCATCGTGCATAGATCCCTCCCTGCATAAGATCGACTATTCGCGCTGCGTGGCATGTATGGACTGTCTCGACCACTGCTCTACAGGCGCGCTTTCGCTTGGCCGCAAGACTGATACCGAGGCCCGGCTTGCCGCCAAGGATGACGATGCTTCACGCGGCACGCGCCGTGCGTTGCTTGCCGGCGGCGCCATCGTGGCCGGCTCGCTGGTATCATCGGCTCTCGGAAAACACGGCGACGGCGGCCTGGCCCCGCTGAAAGCCAAGAAAAAAGCGCTGCGCGAGGTGCCCGTGGTGCCCCCCGGCTCGGGAGGCCTGCGCCGCTTTGCCAAAAACTGTATATCGTGTCAGCTGTGCGTGTCGTCGTGTCCCAACGGCCTGCTGTCGCCCTCGACATCGCTCTCCACATTCATGCAGCCTGTAATGGATTTTTCCACAGGCTATTGCCGCCCCGAGTGTACGGCATGTTCAGATGTGTGTCCCGCCGGCGCCATATTGCCGTTGGACCGCGCCGAGAAGAGTTCTGTCAAGATCGGCACCGCCGTGGTGGATTACTCGACATGTATATCGGCCGCCTACGGGCAGAGCTGCGGGCGATGTGCCTCGGGCTGTCCCGCGGGAGCCATAGAGATGATACGTCCCGACGGCAGCCGCAAGCTGCATCCCGTGGTCGACGAAAGCGCCTGCATAGGCTGCGGCGCGTGTGAATATCACTGCCCCGTGGGCACCGTGGCCTCCAATCGCTCGGAGCGCGCCGCGATACACGTCGAGGGCGTGGAGCAACATTCCGTAATATGATTACCGATGGACAACAACGATAATAACAAAGGCTTGTCGCGCCGGCGGTTTCTCAAGCTCGGCGCCCTCGCGGCCGGGGCGGTCGCAACAGGCTCCTGCTCCCGTGAGGCGGATGAATCCGCTGCCCGGCGGCGCGGACGCAAGACTCCCGGCGACATGACCGTGCGTGTGAATGCCTCCACCGGCGACAGTGTAGGCATCCTCGGCTACGGGTGCATGCGCCTGCCCACCGTCGACGGCTCGCGCGACGGAGATATCGACCGCGAGGCCGTGAACGACCAGGTGGACTATGCCCTCACACACGGCGTCAACTACTTTGACTCGTCGCCCATGTATTGCCGCGGGCTGTCGGAGGAGGTGATGGGCGAGGCGCTGTCACGCCATCCGCGCGACGGCTATTTCATCGCCACAAAGCTGTCCAACTTCTCACCCGCTACGCAGAGCCGCGAGGAGTCCGTGAAGATGTTCAAGCGCTCGCTCGAGCTGTTCAAGACCGATCATATTGACTATTACCTGCTGCACAGCGTGGGCAACGGCGGCCTCGAAAACATGCGCCGGCGATTCATCGACAACGGCATGCTCGACTATTGCCGCGAGCGCCGCGCCGAGGGCACCATCCGCAATCTCGGCTTCTCGTTCCACGGCGACATCGAGTGCTTCAAGGAGCTGCTGGCCATGCACGACCGCGGCGAGGTGCACTGGGATTTCGCACAGATTCAGCTTAACTATGTCAACTGGGAGCATCCCGCCGAAAACAACGGCATTACAGCCCGTTGGCTTTACGACGAGCTGAACCGTCGCGGCATAGCCGTGGTGGTGATGGAGTCCCTGCTCGGCGGCGCCCTGGCATCGGTGCCCCGCAATGTCCACAACCGCATGAAGACACGTCGCCCCGAGGAATCGGCGGCGTCGTGGGCCTTTCGTTTTGCCGCCATGCCCGGCGTGCTTACTGTCCTCAGCGGCATGACGTACATGGAGCATATCAAGGACAACGTGGCCACCTATTCACCCCTCGAACCTGTCAGCGACGACGAGCACGCGTTCCTCATGGGCGCCGCCGCGTCCATCGTGGAGGACAATGCCGTTCCGTGTACGGGCTGCGCCTATTGCATGCCATGTCCCTACGGCATCGATATCCCCGGGATATTCGCACATTTCAACAAGTGTATCAAAGATGACAATATGCCCCACGACAGGCGCGACCCCGATTATGCGCGTGCACGCAGGGCCTACCTCGTGGGATACGACCGCGCCGTGGAGCGCCTGCGCCAGGCCGACCGCTGCATTTCCTGCGGCTCCTGCCGCTCGGCCTGTCCCCAGTCGATTGACATTCCCGCTCAGCTGCGCCGTATCGACGCCTACACCGAGGAGCTGAAGCAGGCGTAATCACCGAACATAATACAAGAAGGGCGCGACCGCAAACGGCCGCGCTCTCTGTGTCATGTCATAATAAGATCAATAAGCCTTGAAGCTCATGTCGAGGCCTTTGACGCTATGGGTAAGCGCACCCACGGATATGAAGTCTACCCCGGCCTCGCCATAGGCGCGCAGGGTGTCGAGGGTAATGCCGCCCGACGATTCAATCTCTACCGACGGGTTCACGGCGCGAATCTTGGCCACGGCCTCGGCTGTGCGCGCGGGGGTGAAATTGTCGAGCATGATGCGGTCTACACCGGCTTCGAGAGCCTGCTCTATCTCCTTGTCGTTGCGGACTTCCACCTCGATTTTGAGATTCTTGCCGTTGTCCTTGCACCACTGCTTGGCACGGGCCACCGATGCGGGGATTCCGCCGGCAAAGTCGTTATGGTTGTCCTTTATGAGAATCATGTCGAACAGTCCGATGCGGTGGTTGGCGCCGCCGCCGATTTTCACGGCCATCTTTTCGAGCATACGCATGCCGGGAGTGGTCTTGCGGGTATCGAGCACCTTGGTCTTGAGGCCTTCGAGACGCTGCTGATAGCGGGCGGTGGCGGTGGCTATGCCGCTCATGCGCTGCATGATGTTGAGCATGATGCGCTCGGTCTGCAGCAGCGAGCGCACGGGGCCTTCCACCTCGAAGGCTATGTCGCCGGGGCGCACGTGGGCGCCGTCGCCGATTTTTACAGTCATCTTGAGCGAGGGATCGAATTTCTCAAACACCTTGCGGGCGATTTCCACGCCTGCAAGGATGCCTTCCTCCTTCACCAGCAGGTGCTGCCTGCCCATGGCGTCGGCGGGGATGGTGCTGAGGGTGGTGGCGTCGCCGTCGCCCACGTCTTCGGCGAAGGCCAGGGTGAGTAAATCGTCGATTAATTCATCTGTCGATTTCATATCTATGGATTTTTAATTGTAATTTTGTGCAAAATTAGCAAGAATTTTTCAACACACTCCAAAAAATCGGCGAAAGATGAAAATTGTACTGATATGTGTGGGCGTTATGCGCGAGGCGCCGCTCAGAGAACTCCTCGACCGCTATGCCTCCCGCATACCGTTTTACATGCCTTTCGAGATAGTGGTTATTCCCGATGTGAAGGCGGCGAAGAATGCCGGCCCCGACGTGCAGAAGACGCGTGAGGGCGAGGCGATACTCTCGCGGGTGTCGCCCGGCGATTTCGTGGTGCTGATGGACGAGCGCGGGCGCGAGATGACTTCGCGCGAGTTTGCGGCGTTCATCGACCGCAAGGCCTCCACCCTGAGCCGTAACCTCGTGTTCGTGATAGGCGGCCCCTACGGATTCTCGCGTGCCGTGTATGACAGGGCCGACACCATGGCCTCCCTGTCAAAGATGACTTTCACGCACGAGATGGCGCGCGTGCTCACGGTGGAGCAGATCTACCGCGCCCAGACAATCCTGCGCGGCGAGCCCTATCATCACGATTAGCGCCCGTGCCACCGCTCAATGCATAAAAAGACGCCCGACCGATACCGGCCGGGCGTCGTTATGTAGTGAAGCTATGAGCTTTAGAGAGCTACCTTGGTGCCGTTGATG
>CAYNXG010000099.1:0-6418 GCA_964401095.1 uncultured Bacteroides sp.
GCCCCTCTATTCTCGGATGATTTTTGGGGTACGCATTGACGAAGTCAGGAAAAAACAACGAGAGGTTACTTTCGCCTCTTTTTCGACCGTCGCGATACCCCTTGACAGCGATGCATAATCCATACACCGCCCCCAAGAGCAATATGCCGAGCCCCGAATAAATGAAAACATCTGCCATAAGTCTGTCGTAATTATTTCAATTAAAACAACACACCCGGCTCCACAGTTTAATATCAGCTGCACGATTTCATCGTGATTCCCACACGTTTTTTCTGCAATTAAAAAATTTTTGTAACTTTGGGAATCCGTTCAGGCGAGCGTGCCCGGGTGCGCGTTTCGCCGCTGTTTTTATGCAGAAACACACCCTCAGCGAATGATGAAATCACACCTCATACCTCTCCTTGCCATCGCGGCCGCCTGCGCAGGCTGTTCCGACGACGCGGCCGTGGGAAACGCCCCCGGAGCGTCGGCGCAGAGCATCAGGGACATTCTGGCGCCCGAGCCGGCCGTAAACCCTTATGACTCGCGGCTCGACTCGGCGCCCGACGACGGCTGCGTGCGCCTGCGCATAGCCCACATAGGCCCGCTCAGAAAGGCGTTCAACGATTCCAACCACGTCCACCTCGAAGCCGCCAGGGCGCTGGGCTTCAAGCCCATATCGTCGGAGCGCGACATCATGAAGCTGCGCCGGCCGGTGGTTCGCATCAAATCGTGCCCCGAGTATTATCTCGACAACCTCACCCACTCGTTCCCCTACCTCGTGCCCGAGGCCGCCGAGCTGCTCGCCGACATAGGCCGCGCGTTCAACGACTCGCTGCAGGCCCGCGGCGGCGGCAAATACCGCATAAAGGTGACCAGCGTGCTGCGTACACCGGCCACCGTGAAGCGTCTGAGGCGCGTCAACCGCAACGCCACCGAGGAGTCGACCCACTCGTTCGGAACGACATTCGACATCAGCTACTCGAAATTCATCTGCGACGACGCCGGCGACACTCACCGCACCTTCGAGGACCTGAAGAATCTGCTCGGCGAGATTCTCCACGACCTGCGCGCCGACGGACGCTGCTACGTGAAATACGAGGTGAAGCAGAGCTGCTTCCACATCACCGCCCGTCCCGCGGCCCGGGGCTGAAACTATTCGCAATATCATCGAAATCCGGATCATAACAACCACTATGCTAAAAGCCGCGAAAATATTTTTATGGACTCTCATGGCAATCGTGCTTGCCGTGGCGGCCGCAACAATGTGCACGCTGCGTATGATTTCGCCACGGCAGCTTACGGCCATCACCACCGCCGCGGCAAACCGCATACTCGACGCAAAGGTCGACATCGCCAACGTGGAGCTGTCGCTGTCGGGGCGCCTGCCCCTGCTGTCGCTGCGCGTCGACTCCGTGACGGTGATTTCCAAGCCCATGCTGAGGCTCGACAGCGCCACCCGCGCCACCCTGCCGGCGTGGGCCGACACGCTCGTCACCATCGGCCGCTTTGAGGGCGGCATAAACCTCGGCGCCCTGCTGCGAGGAAAAATCGACCTCTACGACGTGGAGTTTGACCGCCCGTGCATCAACCTCGTGGACGTCAACGACTCGCTGTCCAACTATGTGATATATTCATACCACCCCTCCGAGCCCGACACCACCTCGGCCACGATGCCGCACATATCCATCAACCGCTTCAGCATCGTGAAGCCCGGCCCCCTGCGCTTCGACAACGTGGCCACCGGCGAGCACTTCGCCCTGGCCCTGAAAACGCTCTCGGTGGAGAACTCGGGCGCCCCGGCCTATTCCCTCGACGTGAGCGGCGACATGAACGCGCCGGCGCTGTCGGTCTACAACCTCGACAATCTGGCCTTCGGCGCCTCGGGCAGCCTCGACTGGGATCCCGAAAAGCCCACCGAGCTGGCCATACGCGGCTTCAGGCTGAGCGCCGACGTGTTCCGCGCCGACGTCAGCGCCATCGTCGACTTCGCGCGTCAGATAATCGTCAAGGAATACTCCCTCTCCGTGCCCGCCACGCCGGTCAGCGATATCGTAGGGCTGCTGCCCGACACTCTCCGCCGCTCCTACGGCCTCACCCCTGCCGGATTCGACACCGACATCAAGGTGGCACTCGACCTGCGCTCCACCGCCCCGTTCAACCTGTCGACAGACTCCATACCCGCCGCCGACATAGACATCACCCTCACCCCCGGCGCCCTGCGCTATGGCAAAGCCCGGTTCAAAAACATCAGCGGCTCGCTGGCCGTGTCCCTCGCCGGCAATGCCCTCGACAGCGCCACCGCCACTGCCCGCGACCTCCGCATCGCCGGCCCCGCCACCGACCTGCTGCTCAACCTCAGCCTGTCGCATCCGCTGTCCGACCCCGTCATAGAAGGCTCTGTAGAGGGCTCCACCGAGCTGTCGCGCCTGCCCTCGCAGCTCACCGACCCGCTCAACGGATATCTTGCCGGACGGCTCCGCGCCGACATCCGCTTCAAGGCCGCGCAGTCGATGCTTACGCAACAAGACTTCCACCGCATCCACCTCACGGGCTCGCTGCTGGGCTCGGGGCTCTACTACCTGTCGTCTGACACCGCCACGATGCTGAGCGCCAACCGCCTCGACGTGGACTTCGGCACCCACACCGCCATCCGCAACGACCGCTTCCTCACCGCCGTGGTCAAGGTCGACTCGGCCGACATCCTCCACACGCAGTATTCAATGAAAGTCGCCGACTTCAGGCTCGGCGTAGGCGTCAGCAACCGCGCGCCCTCGGCCGACACCACGGTGATCATCCCCATGGGCGGCGACCTGTCGCTCGGAAAATTCTACCTCACCGTGCTCGGCGACTCCCTGGCCTTCAACATGCGCGGCACCCACGGACGCGTCACCATGCAGCGGTTCCGCGGGAACAAACGCCTGCCGCAGTTCTCCGCCGACCTCGACGTGCGCCACATATCCACCGGCTCGCCCACCATGCGCTTCATGCTCTCGGGTGCCGGCATACACGCCAACGCCCACAAGCTGCCGTCGCGCAAGATTCCCGAGGCCGTGCGCCGCACCGCCGACTCGATACATGTCAACCGTCCCGACCTGCCCATCGACTCGGTTTACCGCCGCGCCATAGAGATACAGCGCCACAAGCGCCACGGCAAATATCCGCGCATACACCCGGAATACACCGCCGAGGAAACGGAGATAATCGACTGGGGCACATCGCGCCTGGTGCGTCGGCTCCTGCTGGGCTGGGACATCCGCGGCTCGCTCAAAGCACGCCGCGCCAGCCTGTTCACCCCCTTCTTCCCGCTGCGCAACCGCGTGCGCGACTTCAACGTCGAATTCTCCAACGACACGGTGCACCTCACCAACGTAAAATACAAGGCCGGCAGCAGCGACTTCCTCGTGTCGGGCCAGATCACCAACATGAAGCGCGGCTTCACCCGCAAAGGCTTCCGCTCGCCCCTGAAAATCAACTTTGAGGTGATTTCCGACACTATCGACGTCAACGAGCTTGCCAACAGCACGTTCCGCGGCTCGGCCTACGCCGCCGCACGCGATACGGAAGGACACCGCGACTTCAGCATCGACGCCCTGGTCGACGCCGAGGAACGCAGCGACGAGGACTTCGAGCGCGAGGTGGGACGCATCGTGGCCAACTCTCCCGACTCCATGTCGCCCCTGCTCATACCAACCAACATCGACGCGAAAATCAACATCCGCGCCGACAATATCCTCTATGCCGACCTGCTCTTCCACCGCTTCAGCGGCGAGCTGCTCGCATCGCGCGGAGCACTCAATATCCACGACCTCACGGCGTCGTCCGACGTGGGCGGCATCAACCTCTCGGCCCTGTACTCGGCGCCCTCGGCATCCGACCTGAAATTCGGCTTCGGCATGAAGGTCAACGACTTCAACATAAGCCGCTTCACCCGCCTGCTGCCGGCCCTCGACTCGATAATGCCGCTGCTGCACGACTTCAGCGGAATCATCGACGCCGACATTGCCGCCACGTGCGACATCGACCGCGCCATGAACCTCGAACTCCCCACCCTCGCCGCCGCCATACGCATCAGCGGCGACTCGCTCCGCCTCATCGACCCCGAGACATACCGCAAAGTGGGAAAATGGCTCATGTTCAAGGACCGGCAGGACAACCTCATCAGACACATGAACGTGGAAATGACGGTCAAGGACAACATGCTGCGGCTCTATCCCTTCATATTCGACCTCGACCGCTACAAGCTCGGCGTGCAGGGCCACAACGACCTCGCCCTCAACTTCAACTACCACATAGCCGTGCTCAAGTCGCCCCTGCCGTTCAAGTTCGGCGTGAACATCTCGGGAAATCCCGACAAGTACAAGGTGCGCCTCGGCAAGGCCCGTCTCAACGAGAAACAGGCCTCCGCATCCGTGGCCATCGTGGACACCACGCGCATCAACCTGCTGACACAGCTCGAGAACATCTTCCGCAACGGCGTGCGCAACTCGCGCTTCGCCCGCCTGAACATCTCCTCGAAGCCCACAGCCGCCGAAATCGACCTCAACGCCGACACCATCACTCACAGCGACTCGCTGATCCTCATCCGCGAAGGTCTTATACCCGCTCCCCTGCCGCCACAGCAGCAGCCCACGAAAGAAAAATCAAAAAAGCGCAAGAAATGATAAAAGCAGCACTCATCGACATGGACGGCGTACTCTACGACTCCATGCCCAACCATGCCCGGGCATGGAAACACGTGATGGACAAGGCCGGAATTCCCGCCCGCGAAGAGGAATTCTTCCTCTACGAGGGCAGCACCGGCGCATGGATAATCGACATGATGATACGCCGCGCATTCAACCGCCCCGCCACCGACGCCGAGAAGCACGACCTGTACGCCCTCAAGGCTCAATACTTCGCCGAACAGCCGCCCGTCGAGCCCATGCCCGGCGCGCGCCGGCTCATCGACACTCTCGCCGCTCGCGGCATAGTCACAGTCCTCGTCACAGGCTCGGGCCAGGCATCCCTGCTCGGCCGCCTCGACGCGGACTATCCCGGGGCGTTCCCCGCGGAGCGGCGCGTAACATCGGCCCACGTGACCCACGGAAAGCCCCACCCCGAGCCTTATCTGCGCGGCCTCGCCATAGCCGGCGTGGAGCCCGGCGAGGCCATCGTGATTGACAACGCACCCCTCGGCGTGACATCAGGCCACGCCGCCGGCATACACGCCATCGGCGTCGTCACAGGCCCCATGCCCGCCTCCTGTCTCGCCGAAAACGGAGCCGACACCGTATTTAATTCTATGACCGACTGCGCCAAAAACATTTCTCAGTTGTTAGATAAATTAGACAACGATAGAAACTAATAAAAATCAAAACTATGACGCAGAAACTGATTTTCACCAATCTTGTAGGTAAAGCCATTGACACCCTCGCCGCCGAGCTCGGTAACCCCGCAGCATACGTCATATCCGATGTAAACACCGAGAAATGTGTGCTTCCCGTTCTTACCGAACAATCCGACACTGTGGCCAAAGCACGGAAAATCACAATCAAATCAGGCGATTTCAATAAAAACCTCGACTCGGTACAGACCGTATGGAAAGCCCTCCACGACGCCGGCGCACGCCGCACCGACATCATCATTAACGTGGGCGGAGGCGTCGTAACCGACCTCGGAGGATTCGCCGCCGCCACATTCAAACGCGGCATGCGCGTCATAAACGTCCCCACAACTCTCCTCGGCGCCGTCGACGCTTCGGTAGGCGGTAAAACCGGAATAAACTTCAACGGATACAAAAACGAGATCGGAACATTCACCGAACCCCTCGCATCCATAATCTCGACAGGATTCTTCGTAACCCTGCCCCAGCAGGAGCTCCTCTCGGGCTATGCCGAGATGCTGAAACACGCCCTCCTCGAAAACCGCGAAGAGCTCGCCACCCTGCTCGGATACAGCGTCGTTTACCCCATTTTCGACCCCGACAGGCTGCTCACGCTCATCGAGAAGACCGTCAGCGTCAAGACCCGCATCGTGGAACAGGACTTCCTCGAGGCCGGCGCACGCAAGGCCCTCAACCTCGGCCACACCGCCGGACACGCCTTCGAGTCGCTCGCCCTGAGCCGACAGTCGCCCCTGCCCCACGGATTCGCCGTGGCACAAGGCTGCGTGGTGGCCCTGATTCTTTCACACATGAAGCTCGGCTTCCCCTCCGACACGCTCCACTCCTTCGCCCAATACGTCCGCACCAACTACAACGCGTTCGACTTTGACTGCGACGACTATCCCGCACTCCTCAAATACATGAGCGGCGACAAAAAGAACACCGCCTCCGACACGATGAACTTCACCCTGCTCGCCGACGTAGGCGATGTGCACGTCGACACACCCTGCACCCCCGACGACGTCACCGCCGCCCTCGACATCTACCGCGACCTCATGGGCATCTAACCAGCCC
>CAYNXG010000100.1:0-6395 GCA_964401095.1 uncultured Bacteroides sp.
CCGGCGCCATCCCCGCCTGCCGATATCCTGTCTTTCATTTTCATACTCGTTTAACATTAGAATAACAACCGTCCTACTGCGCCGCCCCGTGCCCGCGGTAAATCCTGTCGAGGATTTTATTGCTTACGGTCGAGCGGTAATGGGTGTTGTCATAGAAGTTGGTGCTGTCGGTCATTTCATCGTAAAACTCGCGGCCGAGATTGAAAAATGATTCTCCGAATATCGAGTCAAGTACGGCCTCGTCGCGGTCGTTCAGCACCTGGCGCCGCCTGTCGGGCCCCACCACTACCCTGTAAGAACACGAGTTGCGGCGCAGTATCTCCGCTATCTTCTTCAGATCCTCGATCTGAGCCGTGGACAGCTGCGGCTCCGGGGCCGCATAATACCGCTCACCCGGCTCCCTGAGCGCGTGTCTCTCATAAAACTCCGCCGGCCGACGCGCTATGCTCTCGTCCCAAAGAGGTAGTGTCTCCTCGTTCTTCTCCTTATCCCACACGATAGGCTGGATATCAAATATCGGGTTAGGCGCCGACATGTTCCGGACACCCGTACACACAAACGGGATATACGAGTACAGGTAATGGATATTGAGGAAATGCCTGAACATCTTATAGTGGAAATATGTGCCGTACACCGGGCCCGGCCTGAATTCCGGCGGGTCGAGATATACCATGTCGGGCATATCGTCGGGAATATCAAAAATGAACGGATCGAGGACAATAAGGATATTATTCAGCGAATCGGCGTTTGCCTCGAGGTATTCCAGCGAACGCCTGAGCGTGGACAACGGCTGGTTGGAGCTGTCGAAATGAAACGGCCTTGCGCCAGCGGGAAGGTGTTGTTTCCACGCGTCAAGTTCATAATAGCAGGTAAGCGACGAGCCGAGTATGAAGGAATCATAGTGCATGTAGGGGTTGCAATTCCTGAAAGTCCTGACCGTCACCACGCCCTTGTTCACCCCGAGGCCGTCCTCGAAAAACCGAGCGTCGGCATGTATCACCTTCAGCGGGTCAAGCGCCGTATAGGCAATTCCCGTCAGAATCAACGGAATGGCCGCCAAGGCAAAAAACTTCAAAAGGAACCGTCGCAACTGCATATCCTATAGGCTTAGAATTGGAAATAAATGAAAGATGTCGCTATCGACGGCGCGGTGAGGATAAGGACATACAACAGGATATACAGCGAGTTGCGCACCACGGCATGTCGCGGCAGGGGAAACATGTCGAAATCCGATGCCCGGCTTTTCCATTCGGCCGCGAATACGAAACATGCCACAAAGAGATAATAATAGTTTATGAACATGTCGGGCACGGCCGCGAGGCACAACACCGTGGCCGCCGCCATGAGCGCGAAGCAATAGACAAACAGATGTCGGACTCTCGAAAGCAGGCGGAAAACGGCATAGCCCGCGATGCCGCACGCCACCGACAACGGCAGCACCGACCCTGCGAGCAATTCGCAACATTCCCTCAGCCCCGTGCTTCGGAAAATAGCCCAGCCGATTACCACGAACACCATCGCCATGCACGTCTTGTACGGGCGCACGGCTTCAGTGAGTCCCACGCCTCTGTAAGAAGGGCATTTCAGCATTACGGCGGCCGTGTATATAAGGCCCCAGTACAGGCCCCACACTACAAAATTCCACGATGCGCCGTGCCACAGGCCCGAGACAACAAAGACCGTGAAAATATTGGCATAATGGCGCGCCGGCGACACCCTCGACCCGCCCAACGGTATGTAGATGTAGGCGGTGAACCATTTCATGAGGGATATATGCCACCTGTGCCAGAACTCCACCACCGAACGCGAGAAATACGGCCTCTCGAAATTCTCCATAAGCCTGATGCCGAGAATGCGCGACGTACCCAATGCGATATCGCAATATCCCGAAAAATCGCAGTATATCTGAATCGTGAACAGGCCCACGGCTAAAAAGATGCCGACAGGCCCGGCCCCGTCAAGGCCCTGTTCCCATATAGTGTCGACCTTGAATCCGCATTGATCGGCCACCACTACCTTCTTGACCAGGCCCCACAATATGCGCCTCAGACCTTCCACACTGTCGTTATAATTCCACACGCGCGCCCTTGACAGCTGCGGGAACATGTTCCCGGCCTTCTCGATAGGCCCCGCTACAAGCTGCGGGAAATATGATATGAACGTAAAGAACAGCAGCGGATTCCTCGTATCGGCCCTGCCGATTTCCCCGCGGTAGACATCTATCGAATAGCCTATCGCCTGGAAGGTGTAGAAACTAATTCCCACCGGCAGCAGCACGTCGATAAACACCCAGTCGAAAGTCCAGCCGAAAAGGCCCAACAGCGCCCTGAGGTTCTCGCTAAAGAAGTTGAAATACTTGAAAACCACCAGGATGCCCACGTTCAGCGCGATATTCAGCCCGAGCACAAGGCGGCTCTTGCGCTCTGACAGCACAATCCCCGTCAGGAAAGACGACAGCGTGGTAAGAAATATCAGAAACAGGAATCTCCAGTCCCATGCCCCGTAGAACACATAGCTCGCAATCAACAGCAGCGCATTCTGCCTCCCGGCGCGTCTCATCGCCGGAAGATAATAGACGAAAAACACGCCTATAAAAAATATCAGAAATACGATACTGTTAAATTCCATTGTTTGTCCTAAACAAGCCCGGATCTCATATATATTTGGAAAGCAGTCTTGAGCCGAAGCGGGTCAATCTATTGTACCACAGGGGTCTGAGGTATCTGTTTCTTGTTCTTATGGATTTTGATTCTCCGTAGCCGACGATTCTTCTGCGCGGGTTGGAGGCGATGCCGCAGAGGAAGTCGGCAAGCCGCGAATCAAAGTCTATCGGGCCGTCGGCGCCGAATATGGGTGCGCGGAGATACGACAGATAGCGGGCATTGTCCGAGTCAATCAGGGCCAGGTCTCTTACTAACGAATCCACCGATTCATAGTCGCCGGTATTGATAAACGCGTCGGGGTTAAAATCACGCGCCGCCGTCTCCGAGCCCCAGTAGACGGGAACAGTGCGCGCCGCCAGTGCCTCAAGCAGTTTTTCAGTGACATAGCCTTCAATTTTACTGTTTTCCAACGCAAGATTGAATTTATACGCCGAAATGAACGGAATTTTCTCATCGACCGGGCCGCCCGTGTTGTTTCTGAACGGGCCGCCATAAGTTATCGGCTTATACGCGTCCACGGCATCGATAATCTTCAGCCGCATGGGATCGCAATTGACTGAATTCCTCATCAGCAATGTGCAGAATCCCCTGTTGACGGCGTCTTCATCGGCAATCTGCCTCGGCCGCAGGCACATATCGTATTCATACAGCATATACAGCGGATATCGCAGGGAACGGCCGTCGATATCTATATTATAGAATGATATGGCATAGTCGCACTCGTTGAAATCGGGCACATCGTTCTCGCCCGTATAATATATCTTGAGGCAGTCATAATCATAGTGTCTCGGCCGGCCGCACCGCGAATAGAACAGGATGTCGGGCGATTCCGTCGACCCGGGGCCGAGGACCTCGATGTCGTGGGCGGTTCTCAGCGCACTCACAAACTTGTTGTTGTGACAGTCAAAATCCGGCCAGTAATTTTCAAATTTTATTTTAAGACTACTCATGATTCTTTAGGCGGCGTTGTGTACGGCGTCAGCGGCAGGCGGCGCCCCAGCTGCTGCGGTCGAGGTTGCGGTAGGATATGGCTTCGCGGATGTGGTCGGGTGTTATGGAGGGGCTTCCGGCCAGGTCGGCGATGGTGCGGGCCACGCGCAGGATGCGGTCGTAGGCGCGGGCGCTCATGTCGTATTTCGTCATGGCGAACCGCAGGATTTTCATCGATTCGTCGTCAAGACGGCACCACCGGGCCAGGTGGCGCGGGCTCATCTGCGCGTTGCAGTGTATCGACGGGTCGCCGGCATAGCGCGCCGCCTGCACGGCTCGGGCCCTGACCACACGCTCACGTATCGCCGCGCTGGGCTCGCCGCGCTCGAGCGACGACAGACGCTCGAACGGCACCGGCTTGATTTCGACCTGCAGGTCGATGCGGTCGAGAAGCGGCCCGGATATTCGTCCCAGATACTTGCCCACGGCCCCGGGCGCGCAGGTACATTCCTTGGTTGGATGGTTATAATAGCCGCAGGGGCATGGATTCATCGACGCCACCAGCATGAAGCCCGCGGGATATTCCACGGCATAGCGCGCACGCGATATGCTGATGTGGCGGTCTTCCAGAGGCTGGCGCAACACCTCGAGCACCTGACGGGGAAACTCGGGGAACTCGTCCATGAACAATATGCCGTTGTGGGCCAGTGATATCTCGCCCGGCATGGGGTTGGCGCCGCCGCCCACCAGGGCTACGGGCGATATGGTGTGATGGGGCGAGCGGAAGGGGCGGCGCGTCATTAGCTTCGACCCGCTTTTCAGCTTGCCGGCCACGGAATGTATCTTTGTGGTCTCGAGCGCCTCGGACAGCGTGAGCGGCGGCATTATGCCGGGCAGGCGCTTGGCCATCATCGACTTGCCCGAGCCGGGAGGGCCTACCAGCAATATGTTGTGGCCGCCCGCGCAGGCCACCTCGAAGGCGCGTTTGACGCCTTCCTGGCCTTTGACGTCGGCAAAGTCGAGGTCAAAATTCTCCTGCGTGCGCGCGAATTCGGCACGGGTGTCAAATTCCACAGGTTTCAGCTCGCAGGCGCCCCGCAGAAAGTCGACCACCTCGAGCAGCGTGGACACGCCGTAGACCTCGAGATTGTTCACCACCGCCGCCTCCGTGGCGTTGGCCGCCGGCACTATGATGCCCTTGTAGCCGCAGCGCCGCGCCTCGATGGCCATGGGCAGCGCGCCGCGCACCGGCTGCACCGAGCCGTCGAGCGAAAGCTCGCCCATGATGATATAGCGCGACAGGTCGGGCGCCGTTATCTGCTCCGAGCCCACGAGCACGCCTATGGCGATGCCCAGGTCGTAGGCCGAGCCCTCCTTCTTCACGTCGGCGGGGGCCATATTGACCACTATACTCTTGCGTGGGAACGAATAGCCGCTCTGGCGCATAGCCGATATCACGCGCTGATGGCTCTCCTTCACCGAGGCGTCGGGAAGGCCCACTATGCGGAAGGCCATTCCGTTCTCAACCGATACCTCTGTTGTGACGATGATTGCGTCGATGCCGTGGACGGCCGCGCCGTAAGTCTTGACAAGCATTGCGATGGATATATGGTGATAATGACGATGGGTCCTCAGAAGGACATAAGGCGCCTCTCAGCCTCCTTGATGTCGGCGGCGCGCACCAGCTGGCGGCCGGCCGAGTCGACAAGGATGAAATACGGCACCGACGACACTCCAAGCGTGTCGAGGGTGCGGGCGGTAACGCCGCCGGCCACCCAGCCGCGGCGCCAGGGCACGGTGTCCTCGCGTATGCGGCGGCGCCACACCAGGGTATCGGTGTCAAGGCCCAGCTCATATATTGTCATCCTGCCGCGCTTGTGGATGCGTCGCAGCATATCCACGATGCTGTCGTGGGGCGAACGCGAGTCGGACATGACTATCAGTGTGCGGGCGCGGCCGGCGGGGTCGAGGGTGTCGAACCTGTTGCCCGGCACACGGAACGGCACACGCCCCACGCGCGCCGACACGGCCGCGCGGCCTCCGCGCGACAGCTGATACATGAGCCCGTCGGCGGGGGCATATCGCCTGAGGTCTTCGTCGACAAGCGCCATGAGCGAGTCGGCCCCGGCGGCGCGGGCGCCGCTGCCGTCATATTCCGTGGCCAACAGATACAGGCTCACGGGGCTTGAGGCATGCGAGCCCACGAAGGCTGCCACGGCCTCGTTGCGGGCATCGGCGGAGCCGCCCTGCAGCACATCGGCATGCTCGTTGAGAAACGCCGACCACAGGGCCGATTCCTCGTTGCCCGATACCTTTATCTTATACGGATTGGAACGGTTAAGGGTAAGCTCGATATCCTCGCCGTTGCGCGCCACGAAGCGGCCCAGCGGCCTGTAGTCGTTGTCGTAGATCTCGACCATCGACGGGGCCTTGCCCGACAGCGCGCCCTCGAAGACAAACGTGCCCTTGGTAGAGGCCGTGATGCCTGAACGCACCGCGCCGTCCACATAATACACAAATCGCAGGTTGATGTCCGCGCCGTCTTCGAGGCTACCCTGCACGCGGAAAGTGTCGCTGTGTCCGCAGGACCAAAGCCCCGCACACATCGCAAGAAAAAGAATTATATTACGGATTTTAGTCATTGATACGCAAAGATACGAATAAGTCGAGACCAAATGCAAATTTATTTGCAATTTGCCGAGCGGTGAGTATCTTGGGCGAAGCCAACGATACGGATAAGTCGAGAGCAAATGCAAATTTATTTGCAATTTGCCGAGCGGTGAGTATCTTGGGCGAAGCCAA
>CAYNXG010000101.1:0-6385 GCA_964401095.1 uncultured Bacteroides sp.
CTTGCTGTAGGCTTGGCTCGCAATCTCATAGGCGGCTATGGACGCCTTGTATTTACGGCGCTTCTTGCCGAAGTCGAATATCGTGCCGGCGATATTGCCGAGCATGTACGAGAACGGAGATTCAAACAGATGTGCCACCTGGTCGTTCTCCCATCCGCCCGTAAGACCGATGCGGAGACGCGGGAAACGGTTGCTGTACGCCACGCCGCAATCTGCCATGGCGGCCTTAAGGCGTTGCTCGGTGGCGCGGACATCGGGCCGGCGCTCGAGCAGGCGGCTCGGGAGCCCTACCGGAATGTGCCTGGGCAGGCTCTCGTCTATGACGGTAGGCAGCGTGAAGGTCAGTTCGCCCGGGAAACGCCCCATAAGCAGTGTTATGGCGTTCCTGGCCAGTTCAATCTTCTGTTCGAGACCCGGCACGAGCGAAGCCGTTGTGGCATATTCCACCTTGGCCTGCTGGTACACGATCTCGGAGGTAAGGCCGCCCTCAAATCTGAGCTTGGCCTTTTCAAGAGCCTCGATGCGCGTGGCGAGGGTGCGCTTCACGATATTCAGTTCGTTGTCGAGGGCCACGAGGTTGAAATACGCGGTGGCAGCCTCGGAGATGAGGGTCATCTGCATGGCCCGGCGGTCATAAACGGAAGCCATGTAGCGTGCACCGCTCGCGCGCCGCGCCGCGCTGAGGCCGCCCCACAGGTCAATCTCCCACGACAGGGATGCCTTGAAGCTCACCTCGCTGTCGACGCTGAATTTATGTCCGTCATAATGGTTCGTCTCGCGGGTCGCGCCTACCGTGCCGTTGATATCGGGCATATAGTTGAGCTTGTCAATGCCGTAGAGCTGCCTCAGCTCCTCCACGCGCGAGGCCGCGGCGAGAAAGTCGCTGTTATGCTCCAGAGTCTCCCTGATGATATAGCACAGCGTGGAATCGGAATAGAATTTCCACCACTCGGTGTCGGCCGCCGACAGAGAGTCGACATCCATACCCGCCACAGTCTGCTGCGGAATCTCAAGGTCGGGCGCGGCAAGGTTGCGGGTGCCCGAGCACGATGCCATCAGGGCGGCCGCGGCCATTGCTGTTATATATGCGGTCTTTTTCATTTTCTGATTCTTTTTGTACGTTTTACGAATTTCTGCACCTGTACGAAGAAGAAGGGCACGAACACTATGCCGAGCGTAATGGCCACAAGCATGCCGAAGAACACGCCCGTGCCTATGTCGCGTCGGGCAGCCGAGCCCGGGCCGGTAGCAATCACCAGCGGTATGAGGCCGAGCATGAACGCCAGCGAGGTCATGACTATCGGGCGGAAGCGGAGACGCGCCGCATTGAGGGCGGCCGCCGACGCCGACAGTCCGCGCTCGACGCCTTCCTTGGCAAACTCCACAATCAATATGGCGTTCTTGGCCACGAGGCCCACGAGCATCACAAGGCCTATCTGGAAATACACATTGTTTTCAAGTCCGCATATCCATATACCCAGATAGGCGCCTACACCGGCCACGGGCAGCGACAGAATAACGGCCACAGGCACGGTCCAGCTCTCGTAAAGGGCGGCGAGGACAAGGAACACGAATATGAATGCCAGACCGAGCACGAGGGCCGTGTTGCCGCTTTCGTGTTTCTGCTGATATGACAGGCCGCTCCATTCCACGCCCACCTTGTCGCCGAGAATATCGCCGGCGAGGCGTTGCAGCGCGTCCATGGCCTGACCGGTACTGTAGCCGGGGGCCGCCTCGCCCGATATGGTGGCAGAGTTGAACATGTTGAACCGCTGCATGGTGCCGGGGCCGGTGGTGTAGCGTGTCACGCCGAGCGACGTTACGGGCACCATGGCATCCTGCGATCCGCGCACAAAGAACAGATTGAGGTTGTCGCGGTTCTCGCGGAAAGGAGCCTCGGCCTGGATATATACACGGTATATGCGGTTGAACATATTGAAGTCGTTGACATATATCGAGCCGGTGAACGCCTTCATGGTGGAGAAGATGTCGCTGAGCGGAACACCCTGCAGCTGGGCCTTGTCGCGATCGACGTCGAAATACAGCTGCGGTATATCGCTCTGCAACGAGGCCGACAGATCGGCGAACTCGGGCATGGACGAGGCGATGGACATAAGGGAGTCTGTCGCCGCCTGAAGCTCGCTGTAGGTGGTGCTGCCGCGGGCCTCAAGCACCATCTCGAAGCCGCCCGACGTTCCCAGGCCGGGGATGATGGGCGGAGAGAATACATGTGCGTCGCTCTCGGGATAGCCGGCGAAGTGGTCGAGCACCCGGCGGCGTATGGCGGCGATATCGTGAGTCTCACGCTCGTTCCAGGGCTTGAGAATCACGGTGAGCGTGGTGTGGGCCTGGTTGGTGCCGACGCGCGGCGACGAACCTGTGACATTGAGCACGTGCTCCACGTCGGGGTCGTTGTTCAGATATTCCATGGCGCGGTCTGTTATACGGCGTGTGCGCTCGATGGTGGCGCCCTCGGGCAGCTCGAGCTCTACGGTAAAATATCCCTGGTCTTCAGGCGACATGAAGCTCTGAGGCATGATACGGTTCATCATCCATATAAATACCAGCGCGAGGCCGAAAATCACATACATGCGGCGCGGCTTGTCGAGGGCGGCGCGGATGCGGCGGCCGTAGAACTTGTTTCCGCGGCCCAGCCACAGGTTGATATAACGGAAGAATTTGGCCTTCTTTTTCAGCCCCTCGGGATGTAGCAGCTTGGCGCACATCACTGGCGACAGTGTAAGGGCCACGACGGTGGATATTATCACCGACACGGCGATTGTGATGGTGAACTGGCGGTAGAGCTGGCCGGTAATGCCCGGCAGGAAGCTCACGGGCACGAATACGGCGCAAAGCACCAGCGACATGGCCACAAGCGCCGACCCGAGATTTGCCATGGCCTTGCGGGTGGCCTCGGGCGCGGGAATATGCTCCTTGTTCATTATGCGATCTACATTCTCCACCACCACAATGGCGTCGTCGACCACGATGCCGATGGCCAGGATGAGGCCGAGCAGTGTGAGCATGTTGAGCGAGAAGCCGAATATGAGCATCACGCCGAACGTTCCGATCAGCGATATGGGCACGGCGATGATGGGGATAAGCGTGGCTCGCCAGTTCTGCAGCGACAGGAACACTACCAGTATCACCAGCAGCAATGCCTCGAAGAACGTGCGGTAGACGTGGTGGATGGACTCGGAGATATACGTCGTCATGTCGAACGGTATCTCGTAGCTGATACCCTCGGGAAATTCCTTGCCGATATCCTCCATGGCGGCCTTAATGCGGGTGGCCACGTCTATGGCGTTGGCGCCGGGCAGCATGGTGATATTGAGCACGGCCGCGTTGCCGCCGTCGATACCGCTCTCGGTGGAGTATGACGAAGCCTCGAGCGACACGCGCGCCACATCTTTCATTCGGATAAGCGAGCCGTTGGGATTGGCGCGTATGACAATATTCTCGAATTCCTTGACACTGGACAATCGTCCGCGCGCCACGATGGGCACGGTGATGTCGATGCCTTCGTTGGGCGCCTGGCCCAGCACGCCGGCCGCGCTCTCGCGGTTCTGGTCCTTGAGGGCGTTCTGAAGGTCTTTTACCGTCAGGCCCATGTCGGCGAGTTTGTCGGGCTGTACCCACAGCTGCATGGCGTAGTATCGGCCGCCGACATTGCTTATACTGCCCACGCCGGGTATGCGACGCAGGATGTCGAGCACATTTAGCGTGGCATAGTTGCTGAGGTATATCTCGTCGAATTTGGGGTCGGACGACAGCAGCGTAATGGTCATGAGCCTGGTGGCTGTCTCCTTCTCCACGGATATGCCGTTCTGCACCACCTCGGCCGGCAGGCGGTTCTCGGCCTTCTTGATGCGGTTCTGGATGTCAACGGCGGCAAGCTCGGGGTCGGTGTCGATGTCGAATGTCACGCGCACCGTGAAGCCGCCGGAATTGGAGCTTGTGGAGCTCATGTATATCATGCCGGGGGTGCCGTTGAGCTCCTGCTCGATGGGCGTGGCCACGGCCTGGGTGACGGTGGTGGCGTCGGCGCCTGGATAGCTTGCCGACACCTTCACCACCGGTGGCACTATCTGTGGATACTGGTCAACCGGCAACATCGCCAGGCCGATACCGCCCACGATCGTTATGATAATCGACATAACGATCGAAAATACGGGATGGTCGAGGAAAAAGTTGCTTTTCATTTCACAGGTTTTTTAGCGGTTGATACGGAATCGGGAGCCGACACGGGATTGACTTTCATGCCGTGCTTCACTTTGTGATAGCCTTCGGTTATAATCTCCTCGCCGGCTGCAAGGCCGCGCTCTATTATGGTGGAATTCTCAAATTCGGGGCCTGTCTCCACATAGCGGCGCTCCACCACGCTGTCGTGGCGCACCACATATATGTATGCGCCGCCCTTCTGTATGTCGAGGGCCTTGGTGGGGACGGCCACAGCCTTCTCGCGCACGTCCATGAGCAACTTCACCCTGGTGAACTCGCCGGGGAGCAATACATGCTCGGGGTTGGGCATCTCGGCGCGCACCTGGAATGTGCCGGTCTTGGGGTCGACCTTGGGGTCTGCGAAGTCCACGGGGCCGCGGTAGGGGTAATCGGTGCCGTCGGCGAGAGTCACCGTGACGTACGGATCCCACTCGCGCGAGCTGTCGCGTTGTCCCAGGTTCACGTTGCGCGACTTTGAATTGAGATAGTCGAGAGCGGTCATGGAGAAGTCGATGCGCACGGTATCGCTGTTCACCACGGTGGCCAGCAGGCTCTTGCCGCCGGGACCTACCAGCGAGCCGATGTCGGCGCGACGCTCCGACACATAGCCCGAGATGGGTGACTTCACGGATGTATAGCCCAGCGTGAGGCGCGCCTGCACCAGCTCGGCGTTGCACACGGCTTCATCGGCCTTGGCGCTCTCGTATGCGGCCTCGGCGTTGTCGAGGTCGAGGCGCGATGCGGCGTTCTGCTCATAGAGGGGCTTGATGCGCTCCAGGTCGCGGCGGGTCTTCTGCACGGCGGCCTGTGCCTTGCTGAGCTTCGCGGCGGCCTTTTCGGCCTGAGCGCGGTAGACGGTGGGATCGATTATAAACAATGTCTGGCCCTTTTCGATAAAGGTACCTTCGTCGTAGAGCATCTTTTCGAGATAGCCTTCCACACGGGCATGCACCTCGACAAACTGCTGGGCGCGTATGCGGCCTGCAAACTCGCCGTATATATTCACGTCGCGGGTCTTTACCTTCTCTACCTCCACCGAGGGGACGGATTGCGACACGGGCTCGGAGCGCAGCAGATAACATACACCCCATATAATCCCCGCCAGCAATATGACTAAGATTATCACTCGGAGCGGACTTTTGAAAAAATGCTTGGCTTTAGCAACAGTGTTGGACATATCGATGCAGTATTGTGATGAATTATATGATGTTTTCCGGGCTGCGGAGCGCCGCAGCCGCCCGCGCATAATCATGCGTTCTACACATAAAACATTCCAATTGTTACGAATGTTTAGCGGATATCCGAAAACGCCCTGCGACATTTCCTTAATTTTTATTAAAGTTTTGCTATTGAGCGAATAATTGATTAACTTTGTATTCACGACAACATAAACACCTTTTCCTGAAAGACACGATGCACGTATATCTCCGATATATCATATTGGCGGCGGCCGCTATCACGGGCTGCGCGTCATCCCTGCGGGCGGCCGATGCCGATTTGCAGCTTGCCGCCGTGGAATCAGGCCTGCAACAGGAAGCTACCGTGAAGCCCGGACACCGGCACATAGAAATCACCGTGCCCGACAACCGTCCGCGCCACGTGGACATCTATGCCCTAACCGGCCAGGTTGTAAAGCAACTCACCGTGGCCGACGGCACGGAGCGCGTTGAAATCAATCCCGGATATTATATCGTCCGCATTGACCGCCAGGCCGTAAGGGTTGTCGTGAAATAAAATCCGATACCTGACACCCCCGCGCCGACCGGCACGGAATAAAATATTACATACTTACTTAATACATACTAAATGAACGACTGCATGTCCCGGCTGTTGGCAGCCACCATAATGGTTGGCTCTACAATCTGCGCCAATGCCCAAACCAATCCCGATGACAAATACATGTCCTGGCCCCTCTATGACGGCTCGGACCTGGAACTCACCGTCACCGATAACGAGACACACTTCGCCCTGTGGTCGCCCGAAGCCCAGGCCGCACGCGTCATGCTATATGACACCGGCCTCAACACGCCCGCAACAGACACACTGGAGATGCGCCTTGCCGACCGTGGCGTGTGGCGCGCATCGGTAAACCGTCCGCTCTACGGCAAATTCTATACCTTCTCAATAAAGCACGACGGCCGCTGGCTGGCCGAGACGCCCGGTG
>CAYNXG010000102.1:0-6308 GCA_964401095.1 uncultured Bacteroides sp.
GACGATATGTCTTCCTGGTTGAGGCGCTCGAGGTCGGCACGCAGGGTGTTTCGGGCGGCCAGCATGTCGTCGTAGCTGTGGGCCGAGCGCAGGATGCGGTCGACCTCTCGGTCGCCTTCAAGGAATTTTATAGCGAGGTAGCGCGGCGAGAAGTGCCGCTCGATTTTCGGGTCGGCCTTTATGTTGTCGATGAGCACGCGCACGGCGGCCTCGATGTCGTGGCCGAGGTTGACATGCACGTGGCGCACCTCCTCGTGGCGGTCTTCGTAGACACTGACCACAGTCTCGAGCAGACGCTCCAGGCCCTCGCCCGTGCGCGCCACCACGGGCACCATGGGCACGCCTATCATCTCGCCGAGCACCTTGTAGTCGAGCCGCGAGCCCGACTCGCGGAACTCGTCGAACATATTGAGGGCTATGACCATCGAACGGTCCATGTCGATCAGCTCGGTGGTGAGGTAGAGATTGCGCTCGAGGTTTGTGGAGTCGACGACATTGAGCAGCACGTCGGGATTGTTGTCGCGGAGAAAGCGGCGCACATACAGCTCCTCGGGCGAGTATGCCGCCAGGGAGTATGTGCCGGGCAGGTCGGTGATATGAATGGTGTAGCCCTTGAATTCAAATGTGGTGCTCTTTATGTCGACGGTGACACCGCCATAGTTGCCCACATGCTCCTTGGCGCCGGAGAAGTCGTTGTAGAGCGACGTCTTGCCGCAATTGGGATTACCGAGCAATGCCACGTTAATCTCGCGGCCGGCGCGCTGGACGCGGCTCATCACCTGCTCGCCGCTGGTAACGGCGCCGCGCGACGTCACACCGTCGGCCGAATCGGGCTGTAAGCCGTCGCGGTCGACTTTAATCACCTCAATCATCTCGGCTTCGGCACGCCGCAGCGACACGGCATAGCCGAGCACTTCATATTTGACCGGGTCGCGCAACGGGGCGTCGAGAAGAACCTTGATTTCGCGTCCGCGCACAAAACCCATCTCAATCACGCGCTTGCGAAAAGCACCGTGGCCGAGAATCTTGACCACAACGCCTATTTCGCCCGTCTTAAGTTCAGATAATCTCACTTGTCGACAATAATTGTATTTTTCAATGCAAAGGTCAGAAAAAAACACCAAATTTGCAAGACAAAAGGAGCATGATAAGCCAGGCAGCCGCCTCCTCGACGGAGACGGCTGCTGTCAAAAATGAAAAAGGGTCAGTTAGATTGATAGTTATTTCTGTCTTCCCCGCATCCGGCGATGATGCTTCACGAGCTCCTGGGTGAACTTTCGCTCGCTGTTTTTGAGGCGTAACAATTGTCGGGGGGTAAGTATTTCCTTGAATTTGTCGAAGTAGGTCATCTCCACCTGTCCCTCGGCGCGTTTCTGTTCAAACACGGTGCGGGCGGCGTTCTCGATCTCGAGCTCGGATGCCTCGGAGTTTTCGGAGGCCTTCGATTCCAGCTCGCGAGTCTCGGCATTTATGCGTTCAATCTCGTCTTCCATTTCGTCATACAGAGGGAAGAAGTCGCGCTGCTGTTCTTTTGTCAGCTCGAGCTCCCTGACGAGGAAATCATGCTTGTAGTTACGTATCTCCGACAGCCATCGTGTGCGGTCGGCGTTTGTCATGGGTTGCCCCTGCGCCTGGAGGCGCAGCGACACCGACATGGCGGAGAGGAAAATGAGAATGGTTATAAGTGAACGTTTCATGAAGATCATAACTTTACATCAGCGGGCTCGTAGTCGGGGGCCGATGCGTCGATGAGCGAGTCGGGGTCAATTCCGTCGTCCATGAGGTCGTCGTAGATGTCCCACTGGCTCAGCTCGGATATTACGTATTCGTTGACAAAGGTATCGTTGTTGAAAGCCTCGGCGATGACTGGATTGGCATCAAGAGGCTGGGGCGACGTGGCCGTGAGCATCGTGAACATCTTGAGCATGCACCACACGCCGGCAAACATGGCGGCCATATAGGCATAGGGGCGTATGCGTTCCCATCGCGTGCGGGGCACATAGGGCGACGGGGCCTGCAGCTCGGGACGCTCGGGCAACGAAGCCTCCATACGCGCGGCGAACTCCTCGAAGTAGCCTTCGGGAACGGTCATACCGTCGCGGCGGTCAAGCTTTTTTAATATGTCTGCGTCTTGTTTCATACGGTGCTTTATTGCATTTCTATGTTTTTGACTCGTGCGTCGGTGAAAGGTTTAATCGTCAGTCGCGGCCTTTGAAGAAATTTTCGATTTTTTTTACCGCAAGGTGGTATGAGGCCTTCAGGGCGCCCACTGATGTGCCGAGGATATTGGACATGTCCTCGTATTTCATCTCGTCGAAATATTTCATGTTGAATACCAGGCGCTGCTTCTCGGGGAGGGTGGATATGGCCTTTCGCAGTTCCTGCGCCAGGGCGTCGCCGTCAATGTCAGGGTCGGCCTCGATGGTGGCCGCGAGGGCCGATTCCTGGTCATCGAGCGACAGGCCGAGGCGTTTGCGCTCGCGTGCGAGGAAGGTAATGGCTTCGTTTATGGCTATCTTGTAGAGCCAGGTGCTGAGACGGGCGTCGCCGCGAAAGTTCTCAATCGACTGCCATGCCTTCATGAACGTGTTCTGCAGCAGGTCGTTGGCATCGTCGTGGCTCTGCACCATGCGTCGTATCTGCCAGTAGAGAGGCTCTGTATATGTCTTTATCACCTCGCCGAAAGCTTCGCGTACCGTGGCCGGATCGCGGAGCCGCGCTATCAGGTGCTCGTTTTCAGCGGGTAATTCTGACATATATCGTTTTTATATAAATATCAAAGTTTGTTTTTTGCAAAGATAGCAATTTTAGCCGAAAATAAAATAGCGGCAAGCCATGTTTTAAGTTTTATTGTGAAAAACCGGCTAAACATAAGCGTTGCGGCATATCCGTGCCGGACAAATTGCAAATAAATTTGCATAAACTCTCCGGTTATCCGTATCTTTGCACAAATGTTGACACTCAAGAACCCTTTTTTATATTTAATAATGTGGTGCGCGGTATCTGCCGGGGAGGCCCGGGCCGCAGCCGCACCCGACTCGGTGCGCGAGCCACACCGCTTGCGCGAAGTGGAAGTGCTGGGCGTAAAGCAGATGCCTACGGCCGGCGTATTGCCTGTCACACGGCTGTCGCGTGCCTCGATAGTGCGCCTCGGCATTGACGCCGTAAAGGACATAGGCGACATCGTGCCCAATCTCTATACTCCGGCCTACGGCTCGCGCATGACATCGTCGATATACATGCGTGGCCTGGGATCACGCATCGACCAGGCCGTCGTGGGCCTCAGCATCGACGGTGTGCCGTTTCTGAACAAGGACGCCTACGACTTCGAGATACCCGACATGGCCTCGGCCGAGGTGCTCCGCGGCGCGCAGAGCGTGCTCAACGGCCGCAACGCCATGGCCGGACAGATTAACATACTCACACTCTCGCCCCGCGATGTGCGCGGTCTGAGATTCATGGCCGAGTATGGGCGCGGCAACAGCGCCAAGGCATACGCCGCCGGATATTTCAAGCTGTCGCCGATGCTGTTCACGTCGCTGTCGGCGCTCTACTCGCACACCGACGGCTTCCGCCGCAACGAGTATAACGGCAGCCTCACGGGCCGCGAGAACAACGGCTCAATGCGCTGGAAAACGGTGTGGACGCCCTCGGCGGCATTGTCGCTCACCAATACTGCGGCATTCTCCGTCGCGCGGCAGAGCGGCTACCCGTATGCCAATGTCACGACCGGTAAAATAGCCTACAACGACACATGCTTCTATCGCCGCAACGCCTTCTCTGACGGCATCACCGTGGCATGGGCCGGCAAGCGCGTGGTGGTGACATCGCTGACATCGGTGCAGTATCTCGACGACAACATGACGCTCGACCAGGATTTCACGCCCGAGGATTATTTCACGCTGACACAGCGTCGCCACGAGTTCACATTTACCGAAGACCTTTTCACCAAGGGCTCGCGCGGGAGCTATTCGTGGCTCGGCGGCGTATTCGGATTCTACCGCCACACCCGCATGTGGGCGCCGGTGACATTCGGCGACACGGGCATAGGCCGCCTCATAGAGGACAAACGCAATGAGATGAACCCCACCTACCCCATAAGCTGGGATGACCGCAGCTTTCTGCTCGACAGCGAATTCACCAACCCCACGGGCGGGTTCGCACTATATCACCAGAGCACCTACAGCCTGGACGGCTGGACGTTCGAGGCCGGCCTGCGCTGGGACATCGAAAAGGTAAACTGCGACTATGCCAGCGTGGCCGCGAGCGGCTACAGCACATGGCACATACTCCCCGACGGCTCGCGCGTGCCCTACTCGCACACCGCCGTCGACATAGACGACCGCGGACATCTGTCCCAAAGCTTCAACGAGCTGCTGCCCAAGCTGGTGGTAAGCCGCGCGTTTTCATGGGGCGACGCGTTCGCATCATTCTCCAAGGCATATAAGTCGGGCGGATTCAACACCCAGATGTTCAGCGACGTGCTGCAGCAGCGCGTCATGCAGTCGATGGGCCTGTCGATGCCCTACAAGGTGGAGGACATCGTGAAATACCGCCCCGAGACAAGCTGGAACTATGAGGCCGGCGTGCGCGTGGCTCTGCCGTGCGGACTCAACGCCGAGGCCACCGCATTTTTCATCGACTGCCGCGACCAGCAGCTCACGGTCTTTCCTCCGGGCACGGTGACGGGCCGCATCATGACCAACGCCGGACGCACCCGCAGCCTTGGCGCCGAGCTTACGGCTCGCTATGTGCCCGACGAGAACTGGCGGCTGTCGGCCTCGTACGGCTTCACCAATGCCACGTTCCGCCAATACAACAACGGCCGCACGGAATACCGCGGCAAGCGCGTGCCATACGCCCCGGCCCACACCCTGTTTGCCTCGGCGCTGTGGCATACGCCCTGGCAGCCCGGCGGCCTGCACACCGAGGCGGAGGTAAACCTGCGCTGTGCCGGCGATATCATGTGGAACGAGGACAACACCCTCAGCCAGCCCTTCTACGCCCTGGCCGGCGCGTCGTTCACACTCCGCGCCCCACGCTGGAATCTGCGCCTGTGGGGCGAAAACCTCACCGACACACGCTACGACACTTTCTATTTCAAGTCAATGGGAAACAGCTTCACGCAACGTGGACTGCCGATTACATTCGGCGCCACCCTGCGCATTAATCTTAATAATGATTAAAAGGCTGCGTTATTAGGCAAGTATTCATTATCTTTGTCACTCAAAAAAACACATAATACAAAACAATGAAAAAACTATTCAGATTCCCCATTATCGCTATCATGGCCGTTATGGCTATGGTGGTGTCCTCGTGTAACACCGACGGAGGCGACGACGACGTCATATACGAGCAGGGCCTGCTCGGCTGCTATGCCATGGTGACCGACATGCAGACTAATACCACTCAGCCCCAGCAGATTGTCTCTCCCATCACGATAAAGCTTCAGATCAACTGGACCAAACAGAAGGGTTCGGCATGGATCAACGGCCTTAAAATCGGCGGCATGACCTATCCCACAATCTACCTGTCGGATTTCAAATGGGACATCGCCTCCAACTCGTGGTGCTACGTGAAGGAAGCTCCCGCCGTGGTTGACAGCCCCACAGGCATCACCCCCACCATCAAGGAATTCCAGCTCAAATGGATCGACCGCCTCGACCTGAGCCAGACTCTCGGAACTTACGACCCCGGATGCGCCTTCTCGTTCATTGTCGACGGCCGCTACCGCGTGGAAGGCTCGCGCCAGCCCATCATCCTCGGCGGCAAGACGACATCCACCTCGCCCACGGGAGAGTCATTCATCTCGCAGCGCACACTCTACAGCGTACAGCTTGATTTTGAAAAGCGCACAGCCAATATCGGCATCGTACAGGCCAACTTCGCATCGGCCATGCCCGAGATGAACATGATGTTCAAGAACATCCCCTTCACCGTCGAGGACTACGGCAGAGTAATACGTCTGGAGAAGGCCGACCTCATCCCCGAAATCGAGAACACCCCGCAGCCCGAGTTCCCCATCTCCAGCCTCAAGGCAGAGTTGAAACCCGGCACCGGCATGGAGCTCAACTTCAACTGCAACCTGCGCAACAAGGCGCTCTACAAGGTTGAGGCTATCGTAGACTACACCTCATACAAAGAGGCTATCCGCTAAACAGCCGATAAGCACAAATAAAAAATCACGGACGCAGCGCCCGTGATTTTTTTTATTTGTGCTTACTATGAAGTTATTTAATCTTGCATGCGGCACACTCCTGACTTCGTCAATGCGTACCCCAAAAATCATCCGAGAATAGAGGGGCGAT
>CAYNXG010000103.1:0-6166 GCA_964401095.1 uncultured Bacteroides sp.
GTCCTCGCGGGTCATTCCGGCCTTACGGGCGGCGCCGCCCGACGATACGATGTAGTTGGCGCCCGTGAATGCCTCACGGACATCGGAGGTGTATGTGAAATTCATGCCTTCAAATCCGCAGTGGGCGAGTTCTTCGGCCACGCCTTCGAGGGCGGGGGCATATGTGTCATAAAGACAGATATTGGGGGTGAGATGCATCATGGCGGCTGTCTGGGCCATGTTAGAGCCAATCATGCCGGCTGCGCCGACAATCACCAGTTTTTCATCAGTGAGAAAATTCATATCAGTGAGTTTTTATCGGATTATGGTATTATCTGTTTAGTAAACAAATAGACGGCAAATAAGTTTTATGCAATCAAAAATTTTGCAGTTTTGAGAAATATATCTACCTTTGCGGCGCAATGGTAGCCCCGGCCGAAGAGTCGGCACCCGTACGGGGCTTCAAAAGGGAATCCGGTGAGAATCCGGAACAGTACCCGCTGCTGTAAGTTCCATATACAGTCTTTGCACGATGTCATTGTAGCCCCGGGGCTATGAGAAGGCGCAAAGACCGGAACGAGTCAGAAGACCTGCCATTCGATAATCAGATTGCGCCTACGGGACTATGGGCATCCGTCTATGACTTTTCGGCATGACAGATTATTCGAGTCTGTCGCCTGCGCCGGGCGGCGCGAGCGATTTACAGACCGGACGATATACTCCCGCGGAGCGTGACAAGCGCAAAACGGGAGTTTTTATTTTTGCCAATCATATAATCTTTCAGTTGAAAAGACTTTATACATTTATTATAATAGGTATTATAATAGGCATGTGGGCCATGACCGCCGCAAGCGCCGCGGAGACGGCCGACACGACGGCCCGTGCCGAGGCGCTGCGCGAGGTGGTGGTGACATCGGCCCGGCGCCCGGTGGAAGTGATACCAGTGCAGACCCTCGACGGCGACATGCTGAAGAGTCTGAACAGCAACAGCGTGGCCGACGCCCTGCGCTACTTTGCCGGCGTGCAGGTAAAGGACTATGGCGGGGTAGGCGGCATCAAGACCGTGAACATCCGCTCGATGGGCACAAATCACACCGGCGTGGTGTATGACGGCGTGGAACTCGGCAACGCGCAGAACGGCCAGATCGACCTGGGACAGTTCTCGCTCGACAACGTGGAGGCCATATCGCTCTACAACGGCCAGAGGAGCGAGATATTGCAGCCGGCCAAGGACTTCGGGTCGGCGGGTACAATATATATACGTACGCGTGTGCCGGTGTTCGGCGAGGGCGAGACCATGCATGCCCGGGCCACGGTGCGCACCGGTTCGTTCGACCTTCTCAATCCGTCGACGCTGGTGGAGCTGAGGCTGTCGCGGAGCGTGAGCGCGTCGCTCAGCGCCGAGTGGCTCACCTCGACGGGTAAATACCGCTTCCGCTACCGCCGTGTCAATCCGGCGGGCGAACTGGCCTATGACACTACGGCCGTGAGACAGAACGGCGATATTAACGCTACCCGCATGGGGGTAAATCTCACGGGCCGGGCGTCCTCGGGCGAGTGGGGCGTGAAGGCCTACAACTACAACTCGGAGCGCGGCGTGCCTGGAGCGATAGTCAACAACGTGTGGCGCCGCGGCGAGAGGATATGGGATACCAATTCATTTGTGCAGGGCGGATATTCGGCTTCATTCGGCGCCTTCTCCACTCTCAATCATGTGAAATATGCCTTTTACCGCACGCATTATGTCAACAACGACGACAAGCAGCTGAAAATCGACAATCTTTACCGTCAGCGCGAGCTGTATGTCTCCACGGCCAACGAGTGGGCCGTAAGGCCGTTCTGGCGCCTATCGGCGGCATACGATCTTATATGGAACTCGCTGTCGGCCGACATGCACGGCTTTGCGCGGCCCGAACGCCTCAGCCACTTCGTGTCGGCGGCCACGGCGCTTAGCTTCAGGCGGCTAAAGGCGCAGGCGAGCGTGCTGGGGACATTTGTCCACGACCGCCTCAGCGGGCAGGCCGCGCCGTCGGACAAGCATGTGTTCACCCCCGCGCTATACCTGAGCGGACAGCCGACGCGAAGCCGCGATTTCAGCCTCAGGACATTCGTGAAGCGTTCGTTCAGAATGCCCACGTTCAACGACTTATACTATGCCGATATGGGCAACTCGCGGCTGTCGCCCGAGCGTGTGACGCAGTATAATCTCGGCGCGCTCTACGACCGCGTGTCTGCGCGGGGCGTCATTGCCGCCGCCCGCCTGTCGGCTGACGTTTACTACAACCGCGTGAAGGACAAGATTGTGGCCTATCCCAAGGGGCAGCAGTTCAGATGGACGATGCTCAACCTGGGGCTGGTGGATATCCGAGGCGTCGACGTGTCGGGGCTGTTGTCGGTGCGCACCGGCATGCACGGCCCGGTGATAACCGTGCGCGGACAGTACACATGGCAGCGCGCCATAGACATAACCGACCCCGCCGACAACTATTACCGTCATCAGATACCCTATATCCCGCATCATTCGGGCTCGGCGGTGGTAAATGCCTGCTGGCGTGGCGTTACGGTCAATTACAGTTTCATATATGTGGGCGAGAGATACAACCAGCAGGAGAATATAAGATACAACTACACCCAGCCCTGGTACACGAGCGACATCTCGGTGAGCCTGGATTTCAAGGCCGGGCGGGCGGCCATGCGCGTCATGGCCGAGGTCAACAACCTGCTGAGCCAGGATTATGACGTAATCATAAACTATCCCATGCCAAAACGCAATTTCCGTATCACCTTATCTGCGTCGATATGATACTTAAAAAACACATAACAACAATTTTTCTAATTTTTCTGACACTCCTGACGGTGGCCACGGGCTGTCGCGAAGACGAGCTCGTGGTGCCTACGGAGTATGACATCATTCCCGACACACCCTCGCCCGGGACCCGCATCCGCGGCCTGTATCTGGTCAACGAGGGCAATATGGGTTCAAATAAATGCACCATAGACTATCTCGACTATTTCACGGGACTTTACGCACGCAATATCTATGCCGAACGCAACCCCACGGTGGTGAAAGAGCTGGGCGACGTGGGCAATGATATCGGCATATACGGGTCAAAGCTCTATGTCGTGGTAAATTGCTCGCACAAGGTGGAGGTCCTCGATGCCCGCAGCGGCGTGAGGATAGGCCGGGTAGACATCCCCAACTGCCGCTATGTGCGCTTTCACCGCGGCAAGGCGTATGTTAGCTCTTACGTGGGCCCGGTGCTCATCAATCCCGACGCCCCGAAGGGAGCGGTGTACGAGGTGGATACCCTGTCGCTGGCGGTGACGCGCAAGGTGACCGTGGGCTATCAGCCCGAGGAAATGGAGATTGTGGACGACTATATGTATGTGGCCAATTCGGGCGGCTACCGTGCCCCGGCCTATGACAACACCGTGTCGGTGATACAGATGATCGATTTCAAGCAGGTGAGACAGATAAAGGTAGACATAAATCTCCACCGTGTGAAGAAAGACCGCTACAAACAGCTATGGGTAAGCTCGCGCGGCGATTATGCCTCGCGGCCTTCGCGGCTCTATGTAATGTCAAAGCCCCGCGGACACAACATAATGGAGGTGACCGACACCATAGATGTGGCCTGCTCAGACATGGCGGTGAAGGGCGACTCGCTATACTACTACGCTACCGAGTGGGACAGCTTCAACTCTGAAAACCGTGTGTCATACGGTATCATAGACGTGCGCGAGCGCAGGGTGGTGTCCACGTCGTTCATAACCGACGGCACCGAGCGCGAGATCGCCGTGCCCTACGGAATCGCCGTGCACCCCGAGACGGGCGACATATTCATCACCGATGCCCGCAACTACGTAAGCTCGGGCACTCTGTATTGTTTTTCGCCCGACGGACGCCGGAAGTGGAGCGTACGCACGGGCGATATTCCCGCACACATAGCTTTTCTGCCGATATGAAAAGAATGACGATACCGACATGCAGTGTTCTCCTTGCCGCCGTGGCCGGAGGCTGCGCCGGGGACATACCTACCGTGGGCCTCGGACTTGACGACGTGTATTATGTGCGCCGCATGCAGAAGCTGCCGCTGGCGCCGGCGCTGACTGGCGCGAAGTATCGCTGGACGGTCGACGGCAAGCCCGTGTCGGACAGCCGCGATTATATATTTCTCTCCGACAGGGAAGGAAGCCATGTGTTGATATTCGAGATAATCGATGACGATACGCCGTTCACGGCCCGCATCACGGTAAATGTCATGCACGAGGAGGTGGAGTACAGCCCTTATATCTCCGAGGTGTATGAATACCGCCCCGCCCCGGGGCAGTTTGTCAACGAGATGCCGCCATACGAGGATGGCGATACCTACGCGGATATGCTGCGCAAGGTGAAGGAATCGATTTCGGGCAAGAATGATGTGCTGGTGTCGCTCGGCGGCTTCGGCGGATATGTGACGTTCGGTTTTGACCATACTGTTGTGAATGTACACGGAGAAAACGATTTCAGGGTGTGGGGCAATGCCTTTTACGAGCTCACTGACCCTTCGCGGCCGGGCGGTTCGGCCGAGCCGGGGATCGTGAAGGTGAGCTATGACACCAATTGCAACGGGCTGCCCGATGACGAGTGGTACGAGCTGCGCGGAAGCGCCCACGACGACGCGGCCACTCTGAAGAACTACTCCATAACCTATCATCGCCCAGCAGACGGCCATGCGCCCGTACCCGACGCGTCGGGCTGGCTAAGCGACATATATTATATACCGTGGGAGGATTCCGAGGGGCGCAGTTCCCATATGCCGCGCAATATCTTTCACATGCAGGACTATTACCCCCGATGGGTTGAAGCCGACGAGCTAACCTTTAGCGGCACGCGTCTGCCCGACAACGCCGAAGACAGCAGCGGCGACGGATCATACTTCATACTCTACTGTTATGACCGGGGCTATGTGGACAATCACCCCAACGACAATGCCGAGCTGAACAGTTTTGACATCTCGGATGCTGTCGATGCCGACGGTAATCCCGTAGATCTGCCCGGGGCTGATTTTATACGCGTCTACACGGGCATAAATCAATATTGCGGCCGCCTGGGCGAGACGTCCACGGAAATATGCAGCGCCCGCGACCTGCACGTGGAGGACACAGACCTGCCTCTGCCATCACCGTTGACAATTACCTCTGACAATTCACTAAAATATCCTTAATATGAAAAAATCTTTGTCATTGACAGTTATCGGGCTGCTGTGCGGATTCGCCGCTTTGCCCGAAACATTGGATTTTGATAAAATCGAGCACTGGGCCGGCGAGGGGCCCCGACGTGCGGCGGTGGTGGTGCAGTTTGACGCGGCGCCGAACATCAATCCCGGGGCCATAGTGTGGGGCTACCGGTGGGCCGACGGCGAGGAGGCCACGACAGAAGCCATGATGCGCGGCATAGCCGCCGCTTCGGACGACCTCATCCTGCTGGCGCAGCAGACCGGCCCGATGGGACATACGCTCAACGGCATAGGCTACGGCCCGTCGGCCGCGGCGATGCTGGACGCGCTGCGGTTTGATTTTGCGTCGGCGGCTGAGGACGGGCGAATATCTTTCGGCTACTTCACTCCGAATAACGGCATGGGACAGACTTCCGCGCCCGGACAGGAGGCCGAGAACCTGGCCGCGGATGCCATCGCTGACGCCGCACAGAGCCATGTAGTGGAACATCCGCTGAGTCAGGAGGCTTACGGTTATCCGGCTTATGACTATGACCACTGGCTGATGGATGATACCGACAGATCCGTATGGCAGTCGGGCTGGTATGACGGCTATTGGAGCTTTTGGACAGGCGACAGGGATATGGACGGCCTCAGCTACTCGGGCATGGGCATGTCATCGGTGGAGCTTGTCGACGGCGAGGTGTGTGCGTGGAAATTCATGCATATTGGGGACAGCGGTGATGCAGACGGTGTTACAGGCGCATCCACACCTTGGCTTCCGCTCAACTACAGACATTTCAGCGGGCATACCGATGGTGTCGCTTCCGAGACCATAAATGACGTCAAGGCCGTATATTACCGCCTTGACGGAACCGTGGCTGCCGAGGCCGCCGCGGGCACTGCAGCCGATGTGGCTCCCGGCGTGTATATTGTGCGCCGCGGCTCCGAGACATATAAAGTATTCATACATTAATCTTTTATTATAA
>CAYNXG010000104.1:0-6130 GCA_964401095.1 uncultured Bacteroides sp.
ACCCTCACAGGCGGAACCAGAATCCGACGTGCTACCATTACACCACAAGGCAATTGATGTCTTTGTTTTACGGGTGCAAAGTTACGGACTTTTTTTAAATATGCAATGGTTTTATGGCTTTTTTTTCAAAAAAATTTCATTTTCTTGTTTTTCTTATGGCTCCGGTCGTGGGGTTTTGACGGGCTTTTGACGGCTTTTGTGTTGGTTGTCAGCGTATTCGGTTATTTAATGACCGCGAGGCCTCCTTGTGCGGTTTCTTTGTACAATGAGGGGATGTCGTGGCCGGTTTGCTTCATTACTTCTACGATTCTGTCAAAGTCAACGGAATGTCGTCCGTCGGAAAACGCCGCATACAGGTTGGCGTCGAGGGCTCGCGCGGCTGCGTAGGCGTTTCGTTCGATGCACGGAATCTGCACAAGTCCGCATACGGGGTCGCATGTCAGTCCCAGGTGATGCTCAAGGCCCATCTCTGCGGAGTATTCGATTTGGGCAGGTGTTCCGCCGAAGAGCTGTGAAGCGGCAGCGGCGGCCATGGCGCAGGCCACGCCTACCTCGCCCTGGCATCCTACTTCGGCGCCTGAGACGGATGCGTTGTGTTTTACAATATTGCCGAAAAGGCCTGCGGTGGCAAGGGCGCGCAAGATGCGTTTTTCGCTGAAGCCTTTTGAGGTGTGGAGGTGGTAGAGGACGGCGGGGACTATACCGCATGACCCGCAGGTGGGTGCGGTGACGATTTCACCGCCTGACGCGTTTTCCTCACTGACGGCAAGCGCATAGGCGTAGACCAGTCCGCGGGACTTCAGCGAGGAGTTATAGCCTGCGGCATGCACATAGTAGCTGACAGCCTTACGGCGCACACCGAGGCCGCCGGGCAGGACGCCTTCGGCTTCAACGCCGCGTTCGACAGCGGCTTTCATCACTTGCCATACCTTTTCCAGATAGTCCCAGATTTCCGGGCCTTCGATTTCGCCGACGTATTCCCAGTATGATTTACCTGTTTTCTCACACCATTTTTGAATTTCCTTGATGTGTGTCATTGTGTAAATCGACTGTGCGGCCTGGCGCGGCTGGCCGTCGAGCACGATATCGCCGCCGCCTATCGAGTAGTAGGTGCGGCTGAGTGTCAGCTTGCCTTCGGCATCGTATGCGTCGAATTTCAGCGCGTTGGTGTGGAATGGCAGCACGGTCTCGGGCTCCCATATTATGCGGGTCTTGAATTGCGGCTCGAGAACATCGAGCACGGCCTTGTCGGTAAGGTGGCCCTTGCCTGTGGCTGCAAGCGAGCCGTAGAGGGTCACGTCGCACGATTGTGCGCCGGCGGCTTCTTCCGCAAACATTATGGCGGCTTTGCGAGGGCCCATTGTGTGGGATGATGACGGCCCTTTACCTATTTTGAAAATTTGTCTTATTGATTCCATTATCGTGATTTGAGGAGTTTTTTTATCAGATCGGGGCGATGCATGCGCATCAGAGAGCGTTCGATGTCTACCCGGTAGGCGCGGTCATACCAGAAGAAATATTTCCGCTGGGCAAGTTTTTCTTCGGGCCTTACGGCCGTGAAAATTTTCTGACCCGTGTACGGGTGAAATCCGCTGTAATATATTTCGGAGGCCACGGTCATGGGGGTAGGGGTGAAATCCTGCACCTGCTCGAGCCTGAAATCGAGTTCCTTGGTCTTTACGGCGAGCTCGGCCATGTCTATTTCCCTGCATCCAGGATGTGAAGAGATGAAATACGGGATAAGCTGCTGTCTGAGTCCGCAGCGGCGGTTGACGTTATCGAATATCTTCTTGAATTCATGAAAAAGCTCGAAAGACGGTTTTCGCATCACGTCGAGCACAGCGTCCTCGGTATGTTCGGGCGCCACTTTCAGACGTCCGGACACATGCGAGGCTATCAGTTCCTCGTTATATCTACGGTTGGCCGCATCTATTTCGGGCTTGCCTGTGCGATGCATCGACAGGTCATATCTGACTCCGCTGCCTATGAATGACTTTTTCACGCCCGGAATGCTGTCTACCTTATGATATATATCAAGCAGCGGGCGGTGGTCGTTGTTGAGATTGGGGCAAACGACAGGGTGGAGGCATGACGGACGCCTGCATACGGCACACACAGACAAGTCCTTGCCGTGCATGGAATACATATTTGCCGACGGGCCGCCGAGATCGGATATGTATCCTTTGAAATCGGGCATCGATACTACCTGGCGCACTTCGCGCATAATGGATTCAGGCGACCGTGAAGCTATGAATTTGCCCTGATGGGCCGAGATGGTGCAGAAGGCGCAACCGCCGAAGCAGCCGCGGTGGAGATTCACCGAGTGGCGTATCATTTCGTAGGCCGGAATCGTTTTTCCCTTGTATCTGGGATGGGGCAGGCGTGTGAACGGCAAATCGAAGGCCGCGTCTATCTCGTGGTCCGTCATGGCGGGTAACATAGGATTGACCTTCAATGCACGGTCACCGTAAGCCTGCCAGATTGTAAGGCCGCCGTCGAGTGCATTGCTCTGCTGTTCTATGATTTTGAAATTTGTCGATTGTGCCTTCTTGTCTTTCTGCACGGTATCCCAGGAGCTGATTATCACGTTACGGCTATCGTCGGCGGCCGGCATCATTGACCGGGGCAGCACTACGGCACTCTGCCTTAAATCGGTGATGTCGCCTATGGCCTCGCCGTTATCAAGGCGCCGGGCAAGCTCCACCGTGTTGTGTTCGCCCATGCCATAGAGCAATATGTCTGCGCCCGAGTCGAGCAGAATCGATGGCCTCAGCCTGTTTTCCCAGTAATCGTAATGCGACAGGCGGCGCAGCGAAGCCTCAATGCCGCCGATGGCCAGCGGGACGTCGGGATAAAGCTCCTTAATGATGCGCGAATATACGATTGTAGGGTAGTCGGGCCGTGCGCCATGGCGGCCTCCGGGGGTATATGCGTCGTCAGAGCGCCGACGGCGGTTTGCCGTATAATGGTTTACCATCGAGTCCATGGCGCCGGCCGAGACGCCGAAAAACAGTCGCGGCGCGCCAAACTTCCGGAAGTCGCGCAGGTCGTCCTGCCAGTTGGGCTGCGGCACAATCGCCACCCGGTATCCCGCGGCTTCGAGGACGCGCCCTATCACGGCCGCGCCAAACGACGGATGGTCTACGTATGCGTCGCCTGAAAACAGCACAACGTCCACATAGTCCCATCCCAGAGCTTTCATTTCCTTGACGGATGTGGGGAGCCAGTCGGTAATATGTAAATTTGAATAATCAACCTGTTTCATTTTCCGGTCTTCATTGACTCAAGCTTTGCCTCGAGTTTAATAATCTCATCGCGCAGGCGCGCGGCTTCGATAAATTCCATTTCCTTGGCGGCCGCGAGCATCTGTTCGCGCAGGCGGTTGATCGACCGCTGCAACTCGTCGGATGTCATATATGGCACTACCGGGTCGGCGGCTATATCAACCGTTGCCGTATATTCGTTGGAATACAGCTGAGGCTTTTTCTTCGGAGCCTGCTCGGCGATGCGGCGTTTGTCCTTGGCCGTCATGGGCTTGCCCTTGGCGATGGCGGCTGCGGATGCGGCAGCCACATCGTCCTCGTCTTCCCTGCCCACGATGGCCATGCGGGCCTTTACGATAGCCTTGGGCGTTATGCCGTGTTCCTCGTTGTATGCAAGTTGCAGTGCACGTCGCCGTTCGGTCTCGTCGATAGTCTGCTGCATGGATTCGGTAATCTTATCGGCATACATTATCACCATGCCGTTCAGGTTACGGGCAGCACGGCCTACGGTCTGTACCAGCGAGCGTCGCGAACGCAGAAAGCCCTCTTTGTCGGCGTCAAGTATCGCCACAAGGCTCACCTCGGGCAGATCAAGACCCTCGCGCAGCAGGTTTACGCCTATGAGCACGTCGAACACGCCCGCACGTAAATCGTCGAGAATCTTTATGCGGTCCATGGTCTCCACGTCGGAGTGGATATATGCCGTCTTGAACTTCATTTTCAGCAGGTAGTCGTTCAGCTCCTCCGCCATGCGCTTGGTGAGCGTAGTTACGAGTGTGCGCTCGCCGCGCGATACCCTCACCTGAATTTCTTCCATGAGGTTGTCCACCTGATTTATCGACGGACGCACGGTGATGAGCGGGTCGAGCAGTCCGGTGGGACGTATGACCTGTTCTACCACCACGCCCATGCTTTTGTCGAGCTCATAATCGGCGGGAGTCGCCGATACATAGATTGTCTGATTTGACAAGCCCTCGAATTCGTCGAATGTAAGGGGGCGGTTGTCGAGGGCGGCGGCGAGGCGGAAGCCATAGTTCACAAGGTTGGTCTTGCGCGAGAGGTCTCCGCCGAACATGGCCCTAATCTGAGGAATCGTAACGTGGCTTTCGTCGATTATCGTGAGATAATCTTTCGGGAAATAGTCAAGCAGACAGAAAGGCCTCATTCCCGGTTCCCTGCCGTCAAAATATCGAGAGTAATTCTCAATACCCGAACAGTAGCCGAGTTCCTTGATCATCTCCACATCATACGTGACGCGCTCTTCGAGCCGCTGCGCCTCCAGGGGACGGCCTTCGCGGCGGAATGCCTCGACCTGTTCGCCAAGGTCGAGCTGTATCTGCGCTACAGCCGACTGCTGGCGGGCGGGAGACGTGACGAATATGTTGGCCGGATATATCTTGAAAGAGTCATGCGAACCCAGCGAGTTGAGATCCTCGGCATGATGCGTTGATATGGACTCAATCTCATCGCCCCAGAATACTACGCGGAGCACGATTTCCTCGTAGGCCAGGCGGATGTCGACCGTGTCGCCCTTGACCCTGAATGTGCCTCGCTTGTTCTCGACCTCGTTGCGGGCGTATAGAGAGTTGACAAGCGAACGCAGGAAGGCGTTTCGCGCAATTTTCTGCCCTACATGCACATTAATGACGTTGGCATTGAATTCCTCGGGATTTCCGATGCCGTAAAGACACGATACCGACGACACCACTATCACATCACGGCGCCCCGATAGCAGGGCCGATGTGGTGGCGAGTCGCAGACGGTCAATCTCGTCATTTATCATCAGGTCTTTCTCGATATACTTGTCGACCGACGGTATATAGGCTTCGGGCTGATAATAATCGTAATATGACACAAAGTACTCTACGGCGTTGTCAGGGAAAAACTGTTTGAATTCGCTGTACAGTTGTGCGGCAAGCGTTTTATTGTGGCTGAGTATGAGGGTAGGGCGCTGCACCTTCTCGATGACGTTGGCCATAGTGAAGGTCTTGCCCGAGCCGGTCACGCCAAGAAGCACCTGAGCCTCGGCGCCTTCCTCGACACCTTGGGCCAGCTGCTCTATTGCCTGCGGCTGGTCGCCGGTAGGCTGATATTCCGAACTTATCTTAAACTTCATAAACAAAAAAGTCCTGCACTAAAATTCGATAGGGCTTGAATATGCAAAAATACAAAATTAATTCCGATTTCGCCCTATTTACCGTAGACGCATTTATGTCAATTAAGTGTTTTTAAGAGCATTTTCAGCCCACGCCTGTCAGCTCTATGTCGAAAATCAGTGTGGAGCCGCCCGGAATGCCCGGCTGATTGAATTTGCCATAACCCTGTTCGGCCGGGATATATACTTCCCAGCGGTCGCCTACGTGCATCTTTGTCAACGCGATTCCCCATCCGGGGATGAGGTCGCGCAGCCTGAACGCCGGCGCCACGCCGCCGCGGCTCGAGTCAAATGTCTTGCCGTTTATAGTCTTTCCCGTATAATGCACGGTGACAACGCTTCCGCGGCCAGGAACCGCGCCGTCGGGGCGGCCCTTTTTAATCACCTTGTAACACACGCCCTTGTCAAGCTGTACGACGCCCGGCTCGGCGGCTTTGTCCCTGAGCCAGCGGCGATTGTTTTCAATGTATTCCTGTTTTGCCATAAGTTATGTTTGGGAGCCTATAGCGTTAAAATGCTATGGCGGATGTTTTCCGGCGCAAATTTAGCTATAAGAGTCGGTTCGACAATAAAATCCTACTTTCAAAAAACATTGTCCGGAGACGTAAGTTTATCGGTGCATTCAATCGATGCTTTTAAATGCTTTTAGCATTTTATGCCTAAAGTCAAAGTCGAAACGCAATTTTCTCATCGCGTAAGCCCAATGTTTTTG
>CAYNXG010000105.1:0-6063 GCA_964401095.1 uncultured Bacteroides sp.
TCGGCGAGCTCCCACATGGCGGGGATGTCGACGGTGGTGTTGGGAGCGCCCATGATGAAGGGAGCGCCTTCCTGGAGAGCTGCGTATGCATAGCACATCGAGGGAGCGATATGCTCCTTGTCGTCGGCCTTCATGGCTGCCTCGAGGTGTTCGAGGGTGTCGTGGATATTTTCGTCAACGGGAACGTAAACTTCGGTGGAAGCGGCCCAGAGCACTACGATGCGGCTGCAGTTGTTGGCGGCCTTGAAGTCGCGGATGTCCTTGCGGAGGTTTTCAACCATTTCCCAGCGGGTGGCGCCTTCCATGTAGTTTTTGCCTTCAAGACGCTTTGCATAGTTGTGGTCGAAAGCGGCCTTCATGGGCTTGATGGCTTCGAGCTCTTCCTTGACGGGGTTGATATCCTTTTCCTTCAGAACCTGTGCGTTGATAGCCGATTCGTATGCGTTGGCGGGATATACGTCCCAGGTGCCGAACACGATGTCGTCGAGCTTTGCCATGGGCACGATTTCGTCATAGTGAAGATATTTCTTATCAGCGCCTTCGCCGACACGCATCTTGTCGTACTGGGTCATGGAGCCGATGGGCTTTGCAAGACCTTTACGAGCCATGAGAACGCCGGTCATGAAGGTGGTGGCTACTGCGCCGTTGCCGACAACGAGAACACCAAGCTTGCCTTCAGCGGGCTTTACTGTGCATTGAGTCATTTTTAAATGTGATTTGGTTATTGTTATATTTTTCTTATTCAGGTAGTCGGGCACGCCTCCTGAAGAGGGGGCGGTTTTCCGGGGTCAAAAGTAGAGAATATTTCTGAGATGGCGAAGAAATTTGGCGTTAAAGAACGTCAAACAACGTAAAATATTTGTAAATTTACCGCTTAACTGTAAATTTAGGTGAATTTTACTTCATTTTGCCGATTTTACGCAAAATAATGTTAACGGGGCTTATGGGCAAAAATGCCTCGCAAGAGTGGCCGGAGTCACCGGTTCGCGCCCTTCGGGCACAGGCGTTCCGCGCCATTGCCGCCCCGCCACCCAGGCCGTGGGGCAGCCGAGGCTCTCGGCCGGCAGGAGGTCCTTGTCCACCGAGTCGCCCACGACGAGCACCTCCTCAGGCTTCAGATCCAGCACCATGCACCCTATGGCGAAAATGCGCGGATCGGGCTTGCGGATGCCTATCACGGCCGATTCCACCACTCCCGCAAACAGGCGGCGCAGGCCGAAGTCGCGCAGCACCGTGTCGATATTGCCGTAGAAATTGCTCACCAGGGCCATCGGATAGTGCTCGGCGAGCCGTTCCAGCGGGCCGCGGGCCTCGTCGACGGCCGCGCGGGCGTGGGCATAGCACAGGGCGGCCACGGCGTCGGCCATCTCATACAGGCCCGCGTGGGGCAGCAGCCCCTGCGATTCGAGAAAGTCGAATTCGATGCGTATTTTCTTGCTCATCACGTCGGCGAAGGTGTCGCAGGGCAGTATGTGGCGTGTGCGGGCCAGCTCGCGCTCGGCGTGGATGTAGGCGGGGCGGAACTGTTCGTAGCTCACCGGCACGCCCAGGGCTTCGTATTTGTCGAAGATCACCTCGCTCCAGTGGTCGCCGCGCGAGTCTATCGTGCCGCCGTAGTCGAATATTATGCCTTTTATATTGTGGTTCATGGGGATAGGGGGCTATTGAAGTTCGGCGGAAGGCTCGGCGTAGACGGCCTCGGTGGCGTTGTCACAGATGAACGGCCACGAGTATGTCACCGTGTTGCCGTCGGGCTCCACACATTCCACCACGTGTGCCTTGTCTATGACGCAGGCGCGTCCGGTGTGCCGGTGTCCGGCGATATTGAATTTAACCCGGCGTCCGGCCGGAAAGTTTTCGCGTACCGGCACGGAGCCGGCGGTTGTGTTTTTGTCAGTCATGTGATTTATAGATAATTGATAAAGGTAGAGGCTCAGAACATGTCGCGCCTTATGTCGCTGTCGAGCTTGCGGCACATGCGTTCATGGCGGTTCATCATATATATCAGCAGGGCGTTGAGCACCACGAGCTCAAACATGAAGTAGAGCCACGGCTGCCCGGCCAGCAGGGATGCGAACAGGGCTATCGTGCGCCAGTTGAACGACAGGATATTGGTGTATTTCATCAGCGGCAGGCTCATCTTGCGGAATTCGGCCGTGAACGCGGCGGGTATGTCGCCCGAGGGCCAGCGCTCGGCTATGGTGGCGCGCAGACGCTGCATGGCGGGGGTCATCACCTCCTGGTTGGCCGTATAGTTGGCATAGAACCAGCCGGTGAGCTTGCGCCACACGTTGCCCTTCCAGGGGGTGGCGTCCCAGGCCGCGCGAAGCTCCGACGAGCGGTCGAGCTCGCTGCCCTCCTTGCCCTTGATGAAGAACAGGTGGAACTGGCGGTAATAGTCGGCCATGGCCGCCTGCTTGGCGTGGCATACGCCCGTCACGGAGGCTATGACCCATATCAGCCACGGATGCGACGCGAAGAACGGCGAGAACGTGTTCTCGCGCAGGCAGATGGCCAGATAGATTGTGAAGAACCATATATCGCCGCTGAGGCCGTCGAGGATGCGTCCCAGGGCCGAGTATTGGCCGGTCATGCGTGCCAGCTGGCCGTCGGCCGAGTCGTAGGAATTGGCCCATATCAGCAGCAGCATGCCTATGAGGTTAATGTACAGCGAATTGTAGTAGAAGCATATACCCGCGCCTATGCCCAGGAAAATCGAAGCCACAGTCACGACGTTGGGCGATATGCCGAGCTTTCTGAACAGATAGGCCCAGGCAAAACCTACAGGCCTGTAGAAGGCCAGGTCGATGCCCTCCTCCGTGTCCATTGATTTGAGCGATTTGCGGTATTGTTCTTTCAGGTCTACAAACATATTGTCACTTGCTGATATATCTTATATATGAATCCATGAAGCGGCCGAAGGGGCGCAGGCGCATCAGCAGTCCCTCGAAAACGGCATAGCCCAGCAGGGTAACGCCTATGCCGGCGAGGACATCGATGATATAGTGGTGCGACGTGTACACGGCGGTGAACCATATTCCCGCGCATATCACCGCGCAGGCCACCCGCATCCACAGCGGACACTTGGCTCTGAGCGAATAGATGAACGCCACAAGCATATAGGCCGAGTGGAGCGACGGCAGGGCCGCGAACACATTGGCGTTGCGGGCATAGAGGCCGTGGAAGATTCCCAGCCCGGTCATCTCGTCGAAGCGTCCCAGCCCGGCTACCTCGCCGGGTGTGCCGCGCAGGAAATCGAAGCCGTGCGAGGCCACATACCACGGCGGAGCCGCAGGATGTATGTAATAGAAGGTGAAGCCCAGCAGGTTCACCAGCAGGAATACCATGGCGAAGTGGAGATACTCGCGGCGCTGGCCGTCGAAATAGAGCCACAGCCCGAACAGGATGGGCACCGGCACCCAGCACAGATAGAAGAATCCGGCCAGGAAGTCTACCGCCGGCGTGTGGTGGATGGCAAAGAATTCGTTGGGCGTCAGTCGCTCGGCCGCAGCCACCGTGATGCCGAAAAGGCTTTTCTCCGTCTCGTACAGGCCGCGGATATCCACGGGATTCACCTCATAGTTGGGCAGGATGTTCATCCAGTCGTAGCTGATGCCGAAGATTGCAAACGGAATCAGCGCCACGATGGCGCGGCGGGTGACGCCGCTCGCCATGAACAGGGCCGCCAGCAGCACGGCCATCACCACGTGCTCGGGCCGGAACCCGATGCACAGCGCCGTCACCGTGAGCCACACGGCCAGGCACACCGCCATTATCACGGCCTCGCGGGCCGAGGGCAGGTGTCCGGTCTTTTGTCGCTGAAGATTACTACTCACGGTATCAGCTGTTTTTAAGAGCTTTGTAGCAATGGCGTACGCGGGCAAACGCCGTGTAATTGGCCAGCACCGCTATGATGGCCATTGCGACGATGAGGATATACATGGGGTCGAAGCCGCCTTCCTCGCCGCACATGCCCGTGATGCCGGCCGACAGGGCCGCGATGCTGGTCACAACGACACGCTCGGGGCGCTGCATCAGGCCCACCTTGCACTCGATTCCGAGTCCCTCGGCGCGGGCGCGCACATAGCTCACCATAATCGAGCCCACCAGGGCCAGGAACGTGATGAGCGCGCCGGCCGCATAGCCCGTGCACAGCATATAGTAGGCGATGCCGCCCAGGGTGAACAGTTCGCAGTAGCGGTCGAGCACCGAGTCGTACAGCGCTCCGAACCGCGACGTCATGCCGCCCAGGCGCGCCACCTGTCCGTCGAGCATGTCGAAAAGCGAGAACAGGATGATGACGGCGCCCGCCAGGGTCACGAGGCCCCAGTGCATCTCGCCGGGCCACGCGGTAAGGGCGGCGTATGCGAAGATGCCAGCGGCGGCGAGGTTGCCCAGCAGGCCTATGGTGGTGACGGTGTTGGGAGTGACACCAATGCGTATGAGAAGACGTACAAAGGGGTTTATTACTGCGTAAATTCCTTGCTGCAGTGCGTCGCGGCATTTATTGAAGGTCGATTTTTCTGCCATATTTTATCCGGTTTTATTCTATGTTCAAATTCAAGGTTCAGTCTGTTGAGGTCTTTTTGTCCCTGCGGCCCGTGAAGAGGTCCACGAAGGCTATGGCCCAGCGGTCGAAGCTCGACGGGCAATATACGAAATTGCGCTGAAGCACAAAGTTCCATGCCAGCGACACTATCAGCGACACCAGCAGGGTGGATGCGGCGAATATGCCGTCGGGCTTGAAGCCCAGCCGCAGCAGCCACGTCCATTTTGACAGCGACATGGCCACAAACGTGGTGCCGTACATGTTGAGCAGCAGCGAGCCGGTCCACACCATAAGATACTTGATGCTCACGGCTTTCACGCTCTGTCCCGTGGCGTGGAACGTGAAGCGGTAGTTGATGCAGCAGTTGACGATGCCGCCCACCACGGCGCCGATGGCCACCGACAGGTTGGAACGGTAGAACGGCTCGAGCGCCACGAAGACAAACGAGTAGAAAATCATGCGGATGCCCATGTCGGTCCACGACGCTATCTGCGACGACACCGACGAGCGCAGGAAGGTGAAGAATCCGCCGCCGTTCACAAATTTATCCTTTATTTTAGCGAGTCTGCCCATTTTTGCGTGCGGCTTATTTCTGCGAATGTTTAATCTCGTTTATCACCATGCGGGCTATGACGGGCGCGGCCTCCGTGCGGCAGGGCGCGAACGAGGGCCAGTCGTTGAAGTCGATGATGCTGATGTCGCCGGTCTCGGAGATGATGCAGTCGCCGCCGTAGATTTTGATTCCCAGGGCGTCGGCAGATTTGGCGCAGAGCTCCTTGAGGCGCTCCACATCAAACTCTATGTGGTGCGACAAGCCGTTGACACGCTCGTAGCCGTATTTCGAGTGGCCCGAGTCAAAGGGATAGAACCAGTAGAAAAACGGAGTGCCCATTACGCCGTAGAATTTCACGAGGTCGCCCTCGAGGTGGCGGTTGATCACGGCCTTCTTGATGCCGCGGAGAAAGAATTCCTGCAATATTTCCTGAGCCTCCTGCGGGTGGCGGGCATAGGTCACGTCCTCGCGGTGTTCGGTGTGGCTCTCGCCGCGCTTGATCCAGCAGCGGCTTATGCCGGCGCGTATCAGCTTGTCCTTCACCACCTCGTCGGTATTTACAATCAGGCTTTCGGGATAAGGGATGCCCGAGCCCAGCAGGATGCGTGTCATGCGTTCGCGCGTGCAGTTCTCGATGCCGTAGCCCGAGTTGATTACCAGCGCTCCGGCGTCCTCCATGCGCTGCAGGCGCTCTATCGAGCGGTGTTCGCGGCACATGTCCAGCACCACATGCTCCTCGCAGCCCTCGGTGGCGAATTTGTCTTCGGAGAATATATTGATGATGCAGCCGCGTTTGCGCAGCTGCTCGGCTACTAAATTGAATATCGCGGCGTCGTTGCCTATATGGTTGGGCGAGAACATGCCCGACCGCATCACGCCGGCTATTTTGATTTCAGCCATACGGGTGAAAAGATTGGTTAAAATATCATGCAAAGTTAACAAAAAAATGCATCAAAACTCC
>CAYNXG010000106.1:0-6032 GCA_964401095.1 uncultured Bacteroides sp.
TTGACAATTAATCAATTAAGTGTTTGCTGTTTTTTTAGGTGACGAAGTCAGGAGAGGCGAAAGTAACCTCTCGTTGTTTTTTGGATTTAATTTCGGCTCGGCCACTCCGCAGATGAGGAGGCTTACGGTCATCTGGGGCATAATATCGATTATCGGCTTCATCGTATTGGTCATAGGCCTGGCAACGGGATTGAACTGAACGTAATTTCAAACCCCACATAAAAGGGCACCCCGGCAATCGCTGACGGGGTGCCTTGTCGTTGTCTATGTCTATATGTTTGTCTGAAAGGTTGCTGCTGTCGTGCGATGAGGCAAAGTTACAGCCATTTGCGATAACACGTTTCAACAAATGTCGAAAAGTGCCGAGAATCAGATGTTTTTTCTCAGGCGGCTCAGGTGGGTCTGCGTGATGTTCAGAAACGAGGCGATGTCCTTGAGCGGGAAGAGCGAGAAAAGGTCGGGATGTTTGGAAATAAGATCGTTGTAGCGCTGCTGAGCCGTCTTGCAATGCAGGTCGACATATCGGTCATAGACGGTGGAAAATACGGCCTCGGTGCCTGTAAATACTATGTCGAGAAATTCAGGATCGGATTTCAGACGCTCGCCCAGCTCGGCCGTGGAGACGCAGTATATTTCGCACGGAGTCTCGGCGATGACCGACGTGCGGGCCTTCAGGCCGCGCAGCGAGAACGGGAAATCGGTGACGAATTCGTCGGCAAACTCCAGTCCCACCACATGCTCCGAGCCGTCGTTGCCGTAAGCAACATATTTCAGCGTGCCCGACTTTATATATCCGAAGTAGCGCGCCACAGCCCCGGCGGAGAAGAAGGCCTCGCCGCGGTCGTAGTGCCGCAGCACGCCCTCGCGCAGGCACATCTCGCGCAGATATCCCACCGCCGGACTTTCGATATAGGTATTGAAGCTCTTCGTCATAACATTCCGGGCTATAACATATAAACAAAAAAAGGAGCCGATTCTTGCGAGTCGGCTCCCGAGCGAATTTTGTAGCGAATCAGGGAATCGAACCCTGGTCTCCACCGTGAGAGGGTGGCGTGCTAGGCCACTACACTAAATCGCCGTTTGATGATGCAAAGTTACGCACTATATGCGAATCCTCCAAATTTTTGGCGCGGTAATTTTGTTAAAAAATACTACTTTGCGTATTTTCAACGCTTTGCACGTGCATGGAATTGCGCGTGCAGAGGGTCAATTCCGCGGCGCTTTTACTATCTTGTCCTCGCCGAGAAGTATCCTGCCTTCTTTGTAGAGGTGGCCGACGGCCTTCTTGAAGTCTTTTTTCGAGCATGCGAAGGCTTCGCGGATTTCCTCGGGGGTGGAATTGTCGGTGAGGTGTATCTCTCCGCCGGACGTTTCGATGGCCTCGAGTATGCGGGCCGAGAGGTCGTGGACGCGGCGCACGGCGTGGTCGCTGAGGGTGAGGTCGATCTTGCCGTCGGGGCGCACGGCCTTGACGAAGGCTGTGACGGTCTCCTGTAGCTCGAGGGGACGGAAAATCTCGTTGTCGTATATCATGCCGCGGTGGAGGTTGTCGACGATGGTGCGGTAGCCGATGGACGTGTGCTCGATGACGAGGGCTTCGACGCGTTGGCCGGGACGGTAGTCGGGAATGGTGTTGCCGAGGAAGTGCTCGATTTTTGCCGAGGCTACGACGCGGCCCGAGGCGTCGTCGAGGTAGACGTAGACCAGGTATATGCCGCCGCGGCTCATGCGGGCTTTCTGCTGGGAGTAGGGGACGAGGAGATCCTTGGAGAGGCCCCAGTCGAGGAAGGCGCCCGTGGCGTTGACGTCGCGCACCTGGAGGTAGGCAAACTGGCCTACGGTGGCGTAGGGAATCTCGGTGGTGGCTATGAGGCGGTCGTCAGAGTCGGTGTACACGAAGACTTTGACAGGGTCGCCGATATTGATGTCGTCGGGGACGTAGCGGTTGGGGAGCAGAATCTCGGTGTCTTCGCCTTCGACGGCGAGATATAGGCCGAAATCGACGCGCCGGGCTACGGTAAGGGTATTGTAATTGCCTATTTTAAGCATGATTCGTATCTTTTAGAATTATTTGTCGATACAAAATAAACAAATTAATACCGAATAGTAATTATAATAGAGTGATATTTTTTGAGAATTTAGTTAAATTTGCATCGAACTATGAGTTTGTATGATAATACAGGCGCTAATATAAACACACATACCGAATGACCGGACTGAATATCATAGAAAAGTATTTCCCCGCTCTCAGCGACAGACAGAAGGGACAGTTTGAGGCCATGGGCCGGCTTTATCCCGAGTGGAATGAGAAAATCAATGTCATCTCGCGTAAGGATATCGATAATCTGTATGTAAACCATATCCTACATTCGCTGGCGATAGCGCGCTTTCTGGGCGACGTGGCGGGCGGCAGCAGCTTCATGGACCTCGGCACGGGCGGCGGATTTCCGGCTATCCCGCTGGCGGTGATGTATCCCGACTGCCGGTTTATGCTGGTCGACCGCATAGCCAAGAAGCTGCGTGTGGCCGAGGATGTGGCGCGCAACATAGGGCTGTGCAATGTGGGATTTCTCCACGGCGACGCGGGCGAGTGCCACGAGCGGTTTGACTATGTGGTGAGCCGCGCGGTGATGCCGCTTGACAAGCTTGTCAAAATCTCCGCGAGGAATGTGGCTGCGAAGTCGCCGGCCGGTAACCGCTATTCCAACGGCATCATCTGCCTCAAGGGCGGCGACCTGGAGGCCGAGAGCGCCGATGTGAAGTATCCCGTTATAGAATTCCCGGTAAACGAATTTTTCAGCGAGCCGTTTTTCGAGACTAAAAAACTGATTTATATACCTGTGTCATGTTGAAAGTAAAGCAATTTGAATTCAATCTGTTCGGCGAATGCACGTATGTCATTTCCGACGAGGCCACGGGCGACGCCATTGTGGTGGATCCCGGCATGATGGACGACGCCGAGAACCGGCGCTTCGACGATTATGTGAAGTCGAACAATCTGCGGCTCACGGGTATTGTCAATACTCATCTGCATCTCGACCATTGTTTCGGCGCCAATTATGTGAAGGGCAAGTATGGCGTGGGCGTGTCGGCGCATCCGGCCGACGGCCCGCTGGGTGCGTCGGTGGCGGCGCAGGCGGCAAGATTCGGCATCAGGGCCGACGCCGCTCCGGTGGTGATAGACGCCGAGTTCGCCGACGGCGACACCATAGCGCTGGGCGACGATTCGCTGAAGGTAATCGCCACCCCCGGGCACTCGCCGGGCGGGATATGCCTGTACAGCCCGACGGGCAAGTTTCTGATTGCGGGCGACACCCTGTTCCGCGGGTCGATAGGCCGCACCGACCTGCCCGGAGGCAACCACCGTCAGCTGCTCGAAAGTGTGAGCGGGAAGCTTTTCACATTGCCGGGCGACACATTGGTGCTGTCGGGCCACGGGCCGGCCACAACCATAGCCGACGAGAAGGCCTCGAACCCGTTTTTCAGGTGATTTATCGAAATATTAATTTGATAGCAAAAACGCCGAATCGCTAACATTAAAAAAGAAAAAAGCCGAATTTCACAATCCGACTTTTCTGTAAACCTTTATCTTAATCTAATACTATAAAAAACACACTTGCAAAGATAAGATTGAAAAATTCTTTTTGCAAGAGAATTTTCCTCGTTTTAAGACAAGTTAAGAATTCGTGAACAACTATTGACTAAAATTAAGATATTTTAAGTATTTTAACATTATAATATACGATTACAAGAGTAATAAACTGCTGATGCTAAACCGATTGAACCGTGACGGCACATTTCGGCGCAGACGGGCCGAGAACCCGCGCCAGCAGTGGAAAGTGGGGATTTCGGGGGCGAATTTTGCCCCGAAATAACCGTGTGGCGGAGTTTTTGCTCAAAATATGTGAGTCGAGTTTAAATTTTGATAAAACATCAGAAAAAATGACATAATAACGACGGAAATACTATATCTTTGTCCCCGATAATTCCATGTGCCGCGCTACAGCGGCACTTTTCCAACAGGTATATTTGATTAATAAGGATGAAGAAGATATTTTCGCGTTTGCCCCTTTCGCCGCGTCCTGTATCGTGGACATTGTCGGTTATCCCGGTGGGATTTCTGACAATCAGTTTTATCACTATAATCATATCGGTAGGAGCGTCGGGAGCCATAGCCTACTCCCCGATAGTGCTGCTGTGCTCGGCGGCGCTGGCCCTCGGGCTGGCCGCATACAACGGCAGCGTGAGCCGCCGCGGCATGTCGATAGGTCTCTGCCGCAGTGCGCGCCAGGTATTGCCTGCCATCCCGATGCTGATATGCATAGCGGCTCTGGCAACCACCTGGATGCTATCGGGCATCGTGCCGACGCTGGTACATTACGGCCTCAGCATCCTTGATCCCAAGTGGTTTCTGATAACGTGCTGTGCAGTGTGCGCCATGGTGTCGGTGCTTACCGGCAGCTCGTGGTCGACAATCGCCACTATCGGCGTGGCCTTCATGGGCATCGGCCAGGCCATGGGCTATGAGGCCGGCTGGACGGCCGGCGCGATAATATCCGGCGCCTATTTCGGCGATAAGGTGTCGCCCCTGAGCGATACCACCGTCATAGCGTCATCTACCTGCGGCGTTGACCTGTTTTCACATATAAGATATATGGCCATCACCACCATCCCGGCCATGAGCCTGGCGCTGATAATATTCGGCATAAAGGGCTTCACCATGGCCGCCACTCCCCTGGAGGGTGCCACGGAGATGCATGCGGGCCTTGGCGCGGTGTTCACCTTCTCGCCCTACATCCTCATAATCCCTGTGCTCACGCTGACGATGATAGCCCTGCGCGTCCCCACACTCGTCACCCTCGCCGGCAGCGCCGTGATGGGCGCGGTGGCCATGTTTATCTTTCAGCCCCACTTCGGGCTTAATGCCTTCGACATGGCGCGGATAGTGTGGGCCGGCAGCAATCCCGACACAGGCTTTCAGGCCGTTGACGACTTTATCGCCACCGGCGGCATCAGCGGCATCCTGCCCGTGGTGTGCCTCGTGGCCTCGGCCATGATATTCGGCTGGGTGATGATAGGCACGGGCATGCTTGAATCCGTCACCGCCGCCGTCACCCGCGCCATCCGCCGCCCCGTCAGCGCCGTAGCCGCCACCATCGTGTCAGGCATGTCGCTCAACATGGCCACGGCCGACCAATACCTGTCGATAATCATCAGCGGCAACATGTACAGGGGGCTCTACCGCCGCCTGCGCCTCGAGCCACGCCTGCTGAGCCGCTCCATCGAAGACTCGGTGTCGGTGACATCGCCCATGATACCCTGGAGCTCGTGCGGCGTCACACAGTCCACCGTTCTCGGCGTCCCCACGCTGACATATCTGCCCTACTGTGTCTTCAACTACCTCACCCCTATTATGTCGATGCTCATGATATACACGGGGTACAAGATCCGCCGCGTGGTGCTTCAGACCGCCTGATATAGTTAAATATTGTTAACCATAACTGATGATAAAGATTTAATATCTATATTTGCAAGCTATACAGCACAAATATACGGGGTTGACTGGTTTTGACAGCGTGTAGAGGTGGTGTGTAAGCGTGCAGAGGCATGATGTTCGCCTCTTTAATCACGGCATCAAAAAATTTAACTGGCGAAAACAACTTCGCTCTCGCTGCTTGATTGAAGTACAGTAGATCAGCTTAATCCCCGCGACAGTCGCGGGGACGGGACATCACCCGATTGTCGGCGTCTCGAGACTAATCGATAAGGTGGTGTAATTAAATCGAGAATAGGCATCCCGCAGCCTCGGGCGGGGAGCCGAAATTCAAGAGGATAAGGCCGCGGTTGGCTGTCTTTGGCCTGCCGCGACACGAAAACCAATCAAAGAATACGCACGTAGAAAGCACATTAGTTCCACGTTTGGACGGGGGTTCAAATCCCCCCAACTCCACTAAGTGTTCCGGACACCTTCCGGACTACACAAGACAAAATCAAGACAAACCGCAGAATATCAATCGATTCTGCGGTTTTTT
>CAYNXG010000107.1:0-4105 GCA_964401095.1 uncultured Bacteroides sp.
AGGCGAGGTCGCCGTCATTGGTGAGCAGGAGCACACCGGTGGTGTTGCGGTCGAGGCGGCCTACGGGGTAGATGCGTTCAGTGCAGGCGCCCTTCACCAGGTCCATTACCGTGGTGCGGTCCTGGGGGTCTTCGGATGTGGTGACACAGTCCTTGGGCTTGTTGAGGAGGATGTAGCACTTCGACTGCATGGCCACTACCTTGTCGTCGTATTCCACTACGTCGGAGTGTGAAATCTTTGTGCCGAGCTCGGTGACTACATTGCCGTTGACCTTCACGAGGCCCTGCTGGATGAACTCGTCGGCCTCGCGGCGCGAGCATATACCGGCATTGCTCATGAATTTGTTGAGACGGATCTGTTCGTTGGGATCGGGAATAGGCATTTCATACTCGATGCGCTTGGGACGGGGCGTGAAGCTTTTTCCGCGGCCGGGGAACATTCCCTGCTGTCCGCGCTGCTGGTAGCCGCCCTGGCGTTTCTGATAACCGCCCTGGCCCTGCTGACGGCGCTGATAGCCGCCCTGGCCCTGCTGTCCGCGCTGCTGGTAGCCTCCCTGGCCTTCGCGACGCTGGTAGCCGCCCTGGCCCTGTTCGCGGCGCTGGTAGCCTCCCTGGCCTTCGCGACGCTGATAGCCGCCCTGGCCCTGTTCGCGGCGCTGGTAGCCGCCCTGGCCGCGCTGCTGATAGCCTCCCTGGCCTTGTTCGCGGCGCTGATAGCCGCCTTGGCCTTCGCGACGCTGATAGCCTCCCTGGCCTTCGCGGCGCTGGTAGCCGCCCTGCTGGCGATAGCCGTTCTGACGCGGCTGATAGCCCTGCTGGCGGGGTGTGTATCCGCTCTGGCCTTCGGTCTGCTGTCCTTCGGCCGAGTCGGTGGTATGTTCAGATGACGAGAATTCCCCATAGGTGCGTCGGGGCTGATAGCCCTGGCTGCGCTGCTGATATGCGCCGGTGGCGCGGGGCTGATAGTGGCGGGGCTGGTAAGAGCGACGGCCTTCGCCATCATCGGCGGAGTCGTTGTCGCGGCGCTGATAAGAGGAAAGACGCTCGTAGTGCGAACGCTCGGATGAGCCGGCAGGTTCGCCGATCGAGGAAGATGAAGCGCCGATACGCGGGCGTTTGGGCTTCTTTTCGCCGGGAGTATTTGTGCTATCCATAATTATTTGAGTGTTATGTCGGTTAATCTATGGTTGGAAAGATGTAAAAGATATAATAGATAAAAAAAGTAAAGATGTTATGCCTCGCGGCAATAGGGTAGGATGAATTTCTGGTTTTGTAGCAAAAAAATCGAGAATTTCTCTATTGGAGTTAGATGTTATGACCTGTTTTTACGGCTACAAAGGTAGTAATTTTTTACCAAAAAAAATCTTTTCCCTGAATTTTTAACGCGGCCCGGTGTAAAAAAGTTCGGCCGTATGCAAACATTCCCGTTAAGTGTCGCGCGCCACGCGACACACCTTATATACATTAATATAATATATGAAAAACGGCGACGCCTCGAGGCCGAGGCCCCGGGTCGTCGCCGTGTGGTTATGCGGCACTGTCAGTGTCAGTTATTTTCCTGCGAGGGGTGCGGGTACGTTGTACACGCGGGCTGCCAGTTCCTGATCGATCATATAGAGGCCCATGCCGTTGTCGCCTACCATCTTGAGACGGTCGATGAGGCCCTTGGCGGTTTCCTCTTCCTCAACCTGCTCGGAAACGAACCAGTCGAGTTTGCCGCGGGTGGCATAGTCGTGCTCTTCCACTGCGAGGTGATAGAGTTCGTTGATCATGGCTGTCACCTTTTCCTCGTGTGCGAGGGTGTGCTCGAAGGCTGCGAGGGGCGAGGCCCATGTGTGTTCAACAGCGTCGATGGGCGCGAGGATAACGCGGCCGCCGCGCGAGTTGAGGTAGTTCATGAAAATTTCGGCGTGGGCCTGTTCTTCCTTGAACTGGATTTTGAACCAGTTGGCTATGCCGTTGTTGCCTTCGTTCTCGAAGTGCATGGCCATCGACAGATAGAGGTATGCCGACCAGAATTCGGCGTTAATCTGCTTGTTGATGGCATCCTGAAGTTTAGGACTAATCATTTCTGTTGGTTTGTTAATTGGTTGTGATGTTATATAGTATATTAACGTTTTGAGCGGGAAAAATTGCGTGCGGGTCTAAAAATCTTTTTTCATTCCGGGCTCGTGCCCCGGGGGCTTATCTGGCCAGTGACAGATTCATCGATATGCCGTACGACGAGCTGCTGGTGGGATAGGACGATGTGGTGACGACGGGCGAGTTGACCTGGTGGTCGAAGTAGGCCGACACGGTGACACGCTTTGACAGCACGTAGGCCGCGGTGAAGTTGATGTTGAACGTATTTGTGCCCGATGTGGGCTGGGTGTAGTTGCCCTCGATGCGGTGAATCAGCGCCTGATTGTGGTTGATGCCCACCTCGGCGTTGAGGGTGAGGTCGTTGGAAATGCCCTGCTGCGAGCCGCGCATTTTCAGCACGGTGTTGAAGCCTATGATCTTGTAGCCGGCGCCGAATTTGAGGCCGCGGGTGGTGGCTTCCACCACCTGGCCGGCCGACGAGTTCAGCGTGAGTGTGCGCTGGTCGCGATACTCGGCGTTGAACTGAAGCTCGTTTTTCAGCGTGAAGTTCACGCCGATGAGCGGGGCGAATCGTTCGGTGAGCGACACCGACGATATGTTGAACGGCGACGACGGTATGGGGCGGCCGCTTATCTCGTCGAGGGTATAGCCGAGGTTGGTGCCGTCGAGGCTCACCCAGTTGAGGAATGACGAGTAGGAGCCCACGGCATAGGTGCACTGGTAGGCGTGCGACAGGGTGAACGATTTGAATATGTCGCGCATGTTGCCGAGGTTGATGAGGCCGTCGTAGGTGATGCGCCAGTTGGGCAGCACGGCCGAGAACGAGGGGAAGGGCGACAGCCACTGCCGCGAGGGGTTCTTGCCCGTATATGCCGCCACAAACGCGGGTATCAGCACATCCGACGATGTCTCGCTCACGCCGCCTATCTCGGGGTCGAACGGCATGCCGGCCTGGGGCAGGTCTTTCATGAAGCCTGTCTCGGGATAGCGCGAGCCTACGTACTGGCCTTCCACGCGCGAGCGCATCGTGTGGATATTGTCGAGGAACTTGTTGAACGGCGCCGAGTCGTAGCCGGTGTCGGCTTTCGACGAGCCGAGGGCCGTGGCTATGGCGCACGATGTCATGGTGAACGAGCCCGAGTAGGATGTAGGCATGCCGGCATACATGAACTGGGTCTGTGTCGAGCGGTTGTCGGTGCGGTTGAATGTCAGCTGCACCTTGAGGCCCTTGGCCACCTCGAAGTTGGCCTCGATGTTCAGCTCGTTGGTGCGGGAGAACATCGACGGGGATGTCTGGCCGTCGTCGGTGATGAGCCAGCCGCGGTCGAGCGCCTTCTGCAGGAAGCCCTCGCCCTCGAATCCGAAGGCGAATCCCAGGCCGGGAGCCATGGGCCCGTAGCTGCGGGTCTGGCCGAATATGTTGCCGATTTCAGGCGCGAACAGAGGCAGCGACATGGTGCGGGTGTTGCGGTAGCGCACCGACACGTTGCGGGTGGAGAGCACGCCGCGCAGGGCATACTCGCCTATTTCGCGCCACAGGCTCTTTTCTTCCTTCAGCTGTTCGGTGATGATGAATTTCAGTGTCTTGTCGCCCTTGGTGAGCACCTCGACCGAGTTCTGGTCCACCACCTTTGTCTGCACGGCCACGGGCGTGCCGGCGTTGTCGGTTGCCGCCACCTTCACCTTGGTGGTGCGCAGATTGTGCTTGATGGTGAGGGTGGTGCTGTCGGTGGGCAGCTTGTACGAGCGCTCGAACTTCTTGGGCTTGCGTTCGCGCGTCGGGGCCTTGCGCGTGTTGGCAAACCGCTTGGTGACGTTCTTGAACAGCGGTATCTTGTTGTAGAACGATTCAAAGTTGACACGGCCGTCGACGTTGAACGCCGCCTGATTGGCGATGGTGTTGCCGAGCTTCACGCCGTCAACCGTGGCGCCGCGGTCCCAGCGGTAGGTGGCATTATAGGTGAGCTGTCCGGTCAGGAAATCCAAGGCTGGAATCTGGTTGAACGGCGCCCGGTAGGAGCCTG
>CAYNXG010000107.1:4115-5853 GCA_964401095.1 uncultured Bacteroides sp.
AGCGGTAGGTGGCGTTGTAGCTCACCGAGCCGGTGAGGAAGTCGAGCACGGGTATGCGCGAGAAGGGCGCCTTGTACTGGGCCGAGAACGACTGGTTGTAGCTCCACGGCGTGCCCATCGACAGGATAGACTGCCACACGGTGTCTTTCCAGTCGCGGTACTTGTCGGGGAACAGGCGCTTGTTGACGGCGCCGACGGTCTCCTCGATGCGTGCCGAGGTGTTGGAGTTGAATGTCAGCGATATGCTCTTGGTGAGATTCCAGGTGAGCGAGAGCTGGCGGTCCCACAGGAAGTTTTTCGATACGGACACGGGCAGCTGGAACATGGCGTCGGTCTCCGAGCGGGTCTGCTGCTCGTAGTAATACCTGCTCATGTTGGTGAGGAACGAGATGTTGTTGGGCAGCCAGTGGAGCTCCCAGTCCTTGACGAATTTGAGGTTCTTGTTTTTCGACTTTATGAAGCTGAAGGGCTTGAACGGCTTGATGTATGGCGAGTAGTTGTAGCCCAGCGAGCCGCGGTAGTCGTTGGTGTACTCGTATTCTGTCGTCGGGTCTGTCTTCGTCTGTTTGGTGTACGAGAAGTTGTTCGTGAAGGTGGCGGGATCACAGGGCATGCGCGTCTTGCTCTGCACGTCGAATTTCAGGCCCGATATCGAGAAGTTCTGAATCGTGGTCTTGTCCACGGCGTATGCGTTCACAGAGTCGCGTTCGGCCTTTGTGGCGCAGTTGTCGAGGGCGTCCTTGAGTAGTACGTCCTGGTCGAGCGGGTTGTATTTGGGCGAGGTCTTCTCCTTGCTCACCGAGTAGTACACGGGAGCCTTGAGCTTGGCACCGGCGGGGAAGAAGCGGCCTAGGTCGGCCTGCACGGCCACATTGTACTGATGGTAGTCGTCGAGACGGCGTTCGTTGAGACTCTGGTCCACGCCGCCGAATCCCGCGGTCTCCACGTGTGCGCCGAGATTGAGCGTGGCTATGTCGGAGAGGTTGAGCGTGGCGTTGGCTTTCGCGGCCCAGCCGCCCGATTCGTTGAAGTCGGTTACTTTCAGTTCGTTGACCCATACGGTGCCGGCCTTGATTGTGGCCGATTTGTTGCGCACGCCTATGAGAAGCACGCGCACGTCGCTCAGCGACGGATTGCCCAGCACGGCCATGGTGTTCTGTTCGTTGTCGGGGTCGCGCGAGGTGTACAGTGTGCCGAATCCCACGCCGTTCTGTTCGTTGCGTTTCGCGGCGTTGCGGGCGAGCTTCAGGTCCACGAGGCGCTGGAGGTCAAAGTCGAGATAGTTGGCCAGCGGCCACACCTTGGCGCGGTCGGTGGGGTTGTCATAGTAGTAGTCGTGAGGCGTGAGCTGCAGCGGCACCTCGTACTTGTTCTTGACGTCTGTGCCGAGACGGATGAACACCGATAGGTCGCCCGAGCGCAGCGATGTCACATCGTCGATGAGGCTTTCGGCGTGTACCCACATCTGCATCCGGCGATAGTTGCGCAGATCCTGCTGCGTGTTGCGGTACACGGCGCGCGCGTCGCCCGGCTCGAGGCCCATGACCTTGAGCGACATCGACTGCTCGTTGAGCTGCACGATCTGGCTCTGGCCGGGGTCGGATATACGTGTGACGCCCGGAGGCAGCACATAGTTGACGGGTTCGCGGCCCGCGTTCTCCTCGATGTTCACCACCGACACGTCGAGCTGGCCCTCGGCGGGAGCGTCGCCGCGGGTGTTGAGGTTGAACTTATAGGG
>CAYNXG010000108.1:0-5781 GCA_964401095.1 uncultured Bacteroides sp.
TCCGTACCCGAACCCGGGATCGAACCGGGATGGATTGCTCCAACGGTGTTTGAGACCGTCGCGTCTACCGATTCCGCCATTCGGGCAAGTGGCGCAAAGGTACACACTTTTTTGATTTTTCGCAAATGTTTTTTAATTTTGCACCCGTTTTTATGACTTTTCACAACGATATATCACTATGAATATCAACACCACGCCGGTGCTTTTGCTTACCGGATATCTGGGCAGCGGCAAGACAACCCTGCTCAACCGCATTCTCTCCAATCGTCGTGGAATACGCTTTGCCGTAATTGTCAACGATATAGGCGAGGTGAATATCGACGCCTCACTCATTCAGAAAGGCGGCATTGTGGGACAAGACGGTTCCGACGACCTCGTTGCTCTCCAAAACGGATGCATCTGCTGCACCCTCAAGATGGACCTCGTGAAGCAGCTCATGGAAATTGTCGCCGCCGACAAATTCGATTACATAGTCATCGAGGCCAGCGGCATCTGCGAGCCCGCGCCCATTGCGCAGACCATCTCCATGATTCCGCGTATGGCCGGCGACGTACGCGTCGACGGGCTTCCCCGCCTCGACTGCATCGTAACGGTTGTCGACGCCCTGCGCCTGCAGAGCGAGTTTGGCTGCGGCGACGCGCTGCAGAAACAAGACATCGGCGACGAAGACCTCGAACGCCTCGTCATCGAGCAGATTGAATTCTGCAACATCGTGCTGCTCAACAAGATCTCCGAAGTAACGCCCGACCAAGCCGGCCGCATCCGCGCCGTAATCCGCGCCATCCAGCCCGGCGCGCGCATCATAGAATGTGACTACGCCGACATCGACCTCGACGAAATACTCAACACCCACATGTTCGACTTCGAGAAGGTGGCCACCTCGGCCGCATGGGTCCGCGAGCTCGAGGGACATGTCGACGACGACGATGATGACGATGAAGAAGACGACCACATGCACCATCATCATGACCACGATCATCACGACCACGAGCATGAGCATGAGCATGAACACGAACACCACCATCATCATCACCACCACCACGACGAAGGCGAAGCCGAAGAATACGGAATCGGCACATTCGTCTACTACCGCCGTCCGCCCTTCGACTTCGAGAAATTCGACCGCTTCGTGGCCCGCGAATGGCCCGCATCGGTCATACGCGCCAAGGGCGTGATGTATTTCAGTCACAACCGCGACATGTCGCTGCTCTTCGAGCAGGCCGGCGTTCAGAAAAACCTCACCGAGGCCGGACGCTGGTACGCCACAGCCCCCGCCGACGAGCTTGCCGAGATGATGGCCAACGACCCCGGCCTCGTGCGCGACTGGGACGAGCGCTACGGCGACCGCATGAACAAGATTGTCTTCATCGGCCGCGACATGGACCGCGCAGCCATCACGGCCGCTCTCGACCGCTGCCTCGCACCCGAATAACTCACCGCCCGCGTTATATACACAGACACGACACCGGCCGCCACATGTTTGTGTGACGGCCGGTGTCGTGTATGGCAAAAGCCGCTGTCAGAGAATCAGCATGGCATCGCCGTAGCAGCCAAAATGATATCCCTCCTTCACAGCCTCCTGATATGCGCTCATCACCAGGTCATATCCGCCGAAAGCCGACACCATCATCAGCATGGTGGAATAAGGCAGGTGGAAGTCGGTCAGCAGCGACGTGCACACCGTGAAGTCATACGGCGGGAAAATGAACTTGTTGGTCCAACCGTCATACACCTTCATGTGGCCGCCCATGCTCACCGCCGACGCTATGCCGCGCAGCACCGATGTACCCACGGCGCACACCTGCTTGTCAGCGTCCTTCGCACGGTTGACAATCTCCACCAGCTCGGGCGACGCCACCATCTGCTCGGAATCCATGCGATGCTTCGTAAGATCCTCGACATCGATTTCGCGGAATGTGCCCAGGCCCGAGTGCACCGTTATGAAAGCCTGCTCCACGCCGCGTATCTCCAGACGCTTGAGCAGCTCGCGCGAGAAATGCAGGCCCACGCCCGGCGCCACCACGGCGCCCTCGCGGCGCGCATACAGCGTCTGATAGGCCTCGGCATCCTCGGGCCGCGGCTCGCGGGTGATATATGCGGGCAGCGGAGTATTGCCCAGCGCGAAAAGGTCGCGTTTGAATTCATCGTGCGGCCCGTCATAGAGAAAACGCAGCGTACGGCCGCGCGAGGTGGTGTTGTCGATCACCTCGGCCACCATGCCGCCGTCCTCGCCGAAATACAGCTTGTTGCCGATGCGGATCTTACGGGCGGGTTCCACCAGCACATCCCACAGCTTGTTGTCGGCGTTGAGCTCGCGCAGTAGGAACACCTCGATGCGGGCGCCGGTCTTTTCCTTGTTGCCATAGAGCAGAGCCGGGAAGACCTGCGTGTCGTTGAAAACCATTACATCGCCTTCGTCATAATAGCCGAGTATGTCTTTGAATACTTTGTGCTCGATGCTGCCGCTGCGGCGGTCGAGCACCATCAGGCGGCACTCGTCGCGGTTTACGGGAGGCTCCTGTGCAATCAGATTTTCCGGGAGTTTGAATTTGAATTGTGATAGTTTCATGTCTATGACTTATTTCTTGAATCGGTCCCGCCTCTCACGCGTGACGCGGGCCGTTGCTCGGTTTTTTAATTGTTATCGGTCTCCGCGGCGGTCGCGGCGGCCTTGTGTTCCTCTTCCCACCAGTCGGGATACGTCAGCGGAGCCTCGGCTATGAGGCGGGCCGCCGTGGCCGGATCCACGCAGTCGGCTTCAGTGTACTCGCCCACCCTGGTGCGTCGCAGAGCCGTCAGGTGGGCGCCTGAGCCCAGGGCCTCGCCGATGTCGCGGGCCAGGGCCCTGATATACGTGCCCTTCGAGCATGCCACACGTATGCGGATACTGTCAGGCGCGAAGTCGAGAAGCTCTATGCTGTCGATTACGAGCGTCTTGGCCTTGAGCTCCACGTCATGTCCCTTCCTCGCCAGCTGATAGGCGCGTTTGCCCTCCACCTTGCACGCCGAGAATGCGGGAGGCACCTGCTCTATGCGGCCGCGGAATCGCGCCAGGGTTTCCTCCACAAGCTCGCGGGTGATATGGTCCGTAGGATATGTGGCGTCGATTTCCGTTTCCAGGTCAAATGATGGCGTAGTGGCGCCCAGCGCCATCGTGGCCACATACTCCTTCACACCGGCCTGCAGCTCCTCTATGCGCTTGGTGGCGCGTCCCGTGGTTATTATCATCACCCCGGTGGCCAGAGGGTCAAGCGTGCCGGCATGCCCCACCTTAAACTTCTTGACGCGCAGACGGCGCAGTATGGCCCCGCGAACACGCTTCACGGCGTCAAACGACGTCCACCCCAACGGCTTGTCTATGCAGATTATTTCTCCTGATACCAGATCCATGCGGTGACGGTCAGAGGATTATGCACAACAGGCCCACTACGAGGCAATACACGGCAAACCACACCAGCTTGCCCTTCTTCACGATATCCAGCATCCACTTGCAGGCCGCGCAGCCCACCAAGAACGATGCCAGGAAGCCCACGGTCATGGGCAGCCAGCCTATCGAGGCCGCGGCCGTCGAGGCAGGCTCGCTGATATAGTCCTTGATATCGAGCAACGCCTGTCCCAGGATGGGGATGATGACCATCAGGAACGAGAAGCGTGCCACCTGCTCGCGCTTGTCGCCCAGCAGGATGCCGGTGGCGATTGTGGTGCCCGAGCGCGACAGGCCCGGCAGCACGGCCACAGCCTGCGCACAGCCTATTACAAACGCGTCCGCGTAGTTGATGTCGCGGGGCTTGTAAGGCTTGCGGCCTGACGAAGCCTCATCCAGCGGACGGGTGCGGAAGAAATAGGAGAACGACAGCAGCGCCGCCGTCACCAGCAGGCACACGCCTATGACGGTGAGATTCTTGTCGAAGAACGACTCTATGAAATCCTTGAAGAAAAGCCCCACTATAGCCACGGGAATACACGATATGAGGATTTTGACGACAGTGTCAAAATTCTTGTCACGCTTGAAGGTGAAAAACGACACACACAGCGGGGCAAACTCGCGCCACAGCACCACGATGGTACTCAGCACCGTAGCCACGTGCAGCATCACGTCAAACTCAAGGCTCGCCTCGGGGTCGAGATTCAGCCCCAGCAGCTTGCCGCATATCTCGAGGTGGCCCGACGAGCTTATGGGCAGATACTCGGCAAGGCCCTGCACGATACCCATTATCAATGCGTTCAGCGTATCCATGCCTTATTTCTTACGGGGTTTGACACACACGGCCACGGCCATGACCACAAAGCCGAGAAAGCATATTGCCGGGCCCACCACGATGCGGCGGGTGCTGAAAATGTCGGGGTTGAACGCCTCGGGTGTGCTCGAGCCGCCGAGCATCAGCAGGAATCCCGCCACTATCATTACGCCGGCCACGGCCATGATGATGAAGTTGTTGCGGCCCAGCGGCAATGTATCGAAGTCCTGATGCTCGATATTGTCTGTCTGTTTTGTCGATTTATACATATTGCTGTATAAGTATGTGTTTGAATTTATTTATCGTATTGGATTGTGAAGTATGTGGGTGAAATTTAGAGTCCGGCTGACGGCGTAACGGGGTTCCATTATAACTGAAGCCGGATTTTGAAGTTCGCTGCATAGTTTATGAGGCAATAGATCAAATAATTTCGGACACATACTTATGATATTATTTCATGAACATTTCGTCGTAGCCCGAGCGCAGATAGCGGTTGGTGGCTATCGCCGAGGCTGCCGTACATATTACGAGGCCCGCCACCACCACGCCGGCGAATATCAGGCCCATCAGATTCCACGGAAGGATTTCGGCCACCACGGGGTCGAACGTTGCCGCATAGCCGCGGGCGCCCGCCAGCAGCGCTATGGCCACGGCCGAGGCCGTAAGGCCCGTCACAGCGCCGGCCGCCAGAAACGGCCTGCGGATAAACGCGCCCGTCGCGCCCACCAGCTTCATGGTGTGGATTATAAACCTGCGCGAATACACCGCCAGGCTCACCGTGTTGTTTATCAGCACAAAAGATATTATCAGCAGCGCAGCCGCCACGGCAAGGAGAACCGCCGACAGCCGCCGCAACACCGAATTCACATTATCCACCACAGCCGTCTCCGTCACCACCTCCTCCACGGAGGCGTCGCCTGCCAGCACGCCCGACACGGCGGCTATGCTGTCGCCCGAGGCATATTCGGGCTTCATCTTTATGTCAAACTCCGCGCCGAACGGATTCTCGTCCAGCATCTCGGATATATCCTGCCCCAGCAGCCGCGACTCCTCGTCAAGGATATTCTCGGGCGAGGCGAACACATAGCTCTGCACGCCGGGCAGCGCCTCTATGCGGCCTTTAACGCGCTCCACATCGGCGGAGGTCGATTCGGGAGCCAGCTTGGCCACGAAGCCTATATTGCTGCGTATATCGTCGGCAAGGCGGCGCGAGCCTGCCAGCGTCATGGCCAGGATGCCAAGTATCACCAGCACCAGCGCAACGCTTATCACCGAGGTGAGCTGTGAGCCCAATGTGGATATTTTGGCCGAACGTTTATTCTGATTCATTCTATTTTATAGACTTATGGATTCGGATAAGTGAGGCAAACCTTCTTACAGCCCGGGGGCCGCGGAAATCGCGACTGACAGGGCATTGACATATCATCCGTAATTTCGTGCAAAATTACAACATTTTTAAGCCCTTGTCAATAGTCCGGGCCTTTAATCTCAGGGCTGACGCATCTTAATTTTTTATAATGTCAAAACTTTTTAAGGCGTAAAG
>CAYNXG010000109.1:0-5619 GCA_964401095.1 uncultured Bacteroides sp.
TTCACCACGATCATCTCGGTGCCCATGAGGCCGCCGGCGGTGTCCTCGTCGTATTTCAGCAGGTCTATGATGTCGCCGGCCTGCTCCACGTCGTCGATGTGCGACAGGATTTCGTCGCGGTCTTCCTCGTCGAGCTGCTGTATGACGTCCACGGCATCGTCCGTGTCGAGGTGTTCGATCTGCTTGGCGATTTCCTCGGTGGGCATGCCCTCCAGGAGCTTGAGGCGGTCGTCCTCGTCCAGCTCCATCAGCACGTCGGCCGCCGTCTCCTCGTCGAGCAGCCTGTACAGGAACTCGGCCTCGTCCAGCTCCAGGCTCTGATACAGCTCGGCTATGTCGGCCGGGTGCAGGTCGGCCAGCTCGCGCCGGGCGCCGTCGGCATCCTTGTTGGTGATTATTTCGCGTATCCGCTCCAGATACTCGGGCGTAAATTCTTTCATGATTTGCTGCGGAGAGATTCGATGAGATTGGTCAGTTCTACAAATTCAGCCACCGACAGCTGTTCGGGCCTCATGGCGCCCAGGCGGCAGTCGGCGGGAAATGTCGTGCCCGGCGGCAGCAGCCCGCGGGCCGAGTTGCGGATGGTCTTGCGGCGCTGCCCGAAGGTGGTCTTCACCACCGTGCGCATCAGCCCGAAGTCGCAGCCCGGGTCGGTGACACCGTTGCGGCGCAGGCGTATCACACCCGATTTCACCTTGGGCGGCGGGTTGAACACATGCTCGCTCACCGTGAACAGATACTCGCAGTCATACCACACCTGCAGCAGCACGCTCAGTATGCCGCGCGTCTTCGAGCCCTCGGCCGCGCATATCCGTTCGGCCACCTCGCGCTGCAGCATTCCGGCACACTCCTCCACCAGCGAGCGGTTGTCGAGCACCTTGAAAAATATCTGCGATGATATATTGTAGGGATAATTGCCTATGATGCACATCTTGCGGCCGCCGGTGAGCGCCGCCAGGTCGAGCCGCAGGAAGTCGGCCTCGACGATGCGTTCCTCGCCCAGGCCGGCCACATGGCCTTGTTTCAGATACTCCACGCTCTCGCTGTCGAGCTCCACCACCGTGAGGTCGCGGCCCGCTTCGAGCAGAAAGCGAGTCAGCACGCCCGTGCCCGGCCCGACTTCAACCACCGGCAGCTCCGGACAGTTGTCGATCGTGTGCGCTATGCGCTCGGCTATGCCCATATCGGTCAGAAAGTGCTGGCCAAGAGATTTTTTAGGTTTTACATGTGTCATGTCATGCGAGTTATAACATGCAAAAGTACAACAAAAAACCCACCTGCAAAACCCGGCGGCCAAAATACACGGCAAAAAATACAAAATAATGTCGCGCAAAGTGCTATCTTTGCATCCGGCCATGATCATATCCCTGCTCGCTCCATCCACCTGCCTGCTCTGCGGCCGCTCACTGGTGAGCGGCGAGCGCGGCCTGTGCCTGACGTGCCTGTCGCAGGTGCCCGAGTGCCCTCTGCCGGGCCATCGCCTGCGGCTCGAGCGGCTCGACCGTCGCATGCCCGTGGCCGCCGTAGTCACATGGCTCGCATACTCCAACCGGTCGGCCTTCCCCTCCCTGTTGCGCCGGGGCAAGTTTGGCGGCCGCCCCGACATCATCGCCCTGCTGGCCCGTCAGTTTGCCGCCCGCGTGGCCGCGCGCGGCGACCTCCGCGGCGTCGATGTCCTGGTGCCCGTGCCCATGCACTGGACCAAGCGCTTGCGCCGCGGATTCAACCAGGCCTCCATAATAGCCCGCGAGCTGTCGCGCGCCACAGGCATCCCCGTGGTCGACGCCCTCGGCGCACGTCGCGGCCACTCGCCACTGTCGCGCAGCAGCGGAGCCGCGGCCCGCGCCGCCGGCATTGCCGGATGCTTCACGCTGAGGCGTCCCGAGGCCCTGGCCGGCCTCCATGTGGCAGTCGTCGACGATATCCTCACCACCGGCGCCACGCTTTCCGAGGCCATATCCACCATGATGCCCGCCCGACCCGCAGCCGTGACGGCTGTAACCCTTGCCGCAACATGTTGATACACAGCCGCCGAGGCGGCATACTCAAGGTGGCAAAATGACAGCAAAAACAAAGCATTGATAACGTTAACAAAGTTTAACACGGGGGGGGGGTATCCTCCCTAAAAATCAGTAACTTTGTGCCGATTATTTCTATTTCCGTGACATTTTGTTATCAAGGCGCATGATAAATCTTCGTATCAAGGAGATACTTAAATCGAAGAATATCACCCAGGTGGAGCTTGCCCGTCATTTAGGCGTAACGTCGGTGACCGTCAACGGCTGGGTCACAGGCCGTCGCCTGCCCTCGCTCGAAATTCTCGACAAGATCGCCTGCTACACATCCACTCCGATAATCCGCTTCTTTACCCTGACCGCCAAAAGCGGTCATGACGGCTCGGCGCCCTCCGACCGCCAGCAACCCATAGCCCCCATCCTCCGTACCCAAGGCATAAAAAACACGCGTTGACTATGTTACAGTTGGTTTTGATACGGCTACGTAGTGGCATCAACTCTTTCCGACCCATAATGACGCCGATATTTTTTGACCAATCATTATAATTTAAAGATATATTATGAAAAAAGTTTTGTATGTTCTTGTGATGCTTGTGCTGGCTAGCCAAATGCCTGCCGAGGCGCAGTTTCTCAAGGGACTTAAGGAAAAAGCGGAGAAAGAACTGAAAAAACAGTTGCCTGTCAAGAAAGACAGCCGTCAGTCGTCAGGAGACCGCAATAGCTCGAATGCCTCCGGCAACAATGCCGGCAAGGCCGACGACGATGAAACCCCGCAGTTTCTCCGTAACATCCATCGGGGCACGATGCACTATGACACGTATTCGGGAGATATGATGTTAAAGAAACCTCAGCGTACTTCCTCCACGCGTTCGGTTACTTTCAACGACCGCGTTCTGTTCTCAGATTTCCATGAAGGGCTCGCGTATGTCTACAGCTATGAGGACGGGGCCTGTTTCATAGATAAAGCCGGCAATAAAGTGTTCAGTACAGCAATGTCTGAATCCTCGCGGTCGCGTATGCCGCGGTTTGGCGGAGGCGTGTTCATGGAAATCGCGCAGACGGGCTATTCTACTCCGGAACTTTCCATACGCGACAATAAAGGCAATACGGTGAAAAAACTCGAAAAGGCGCTCTCGGCTTCAAACTTTGTCGACGGCGTGGCTATGGTAGCCTTCAAAGGCAAGGAATATAATCTGCTGAATTATATGACAGATTACAAATATGTCGACAGCAAAGGCAATCTCGTGTTCCCCGACCTGTGGTTTACAACGGCGCTTCCGGCTGAACATTTCAGCGTAATGAACGGAATGATGCGCAAAAAATCTGAAGGACTCATCGCTTTCTGCAAGGAAGGTCTTCTAAATGGCAAAAAAGTGATGCTATGGGGATTCCGCGATGATGCAGGCAAGATTGTGATAAAGCCCGAATACCTTGCCGCAGGCGATTTCAGTGAGGGGCTTGCCGCTGTGTCGGTGGCCGGTAGCGGAGGCGTCGGAGCAAAAGACCGATGGGGATTCATCGACAAGAGCGGCAACATGGTGATTCAGCCCAAATTCTCGGTACGTCCCACTGATTTCAACTCGGGCTATTCGCTGGTTTCCACCACCGATAATAAGAGCTATTACATGGACAAGACCGGCGCCATGAAACTCGGCCCTGTCAGTGTACAAGTCTCGAACGATTCACCCGACGGCACCTTCGCACAGATAACTCCCTTCTACAACGGCTATGCCGTGGTATCCTTCGTGGCACGTTCTCCGTATGGCTACGGCGAGCGCTTCGGCGGTGTCATAGACACGAACTTCAACATAATCAGCTGGGGCAAAATCGATTCAAACCATATAAGTGCATACGGTATAGAAGGCAAGCACTATATGACCTATGATTCCGGCAGTACATTCAATCTGATTGATCCCTTGACGTTTGATTGCAAGTCGATTCCTCTCAGAGAAGTATTTGTCGAAGGCGTGTCAGCCTTGGATCACGGCTTCATCGACGAGAACAACAACTATGTAATTGTCTTTGAAGAAGACAAGTTCTGATCCGGTACGCTCGAACAGCAATCTAAGCCTTTGAAACGGCCGAACTTGATGCTTCGGAGAGCCTCCGGGCATGAGGTGCCACACCCTCCTACCGCCAGCCGTCCATAGCCCCCCTCCTCCGCACACAAGGCATAAAAAACAAGCGTTGGCTATGCGGGGGCTGTCGGTAGGATAGCGACTATAATCTCATTGCCCAGGAAAAACAATCCCGCGAGCCTTTTTCGCTTAAAAAAATCGGAATCACGCTCTTGTTAACAAAAATTAACGCTGGGGGGGGGGTAACCTATATGTAAATCAGTACCTTTGCATCAGGCAATTAGGTGAATCATCCCGTATCAGGATGATGGTATAAACCGAAAGCGATACTGACAAATAAGGTTATCACTGAATTATGCAACCCCAGAAAGCGGTTTCCCGTACTCGACTAACAGACATAGATTATACACGTGCGTTTGCTATATTACTCGTTGTTATCGGCCACTGGCAATTAGCTCCGATGCCGGCGTATTGGAGATATGTGGTTAACTTCATATACACGTTCCACATGCCCTTGTTCCTGGCCTTAAGCGGCTATCTGTTCATGTACACAGCCGTGCCCGAGCGTTCGTATTTGCAGTTTCTCAGCCGTAAGGTACGGCGTCTTGTCGTGCCTTATCTTACCGTATCGGTAATTGTAATCCTCTTCAAACTTGCGGGGCAAAACGGAATGTCGGTAGAGAATCCTGTAACTTTGAAAACATTCGTAGAGATACTCTACAGTCCTGCCGCGGGATATTATCTGTGGTATATATGGACGTTATGGTGGATGTTTGTAATCTGTCCGTGGTTCAAGACTCCTGCGTCGCGGATATTGCTGTTCATTGTTGCGGCGTTTGTCTCAAATGTCCCGTGGGAGCTTTCCGACATTCTGTGTCTGTCCCAGACTAAATGCTTCGCGGTATTCTTTGTGGCCGGCATGCTGCTGTATGATTATCGCAATTATATGATGACCCGCCGTCCGTCGGCCATGTGGGGCGGACTGGCGCTATTCGTCGCGCTTGAAGCCGCAAATTTCTGCGGCGTTAGCCTTGCAGGTAAATTTGTGCCCTATGTGGCTATATTCGCTATTCCGGCATTTTTCCGTGTGATGCAGGGCCGCATAACCCCGTGGCTGTCGCGCGGTATGCTGTCGCTTGCATCGGCCTCGTATATTATCTATCTTTTACACACTACATTCCTCGGTGTTATAAAATCAGTGCTTTTACGCTATGCACTCGGAGGCGACCTGCAATATGCGATTGCGGGTGCCGTCGCTATCTCTGTCGGGCTGACGATTCCATGGCTGCTGTATGCCTATGTACTGAAACGCTTTGCCATCACCCGTGTACTGTTTGGACTGTAGTCGCTTATCCACCTTATCCTGAAACAGATGCCGTTCAGGCCCTCGGATGAGACGCTTTATGCGCCTCTGTTAAGTTATGTATATGATACAAAAAATAACTTAAAATCTGTTCATTTTATAAAAAAGATATGTAACTTCCCAAGTTTGGGAGTTATGGTATATAACAATCGGTCACTCAGAT
>CAYNXG010000110.1:0-5563 GCA_964401095.1 uncultured Bacteroides sp.
GTGCAGGGCCAGGCGGGCGATCTCGCGGCGCACGGGGTCGAAGCCGCTGAGCACGATTGCCTCGGGGGTGTCGTCAACGATAATCTCAATGCCTGTGGCGGCCTCGAGGGCGCGGATGTTGCGGCCTTCGCGGCCAATGATGCGGCCTTTGATTTCGTCAGAATCGATATGGAACACGGTGACGGAGTTCTCGATGGCCGTCTCGGTGGCCACACGCTGAATCGACTGAACCACAATGCGCTTGGCCTCCTTGTTGGCCGTCATCTTGGCATCGTCCATGATATCGTTGATGTACGACGCGGCGGCTGTCTTGGCTTCGTCCTTGAGGGATTCAACGAGCTTCTCGCGGGCTTCGTCGCTGGAAAGGCCGCTGATGTGCTCGAGCTGCTCCACGGCGCGGCGATGCATGCGGTCGAGCTCCTCGGCACGCTGGTCGAGGGCTACAGCCTGTGCGTCGAGGGTCTGACGGCGCGATTCGAGCTCGTTGCGGGCGCGGGCGTTCTCGCTCTGCTGCTGGTTGAGCTGCAGCTCGCGCTGTTTTACGCGCGATTCGTTCTGCTGCACCTTGGCGAGGCGCTGATTGGCTGTTTTCTCAGCCTCGGCGGTGATGCGGAGGGCTTCCTCGCGTCCCTGGAGCTCCTTTGAGCGCTTGATATCATCGGCCTCGCGCTCGGCATCGGCGATGATCTGTTTGGCGCGGGTTCGTGCCATGCGGCGCTGCACCACGATTGTGACTGCCACGCCAATGGCGGCGGCTACCACGCCGATTGCTATATTTAAAAATATGCTGTCCATTAGATTGTTTATTGGGTTTTACATTAATATTATATAGTCGGGACAAAACAAAACGGCCCGCGCCTCTGCGCGTGGCAGTGGTGCGGGTGCGTCGACGTGGCATGATTCAGTTAAATAAAGAAGTGGCCCGTAACGGCCTCCGAGCGCCACGGCGGGGCTCATTCCATAGTGAGCAGAATCTCGTCGAGCTCGCGCTCGAATTCGTCGAGCATCTTCGACTGAGCGGCCAGCTGCTCGCTCTTTCGATAATATAGCTCGGCGAAGGCCAGTGCCACTTTTGCCAGGGCATAATGCGATGACTTGGAGGGCTGGTCCTGCTGCATTTTCCGCCACAGCTCATTGACATGAAAGGCCGCTTTACGGAATATCGGCTCCTCGGACAATGTGATGGAGAACACAAAAGGCTCTACATCGGCTATCGTGGCTGTAAATCTATGTCGTTTTTCTTCTTCGTTCATCAATCAGCTTCGTTTCCGCGGGGAAGGGCTGTCACTCCATGAGGTCGGCGATACAGCGGTCGATTTCCCGCACCAAATCCGCTACCATGGCTCTCGTGGCCTTCAGGTCGTCGCCCGTCAGCCTCACCGTAGATGCGATGGAGAGGTATTCCACCTGCATCTTCAGCTTCTCCAGCTCCTCGTCTCGCGCGCGGATCTGAGCCTTCAGCTCGGAATTTTCAGCCCGCAGCATATCGTACTGCTGACGCAAGTAGCGGTATTTTTCGCCTACCACCTGTGTCTTGGCCCGCACGGTCTTTAGCTGGTTCTGGAGGTCGGAAGCCATTTTTCGCAAATTTTTACAAAATTAGAAATAATTTCCCGAATTTTCACCCACGCAATCTGATTTTTTTATTTTTTAAGCGGATTTTGTCTGATTATATTGTATCTTTGCGCCCAAAACCTATCCTGTAATGAAAAAGATATTTTCAATTCTGCTGGCTGTCGCCCTCGCCTGCGGCGCCGCTTCCGCACAGTATTGCCCCTCCACTCAGGGCCAGACTTTAGTTTATCACTCAGTAAACACCAAGGAAAAGACTGACGAGACTTATAAATCGACCGTAGTGTCGGCCGAAAAGGACGCCGAGGGTGTTCTGTCGGTACGCATGAAGGAAACACACACCTCGCCCGAGAATCCCCTCGAGGAAATGTCGGTGTTCACAGGTTTCCGCTTCAACCCCGCCGACACCGTTACGACCGTCATAATGATGTCGGCCCCCGATTTCAAGGATCTTATGGTAAAGCAGGTTAAGGACATGCTGTACGCCTCGGGCCAGTATCCCTCGGATAGCGACATGCAGCAGTTTGCCGACGCCCTCAAGGTCAGCGGCGAGCTGGCGTTCCCCATCCCCGCCAATCCCGTCAACGGCGCCGTATTCGACAAGTCGGTGCTCCGCACATCTGTAATGGGACAGAACATCGTGATGCGCATCAGCAAGGGCTCTTACCTCGGACGCGAGACCGTGGAGACTCCCGCCGGCAAATTTGACTGCGCCAAGCTCACCTATGCCGTAAAGAACACCGGCATGGGCAACGCTCCCGAGATAATCATAACCGCCTGGTATGCCGACGGCGTGGGCCTCGTGCGCTCGACCGAAACCGACAAGAAGGGCAATGAAGTGTCCTCCGAGGAGCTCATCGAGATAAAATAAGAATTAACCGGCGCAGCATCCCCGCCGCGCTGACAGCAATATAACCGCCGGCCCCGAAATCGCCTGACAAGGCTTTCGGGGCCGCGTCGTAAATTTCAGTCGAAAATTTCAAATGACTACAGCCGAAGACATCATAGAAGCCCTGCAGGCCCTTGCAAATGAAGACAAGCGGCGCGTGCTGATGCGATTTTTCAAAACCGGACCGGGCCAATACGGCGAGGGCGACAGATTCCTGGGCGTCACCGTGCCGCAGACCCGCAGCGTGGCGCGCAGCGCAAGGCATGACACGCCCCTTGAGGAAATAGAGCGCCTGCTGGCCTCCGAATGGCATGAGGCGCGGCTCTGCGGCCTGCTCCTGCTTGTCGAACGCATGCGTGCCGCCCTGCCCTCGCACCGACGCCCGGCCGAAGATGGCGCCGCGATGCGCAAGGAACTGACTGATTTCTATCTCGCCCACACGGCCGGCATAAACAACTGGGACCTCGTAGACCTGTCGGCGCCTTATATCCTTGGCAATTCCCTGCTCCACCCTCTGCCCGGAGGCGCCATGCCCGACGACGGCATCCTGCGCCGGCTCTGCGACAGCGAGTCGATGTGGGAACAGCGAATATCCATCGTATCCACGGCCATGCTGATACGCCACGACCGCTTTGACGAGACCTTATACCTGGCCGAGAGGCTGCTGAGCCACAAGCACGACCTTATCCACAAAGCCGTGGGATGGATGCTGCGCGAGACGGGCAAGCGCGACATGGACACGCTACGCGGATTTCTCGACCGCCACGTGCACGAGATGCCACGCACGGCCCTCCGCTATGCCATAGAACGTATGTCGCCCCACGAGCGCACCGCCTACATGCGCCGCTGAGGAACGGGGTCTAAGTAACATGCGCTAAAGATAGAGCCTGTGCCACGATTGTGACACAGGCTCTACGCATTATAACCGTCAATGGGTGGCCGGCCTTATTTCTTTTCTTCTTCAGCGGGTTTTGCGGGTGTGTAGCGCTCGTTGAGACCGCGGATGATGTCGGCGGTGATGTCGAGCTCGGGCTTGAAGAAACCTGCTTTCTTGTCGAGGATTGCGTCATAGCCGAAAACGGCGTTATAATCCTTGAGGAAGTTCTGCAGCGAGTCGCTGAGGCGCTGCTGCTGCTCGGCAACGAGACGTGCGAGGCGATTCTGATGGGTGTTAGCCCAGTTGTTTGCCTCGGTCTGGCGCTGCTGGAGGCTGTTCATGTCGGCCTTGAGCGATTCCTCGGTGAGATAACCGTTATTCTGATACTTGTTCTGTATAGAAGCGTTGAGACGCTGCAGCTCGGTGTCTTTCTGACGTGCGGCGCTTTCAAAGGCCACCATCTCTTTCTGCTGCTCTGTAGCGAGCTCCTGAGCCAGGGTATAGGCGGCGAGCACCGAGTCTACATCTATATATCTGATGTTGCAGCGGGCGGCCACAGAATCGGACATGGATGATGCGGCAGGCACTCCGGTCTTGGGCGACTCGGAGCACGATGTGCCCAGCATGGCGATGACAATTCCTACGGCGAGGGTAAGTTTTTTCATGTGAAATGTGTGGATATTACTCCGTTGATTTTAATTTGGTTTTATTTTCTTGTCGCGAAGCACAGACCACACCGCGGGCTCTCAGCGCAGGCGAGCTGCCGGCATGTCCCGATGGAAACTTTGAACCCTTGACAAACAATACTTTCACCCCAAGCAGTAGCACCGACACGAGCAACAATATTATTGTCAGAATAAACAGTTTCATGGTCTGCAATCGTTTTATTGTGCAAATATACGCACGCTCCGACGATTTTTTTGCATAATATGGAATTTATTTTGTAACTTAGAGCGCGGAAATAAATAATTTTAACAGTTCCCGAGTGAACAACGAACATTATTAATCCATTTTTGTATCGAAACACCCTTTTAACCCACATTTTCATAACATGACTATCAAAGACCTCAAACCCGCGCTGGTTTTCGACATCTTCGACCAAATCACACAGGTGCCCCGTCCCTCCAAAAAGGAAGGCAAAATACGTCAGTTCCTCCTCGACTTCGCTGAAAAGCACGGTATAGCCGCTAAAACCGACCCCATAGGCAACGTCGTAATGACCAAGCCCGCCACCCCCGGCAAAGAACAGGCCCCCACTGTAATCCTCCAGGCACACATGGACATGGTGTGCGAGTCGAATGACAAGAGCTTCGACTTCGAGAACAATCCCATCAAAACCATCGTAGACGGTGAATGGCTCCACGCCGACGGCACCACCCTCGGCGCCGACAACGGCATCGGCATGGCCGCAGCACTCGCTGTCCTCGTCGACGACAAGCTCGTCCACGGCCCCATCGAATGTCTCTTCACCGTTGACGAGGAAACCGGCCTCACCGGCGCCAACAACCTCGGCGACGGCATGATTTCGGGCCAGATGCTCCTCAACCTCGACTCGGAAGACGATGCCGAGATATTCGTAGGCTGTGCAGGCGGCGTCGACACCACATGCCTGTTCCACTACGACCGCTCGATGGCGCCAACCGACTTCCAGTACTTCAAGCTCGACATCTCCAAGGGCCTCGGCGGCCACTCGGGCGGCGACATCCATCTCGGCCGCGCCAACGCCAACAAGCTCCTGGCCCGCTTCCTGTGGCTCATCTCGAAGGAACACGAACTGTCGATTTCCGAAATAGACGGCGGCAACCTGCGCAACGCCATCCCCCGCGCCGCTCATGCCGTATTCGGCGTGCACACCTCGCGCAAGGAGGATATCGTAGTACGCTTCAACCACTTCGTGGCTGATGTCAAGGAAGAATATGAAGGCATCGAGCCCACCATCGAACTCACCCTCGAATCGGTAGAGCGTCCCGACTTCTGCATCGACGCCCGCACCGCCACACGCCTCATCGAAGCCCTCTACTCGGCTCCCCACGGCGTAGTGTCCATGAGCCGCGACCTCGAAGGCCTCGTAGAGACATCCACCAACCTCGCATCCGTGAAGATGCAGCCCGACAACGGCATCCTCGTCACCACATCGCAGCGCTCGTCGGTAGAGTCGCGCAAATGGGACATCGCCGGACAGGTTGAAGCCCTCTTCACCCTCGCGGGCGCACAGGTGACCCACG
>CAYNXG010000111.1:0-5521 GCA_964401095.1 uncultured Bacteroides sp.
GGAGATGGCGGGAGTGATGCCGCTCCAGTGGAACCAGTCGGCGCCTTCCATGATGGCGTCGAAATCAAAATCCTCGGGCACGGCCTCGGCAATCGACGAGCCGGCGCGGTCGTAGATAACCTTTGAAGGACGCATCGACGCGCCGCTCTCGAGGTAGTAGATGCCCACACGGTCGCCGCCGCGGGCAATATGGTCGGTGTGCACGCCGTAGCGACGGAGAGCGTTGACTGCTGCCTGGCCTATTTCGTGGGTGGGAAGTTTGCTCACAAAGTAGGCGTCATGGCCGTAGTTGGCGCAGCTTACGGCCACATTGGCCTCGCCGCCGCCATAGCAGGCGTCGAAGTTGTCGACTTGTACAAAGCGGGTGTGACCCGGTGTGGAAAGGCGAAGCATGATTTCGCCGAGTGTGATGACTTTCATTTGGTATTATAGTGATAATGTTTGTAATTTTTCTTCAAAAGCCTCGGCCATCGAGCGTGCGGCGCGTCGGCCGTCGCCCATGGCGAGAATCACAGTGGCGGGGCCGCGCACGATGTCGCCGCCGGCATATATGGCCGGGGCCGACGATTTCATGGAGGTCTCGTCGACGATTATGCCGCCCTGGCGGGTCAGCTCCATGTCGGGGAGCGACGCGGGCGGATTGGGCAGCGAGCCTACGCTCACAACCACGAGGTCAACCTCCACGAGCTCCACGGCATCCTTCACGGGGATGGGGGCGCGGCGGCCGGTGGGGTCGGGCTCGCCGAGCTCCATGCGCTGGAGCTTCATGGCGCGCAGGAAGCCTTTGTCGTCGGCCACGTATTCCACGGGATTGTGGAGGGTGAGGAATTCAACGCCTTCCTCGCGTGCGTGTCGTATCTCCTCGGCGCGGGCGGGCATCTCGGCCTCGCTGCGGCGGTAGACTATCATGGCCTTCTCCGCGCCCATGCGCACGGCATAGCGCACGGCGTCGATGGCCGTGTTGCCGCCGCCGATGACGGCCACGCGCTTGCCCGAAAGGCTGATTGAATTCTTGCCGTATATTTTTGAGCCGAGCAGGTTGAGGCGTATCAGATATTCGTTGGCCGTGAGGACGCCGGGAAGGTTTTCGCCCGGAATGCCCATAAAGCGCGGCTTGCCGGCGCCCGTGGCGATGTAGACGCCCTTGAAGCCCATGTGATGCAGCTGGTCGTATGACAGGGTCTTGCCAATGAAACAGTCGGTGACGAATTCCACGCCCATCGAGCGCAGCTTTTCAATCTCGCTGTCCACCACGGCGTTAGGCAGGCAGAATTCGGGAATGCCGTATTTCAGCACGCCTCCTATCTGGTGCAGGGCTTCAAATACCGTCACTTTATATCCGCGGGCACACATGTCACCGGCGAAGGCCAGTCCCGAGGGGCCCGAGCCTACCACCGCCACCTTTATGGACAGCGGCGACGACGGCTGCCGGGATGTCTCGGCCGTCTCGGCGTCGGTGTGGGCGTCGCGATTGTAGCGCATGTTGTCGGCTACGAAGCGTTCGAGGTTGCCTATGGCCAGGGCGGGCTTCTTCATCTTGGTGTAGATGCACGAGGCCTCGCACTGCTTTTCCTGCGGGCACACGCGGCCGCATACGGCCGGGAGCACCGTGGTGCGCGACAGCACGGCAGCCGCCGCGGCAAAGTCGCGTCGCTCGATGTTCTTGATAAAGCCCGGGATGTCGTTGTGCACGGGGCAGCCCTTCATGCATCCGGGGTCGGGGCAGTCGAGGCATCTGCGAGCCTCGAGTACGGCCTGCTCCACGCTGAGGCCCTGGTCCACCTCGTCCTCGCAGCTGATGCGGTAGGCAGCGTCAAGTTCGGGCATGCGCACGCGCGGGATGGCCGTGCGCTGGCGTGTGGTATATTTCTGGCGTAGCTCGGTGCGCCATTGTTCATCTCTTTGATTCATAATTAAACGAAATGGCGTTGACGGTTGAGGAGCTGGTCAAAGTCTACGGCGAGGGCGTCGAATGCCGGGCCGTCGATACATGTGAGGCGGCGCTTGCCGTCGACAATCACGCGGCATGTGCCGCAGAGGCCTATGCCGTCGACCATTATCATGTTGAGGATGCATGTGGCCGGTATGCCGTGTCGGCGGGCCGTGTCGGCCAGTTCTTTCATCATGGTGGTGGGGCCGGTCATGAATATGCGGTCCACGCGGTTCTCAGATATTATGCGCGAGAGGGTGTCGGCGGGCGAGCCGTCTTCAACGATTGTCACAGACTCGCTCGAGGCGGCGATGTCGCTCTGCAGGCAGGTGTTTACCGACGACTGCTCGGATATGACGGATATCACGCGGTTGCCGGCGGCGCTCAGGGCCGAGGCCACGGGCATCAGGGGCACGAAGCCGGCTCCGTCGCCGATGCACACCACGGTGCCGAAGTTCTCGATTTTGATTTCGCTGCCGAGCGGCCCCAGCAGATGGGGCAGGGAGTCGCCCGCCCGGAGGCCGGCGCGTACGGCGTCGAGGTTGGCCGCCTTGTGTATGATGATGTCTATTGTGCCGGCTTCGCGGTCGGTGCTGACGATGGTGAACGGTATTCGCTGCATGTCGCCGCTGAAGCACACGATGACAAAATGTCCCGGACGTGCGGCGCGCGCCACTGCCTCGTTACGGATGGTGAGGCGGCAGGTGTGCTCCGAATAGTCGCGGATGTTTATGATTTCGTTCATTCTTACAAAAATGTGTTTTCAGGCGTCATGCCGCCGCGCGGGCGGCATGGCGCCGTGATGTTGTGACGGTCACTTGGTGATGCGGAACCAGTCGATGTCGATCCAGCCGCGGTTTTTGCCGGCGGGCTGCATGCTGTAGAGGCCTACGCGGGCGCCGATCCAGTGGCCCTCGCGAGCGGTGAACGGTGTGCCGCACTCCACGTATTTCTTGCCGTCGAGGCTGTAGTAGAACGTGCACTTATAGTCTTTGCCCACCTTCACGCGGAGCCAGATGTCGAGGTCGGTGGTGGCGCGTCCTCCGTCGCCGTTAACGCGGCTCGGGGCCACGGTGGCCACGGTCACGGCCTTCTCTGGCTTGTTCTTGTCGGCCTTGAGGCATTCCACAAACTTGATTTCGTAGCTGTCGCCGGCTCTTTCCACGGCGATGCGTGCATAGTCGCGTCCCATGACGATAAGGCCGCTCTGCTGGCCGTCCTGGGTGGCGCCTACGGTAACCTTGGCCGTGGCGGTAAAGGTCTCGTTGGGGAATTTCTGAGTGAGCAGGTTGGGCACCTCGCGCATGTTGACAAAGTCGGGCGACACGGTGTGTCCGTACAGGCGGTAGTAGCCGTTGGGAGTGGCGAAGCCGAATGGCAGCTGATAGTTGGCAAACCATTGCCATTGCTTGCCGAGCTCGGGTGTGTTGAACTCGTCGGACTCCTGAGGAGTGTGACGGGCGATTTTCTCGTTTACCTTGGGCTTGCGGTAGGTGGTGACGGGTTCGCCGCAGCCGTCGCCGTCCTTGTCGACGCCGATCACGGGCCAGTCCTCAACCCAGTTCACGGGATTGAGATGCACCACGCGGCCTATCACGCCCTTGTCCTGGAAGTGCAGGAACCACGATTCGCCCTCGGGGGTGTCGACCCAGCCGCCCTGGTGTGGGCCGTTTATGTCGGTGTTGCCCTGGGCCATGACGGTCTTCACCTCATACGGGCCGAAGGGCGAGCGCGAACGCATGGCCACCTGCCAGCCGGCGGCTACGCTGCCCGCGGGGGCAAGGATGTAGTAGTAGCCGTTGCGCTTGTAGAACTTGGGTCCTTCGATGGTGTGGTTGCCGTCGGGCAGGCCGTCATATACGGCCACGGGTTCGCCGATGAGGCGTGTGCCGTCGGGGCTCATTTCAGATACGGTGATGAGGGCGTTGAATCCGGCGCGGCTCTTGGCCCAGCCGTTGACGAGGTAGGCCTTGCCGTCCTCGTCCCACAGGGGGCATGTGTCGATGATGCCTTTGGCGGCCTGTACGAGCACGGGCGCGTCCCACTTGCCGGCGGGGTACTTGGTCTTTATCATGTACACGCCGTGGTTGGGGTCGCCCCAGTAGATATAGAATGTGCCGTCGTGATAGCGTATCGAGGGTGCCCACACGCCGTCGCCGTGGCGGGCGTCGTTATAGTATGCCTCGGGCTCGAGGGTGGTGACGGCGTTGTTGATGATAGTCCAGTTGACCAGGTCGCGCGAATGCAGGATAGGCAGGCCGGGCATGTTGCAGAAGCTCGATGCCGTCAGATAGTAGTCGCCGTCGACAGCCACCACGTCGGGGTCGGAATAGTCGGCGTTGATTACGGGGTTGCGGTACATGCCGTTGCCCAGGTCGGGAACCCATACCTGCGACACGTATTCGTCGGCGGCGGTTGCCGTCAGCGCAGCCGAGAGAGCCAGAAATATTGCGGTTTTCTTAATCATTTGCTTGGTTTGGTAATTAGAAGCCGGGGACTGTCCCCAGAGGGTCAATCCCCGGCTCGGATTGGTTAGTGTCAGTTGATCCAGCGGAGGTCGCCGGCCTGTGTCACGTAGGGCAGCGAGCTGCGGTCCTTGATGGTGTAGTTGCCGTTGACGGGATCCTCGAAGAGGTCGAGGGCCGACATGGGCAGCTCTGTGGCGCGGAACTTGGAGCCGCCGAGGCGGTAGTCGGTGGTCACATAGTTGTTGTCGTATGTGGCGCGTGTGCCCGAGCCGGTGGCAATCAGCTCGCCCATGGGCGATGCCACGATGACGTTGCGGACGGTGACTGTGGAGCGCTCGGTGTTGGAGATGTCGATGAGACGGTTGTTGACGCAGAAGTCATAGAATGTCACGTTCTCCACGGTGAGCTCGATGGGGTTGGATGTAGTGGCGTGGTTGATGAGGTTGCCCCAGCCCCAGGTGGGATCCACCTGATAGCCGCCGCGAGAGAATGTGGTGTTGCGGATGGTGATGGCACCGATCTGGTCGTAGGTGCCGATCTCGCCCTTGCCGGCCGATGCGAAGTGGAAGGTGCCGTAGGTGCCGCTCTGCCAGCCGCACTGGTCAAACCAGCAGTTGTCAATCTCGATGGCGTCGATTTTCTTCACGTTGGACGACTGGTGGCGCCAGAAGCCGCGGTAGACGTTGCGGAACACGCAGTTGGTGAAGCTTACGTTCTCGATGGTGAACGGGTTGGAGCAGTTCATGAAGTACTGGTTGGCGTTGGCGTTGCGGATTTCCACGTTCTGGAATGTGAGCGATGCCAGGTATGCGCCGTTGTATACGCTCCATGTGCCGTTGCAGATGAGGACGGGACGTGTGCCCTCGGCCGGGCCCATGAGGGTGAAGCCCTTCTTGAGGGGGAAGGTGGCCATGCTGTAGGTGGTGCCGGGTTCGAGCTCGTAGAGTGTGCCTTCGGGAATATCGGGGTCGTCGTTGTTGGCCAGCAGGATATCCGAGAGGTTGTCGGTGATGCCCACCTGGATTACCTGGGGAGCCGGGCCGGTGGTGCGGAATGTAACCTGATTGTAAGGCTTGTCCTGCACGCGCTTGATGGCGGTGTTGTAGATGTTCACGTTATAGAG
>CAYNXG010000112.1:0-5521 GCA_964401095.1 uncultured Bacteroides sp.
GGGGAAGATGATCTGCTCGGTGATGCCGAGGGTATAGTTGCCGCGGCCGTCGAGCTTGCCTTCGATACCCTTGAAGTCGCGGATACGGGGAAGGGCGACACGGATGAGGCGTTCGAGGAACTCGTACATGCGTTCGCGACGGAGGGTCACGCGCACGCCGATGGGCATTTTTTTACGCACCTTGAAGTTCGAGATGTCCTTGCGGGAGAGTGTAGCCACGGCTTTCTGGCCGGTGATGGCGGTGAGCTCGTTGATGGCGATATCGATGAGCTTCTTGTCCTGTGTGGCTTCGCCGATGCCCTGGTTGATGACGATTTTCTCGAGGCGGGGCACCTGCATTACGGTGGTGTAGCCGAATTCCTTGGTCAGGGCGGGAACGATGCGCTCCTTATAGTCTTTGCTGAGTGTTGTTTCCATTATTTAATCTCCTGTCCTGATTTTTTAGCTATGCGGATGCATTTTCCGTCGACGCGCTTGAGGGCGATGCGGGTGGGCTTGCCGCTCTTGGGGTCGATGAGGCTGAGGTTGGAAATATGAATGGGGGCTTCTTTCTTGATGAGGCCGCCCTGGGGATATTTGGCGGTGGGTTTTGTGGCCTTGGTGATGATGTTGACGCCTTCAACGATTGCACGCTGCTTGGCGGGCTCAACAGACAGGACTCGGCCGGTGGTTCCGCGGTCTTCGCCTGAGAGCACGTAAACCATGTCACCCTTCTTGATATGTAATTTCATATTACTGTGGTGTCTTATGAGTGGTTTTTGAATCAGAGCACCTCGGGGGCGAGGGAAACGATTTTCATGTTAGTGGCGCGGAGTTCGCGGGCAACGGGGCCGAAGATACGGGTGCCGCGGAGTTCGCCGGCGTTGTTGAGGAGCACGCATGCGTTGTCGTCAAAGCGGATGTAAGAACCGTCGGCACGGCGGATTTCTTTCTTTGTGCGAACGACGATAGCCTTCGATACAGTGCCTTTTTTGACGTCGGAGCTGGGGATGACGCTCTTCACGGAAACGACGATGATGTCGCCAACGGAGGCATAGCGGCGTCCGGTGCCACCGAGGACGTGGATGCAGAGTGCTTCCTTTGCGCCGCTGTTGTCGGCTACGGTAAGACGGGATTCAGTCTGTATCATGATTATTTAACTTTTTCGATAATTTCTACTAAGCGCCATCTTTTGGTTTTGCTCAGGGGGCGTGTTTCCATGAGGCGGACGGTATCGCCTACGCTGCACTCGTTGTGTTCGTCGTGTGCGTGATATTTCTTGGATTTGTTGACGAACTTGCCGTAGATGGGGTGTTTCTCCTTCCAGCGGATGGTGACAGTGATAGACTTGTCGCCCTTGTTGCTCGACACAACCCCGATGCGCTCTTTACGTAAGTTTCTCTTTTCCATAATTGTGGGATGGGGTTACTGGTTTTTAAGTTCGCGCTGACGAAGCTCGGTTTTAACGCGTGCAATCATGCGGCGATCAGCTGTTATCTTAGCGGGGTTGTCCAGGGGAGACACGGCGTGGTTGACCTTGAGCTGGAGGTATTCCTTTTCCATCTGGGCGAGACGCTCGATCAGATCGGGAGTGCTAAGTTCTTTGATTTCTTCTTTTTTCATAATTGTTTACACGTTTTGGGTGGGGTCGTAGTCGCGACGGACGATAAACTTGGTGGTTACGGGGAGCTTCTGTGCTGCGAGGCGCAGAGCTTCCTTGGCCACTTCAAAGGGCACGCCTTCTACTTCAAGGATGATACGGCCGGGAGTAACGGGAGCCACGAAACCTTCGGGCGAACCTTTACCTTTACCCATGCGGACTTCGGCAGGCTTCTTGGTGATGGGCTTGTCGGGGAATATGCGGATCCAGATTTGACCCTGACGCTGCATGTAACGGGTCACCGCGATACGCGCGGCTTCGATCTGGCGGCCTGTGATCCATTTGGATTCGAGGGTCTTGATGCCAAACGAGCCGAATGCCAGCTGGTTGCCGCGCTGGGCTTCGCCCTTCATACGGCCTTTCTGCTGGCGGCGGAATTTGGTTTTCTTAGGTGCTAACATTGTTGTTTAGACAGGGTTTTGAGGTTTAACGATTGTTTTTGGCACCGCGACGGAAACCACCGCGGCGGGGAGCGCCGGGGGCAGATGCCTGGCGGCCGTCCTTCTGTGTGGAGGTGAAGTTGGGCGACAGGTCGCGCTTGCCGTATACTTCGCCACGGCAGATCCATACTTTCACGCCGAGGACGCCGACCTTGGTGTGGGCTTCCACGAGGGCGTAGTCGATGTCTGCGCGGAGGGTATGCAGGGGAGTGCGGCCTTCCTTGAACATTTCGCTGCGGGCGATTTCAGCGCCGTTGAGACGCCCGGAAATCTGGATCTTGATGCCTTCGGCACCGGCGCGCATTGTGGAGGCGATGGCCATCTTGATGGCGCGGCGGTAGGCAACCTTGCCTTCTACCTGGCGGGCGATGGTCGAAGCCACGATCTGAGCGTCGAGCTCGGGGCGTTTAACCTCATGTACATTGATCTGTACGTCTTTGTCGGTGATTTTGGAGAGCTCCTTCTTGAGGGCCTCCACTTCCTTGCCGCCCTGACCGATGATGAGGCCGGGACGCGAGGTGCAGATTGTGATGGTTATCATCTTGAGTGTGCGCTCGATAACGACACGCGACACGCTCATCTTGGCGAGACGTACGTTGAGATATTCGCGGAGCTTGTAGTCTTCGAGAATATTGGCGGGGTATTTGCCTTTTTCAGACCAGTTTGAGTCCCAGCCACGGATCACACCCAGACGATTGCTGATAGGATTGACTTTCTGTCCCATATTAATTAAGCCTCACGGGTTTTGCGGTTATCAATAGTGTCAACGATGATGGTGACGTGGTTGGAGCGCTTGCGGATGCGGTAGCCACGGCCCTGGGGCGCAGTGCGGAGACGCTTGAGCATGGGGGCACAGTTCACGTAGATAGTGCTGATGTAGAGCTCGCCTGACTCGGCTTTGCGTTCGTTTTTCTCTTCCCAGTTTGCCACAGCGCTGCGCAGGAGTTTTTCTACGCGAGCGGCGGCTTCTTTATTTGAAAATTTAAGGATGCCGAGGGCACGGAACACTTCCTTGCCGCGAATCATGTCGGCAACCAGGCGCATTTTACGGGGCGACGTGGGAACGTTGGTGAGCTTTGCGAAAGCCACGCTCTTGAGTTCCTCTTTGCGCTTGTCGGCTGATAATTTTTTTCTTACACCCATTTTATTTTTTCTTTTCTTATACGAAATTTGTTAACTGGGCCCTTGATTATTTTTTCTTATTGCCGGCGTGACCGCGGAAGGTACGAGTGGGGGCGAATTCGCCGAGCTTGTGGCCTACCATGTTTTCGGTTACGTAAACGGGAATAAATTTGTTACCATTGTGAACTGCGAAAGTGTGTCCCACGAATTCGGGGGCAATCATCGAAGCGCGGCTCCAGGTCTTGATGACGCTGGATTTGCCGGATGCATTCATCGCCTCGACTTTCTTTTCGAGTTTGACGCTGATAAAGGGTCCTTTTTTCAGTGAACGACTCATAATTACTTTAATTTATCAGATTACTTTTTACGTCTTTCGATGATGTACTTCGACGAATGCTTTTTGGGAGCGCGTGTCTTGAGGCCCTTTGAGTAGAGACCCTTGCGCGAGCGGGGATGTCCGCCCGAAGCGCGGCCTTCACCACCGCCCATGGGGTGGTCGACAGGGTTCATGACAACGCCGCGGTTGCGGGGGCGACGGCCGAGCCAGCGTGAGCGGCCTGCCTTGCCCGAGCTTTCGAGCGAGTGTTCGCTGTTGCCTACTACGCCGACAGTGGCCTTGCAGGTAGCGAGCACCTTGCGTGTTTCACCGGAAGGTAATTTGATAATAGCGTAATTTCCCTCACGCGACACGAGCTGGGCGAATGTGCCTGCCGAGCGGGCCATGAAAGCGCCCTGACCGGGACGGAGCTCGATGGCGTGGATGAGTGTACCGACGGGGATCTTGCTGAGGGGAAGGGCGTTGCCGATTTCGGGGGCGGCATCGGGGCCGCTGACAACTGTCTGTCCTACTTCAAGACCGTTGGGTGCGATGATATAGGCTTTGGCACCGTCTACATAATAGAGAAGGGCGATACGGGCCGAACGGTTGGGGTCGTACTCGATCGTCTTGACTACAGCGGGGATGCCGTCCTTGGTTCTCTTGAAGTCGATGAAGCGGTATTTGCGCTTGTGGCCGCCGCCCATGTAGCGGGTGGTGAGATGGCCTTCGGCGTTGCGTCCGCCTGTAGCGGCCTTGCCGCCTACAAGAGTTTTCTCTGGTGCATTAGCAGTGGAGGTGCGCACGATGCTCTTGCCGTCGACTTTCACGGCCTCGGTGCGCTTGAATACACCAATAATTTTGTGACGTTGCCCGGGGGTGGTGGGCTTGAATTTCTTTACTGCCATTTCTTATCAGATGTTGCTAAAAAAGTCGATGTTCTGGCCCTCGGCAACCGAGATGAACGCTTTCTTCCAGCGTTCGGTCTTGCCGCGGAGAAGGCCGCTTTTTGTCCAGCGCGATTTGTTTTTGGCGCGCATCACTGCGGTGTTTACTCTTACCACTTTGACGCCGTAGAGTTCTTCGACCAGCTGTTTGATCTGGGCTTTTTCGGCATCGGGAGAAACGGCGAATGTGTAGACATTAAGCTTTTCGGTGAGCTTAGTGGCCTTTTCGGTAAGGATGGGTTTGATTGAGATTTCCATTGTCTTTGTTTGCTCCTTGGCGGTTAGAGTTTATTAACGACCTCAATGCTACCCTCTGTGAAGACGATAGCGTTGGTGTCCATTATCACATACGTATTGATGTCGGACGCATTGGCAAGCTTTGCGTTCGGCACATTACGGACTGACAAATATACGGAATTATCTTTGTTTGCCAAAACAAGAAGAACCTTTTTGCTGTCGATTTTAAGATCTTTAGCAAATTTTATATATTCTTTGGTTTTGGGGGTGTCGAAAGTGAAGTTTTCAACGACAATCACCTGTCCGGCGGCCACCTTTGCGGAGAGGGCCGAGCGGCGGGCGAGGTTCTTGAGCTTCTGGTTGAGCTTGAAGCGATAGTCGCGGGGACGGGGGCCGAATACGCGGCCGCCGCCTACGAGGACGGGCGAGTTGATATCGCCGATACGGCTGCCGCCGCCGCCTTTCTGCTTGTGCAGCTTGCGGGTGGAGCCGCTCACTTCAGAGCGTTCTTTCGATTTGTGGGTACCTTGGCGACGGTTGGCGAGGTACTGCTTAACGTCGAGATAGATGGCGTGTTCGTTGGGTTCGATGCCGAACACCTCGTCGTTGAGGACAGCCTTGCGGCCGGTGTCCTTGCCTTCTTTAGTTAAAATTGCGACTTCCATGTTATTTCTCAATTAAGACGATTGAACCTTTGCTGCCGGGGATCGAACCTTTGATCATCAGCACGTTGTATTCGGGGATAACTTTCACTACCTGGAGGTTCTGCACGGTCACGCGCTTGTTGCCTGTCTGGCCGGCCATGCGCATGCCTTTGAAG
>CAYNXG010000113.1:0-5442 GCA_964401095.1 uncultured Bacteroides sp.
GCTTCTTGGTGAGCTTGGGGTCTTCGAGCTGCTCGCAGATGGCCACGCGTTTGCCGGCGCGCACGAGCTTGGGCAGATAAGTGTCGAGGGCGTGGTGGGGAAAGCCGGCCAGCTCGACATGCTGCGCCGAGCCGTTGGCGCGACGGGTGAGGGTGATTCCCAGTATTTCCGAGGCCGTGATGGCGTCGTCAGAGAAGGTCTCGTAGAAGTCGCCCACTCGGAACAGCAGCACCGCGTCGGGATGTTTCTGCTTCATCTCGAAGTACTGCTTCATCAGCGGCGTCTCCACTACTTTCTTTGCCATAAGCGTTTTTTGTTTTACACTACAAAAATACGCAATTCCCCTCAATCAGGCAAGGATTTTGGCCCTATGTTGTACGTCAGATGCTTATACCGAGGGCCACAAGGGCGCTAAGCAGCTCCTCGAAATACTCGTTGCGGTTGTCCTTCCACACGCCGCGGGCGCGCATCGACAGATGATACCACTGGTAGAGGCGGCGGTTGGTGGCCATGGTGGGCATTGTGCCGGTCTCGCTGACATATTCCAGCAGCGCGTCGCACGAGCGCTTGAACCGCACCTCGTCGGCGCCCTGGGGCACGCGGCGGGTCTCGTGCAGGTATTGTCTGAGGCTTTCCACCTCCTCGGGCTTCGCCATGATGCGCCCGGCCAGCACGTTGCTGAGCCAGCGGCGCAGGGTAACGCCTTCTTCGTCTGACGAGGACGATGTGGGCATCTCGCCTTTATTGGCCACATATTCCCGGAACTGCTCGAAGCGCTGCTTGAACGGCAGGCGGCGCATGGCCGAGCGCATGCAGTCTTCCCACCCGGGATAGCTGCGCCCCGTCACGCCGAAATATCCGCGGGCAAAGCGCGTGAGGCGCTTGTTGGGATCGAGGCTGATGATGGTGGCGATGCTGTTGGAGGTGGTGCGCGGGAATATCTCGCGGGTCTTGCGCTCTATCTCGTCGAGCGACACGGGAATATCGGAATTCTCCACGAGCGAGGTGACATATTGCAGGATGGTGCCGTGGAAGCGGTCGGTCCACGTGTCGAGCACGTAGCGGCCGCTCTTGCCCACCGACATGATGTTGCGGCACTGGAATACGAACGCGCGCATGGCCGTGATGCTCCTGATGGCATAATCGGGATAGCGGCGGTTGAACTCGGCGAACATGTCCTCGATGGTCATGGGCTCGCCGTATTCCTCGATAATGCGTGTTATGGCGAGGCGGCGGTTGATGCTGTTTGGCTCGAGGCGCAGGGTGTGGCCGTCGACCACCGTCACGCCGGGCGTGCCGACGAAATGGTCGGTGACTATCACTGACAGGTCATCCACGTCGGCATGCCGGGCTATCGAGGCGCGGAAACGACGCAGTATCTCGGGAACGCTCACTGTCTCGGGCTCGCAGCGCCGCATGCGCACCATCCGCGTTATCTCGCCCACACACTGCGGCAGGCTGACGCCGTGGAGCAGGCGGCGGTCGATGAGGAACGAGTGGCGGCCGCCCGTGAGTCGGATCACGTCGAGGTTGCGGCTCATGGCGCGCACGATGCCCATGAGCGACTCGGGATTGTTATCCAGCAGATTCGACGCGGCCAGCTCGGGCCACAGGGGCGAGGCCGACGATATGACATTGGCCTTCATGATGCCCAGCAGCTCATCGCGCAGGGGCTCGAGCACCGGGGGCAGCGACATCTGCGACATACCTAACTGGCGTATGCGCTCGCGCGACAGGCCCAGCTCGCGGCTCAGCGACGACATGGAGCGCCGGCGGCAGCTGATGCCGTAGAGGCCCTTGAACACGCGGGCGTCGTTGTTAGCCGACTTGGATATGTATCGCTCCACGAGGTATATGGCGGGCAGAGTGTCGGTCTGCATCACGAAGCGTGCCAGCCGGCGGCCCTCCTCGACGGAGAGGAAATCGTAAATCTGTGTATAGCGCACGGCGAGCACGTCGAGGGCGTCGTCCTCGGTGCCGGCGGTGAGCGTGGTGAGCAGGCGGGTCATCAGCGCCTTTATGTCCTTGACAAAGCGTGCCAGCTCCTCGCTCGACTTGCGGCCGCAGTTGCGGTGGCTCCGCGGGTCATACTCGAAGAAGCCGTAGATAAAGGGGATAAGGTCTGAAATGTCGTAAAAATCCTTGAAGGCATTCTGCGACCTCACCGACAGGCGCTCGAAATGGGTATGATAGAAGTACCCGATACAGCTGCGCACTGCCGAGGGCTGGGCGTAGAAAGCGTCGACCATGGCGAAATCGGGAAGTTTCGCTTTCAGCATCTCGGCGGCCGAGGCAAGCGCCTCCGACTCGTCGTCTGAAAACATTTCCTGATTTGCAAGGGTCGACAAAAATACGCCCAGTGCTCCTCGCAGCTCCACTTCATGTATGAACTCGGGTAATGATAGTTTTCTGAATATCTCGGCAGGGTTAGAGATGGCTGTCTTGATAAAATACTCCTCGGAGCCCACGGTGGCCGTCAGAGGGGTCAACACGCGCATGACATCCCTGCCGCACGCCTTCGCCGCGTCGGCATAAGCGACACGTAGCACGGCATCGGTGGAACGCAGCTGCTGCCGGTGTTCCGGCACCGCCACGGGCATGTGAAGCGATCTCAGCTCCATTACTGTCTTGCGGCCGCAATTGGGCAGCCGCAACAGATCGCTGTCGCTGAGTTTTGCCAGTTGGCCTATGGTGCGCAGCCTGCCGCTCCGGCATACATTTTGCGCCCGGACGGAGATGGATTCAAAACCGGGTATCTCGCTCAGAGGGGTGTCAGGGGAGATGTCCATGTTATTATTCAGGAAATTTCAAACGTGATGAATTGTGTGCAAAGTTAAGAAAAATAATGAATTAGCGCAAATTTTTTAATAAAAAACATCATCACTTACACGCGGAAACGGGAATTGTATTATCTTTGCATCCGCCCGGCCCCGAATCGGGGTACGGCCCGTTCAATCAACCTCCGATGCCACCACTGCCCTATCCCACTCTGCGCGCACGTTTCGCCGCTTTCATGTTGCTCGAGAAAGGCCTTGCCGACAATTCGCGCGAGGCTTATCTCCACGATATCGACATGCTGATGTCGTATCTCGGCGACCGCGGCCTCAGCATCACCGACGTCACCACGGAAATTCTCACGGATTTTCTCGCCACCCTCCACGACCTCGGCATAGCCCCGCGCTCGGTGGCACGCATGGTGTCGGGAATCCGGGGCGCCCTGCGCTTCATGAAAATGGAGGGAATCATCGACAGCGACCCCTCGACACTGCTCGAAAGCCCCCGCACGGGCCGACGCCTGCCCGAGGTGCTATCGGTAGAGGAAATCGACGCCATGATCGACGCCATCGACCTCGAATCGGTCACCGGACGGCGCAACCGCGCCATAATCGAGACGATGTATGGCTGCGGCCTGCGCGTGAGCGAGCTGTGCAACCTGGAAATCTCTCGCATCGACCTCGAGCGCGGATTCCTCATCGTGCGCGGAAAGGGCGACAAGGAGCGCCTCGTGCCCATGTCCGAGCCGGCTATCGAGGAAATCGAGCTGTACATGCGCGACGAACGGCCGCGGCTCAAGATCAAGCCCGGCGAGGAGAATATACTGTTCCTTAACGTGCGCGGCCACCGCCTCACGCGGCAGATGGTGTTCATATTCCTGCGTGAGCTGGCCCTGGCCGCCGGCGTGAAAAAGACAATCTCGCCCCACACGCTGCGCCACTCGTTCGCCACCCATCTGCTCGAGGGCGGCGCCAATCTCCGCGCCATACAGCAGATGCTGGGCCACGAGTCAATATCGACCACCGAGATTTACCTGCACCTCGACAACACCCGCCTGCGCGAGGAAATCCTTCTCCACCACCCGCGCAACGCACGCCGCTGACCCGCGGCCCGGCCCTCAGAGCCCGTCATCGATCCTGAGCGGCACGGGATTCAGCACCGCATCGATGCTGCTGTGGTCGGGATAAAGCCACACGTAGAATGTGCTGTCGCCCTCGGGGCGGAATCTCACATAATACATCAACGTCTTCTTCTTGCCGTAGCCATAGTCTATGTCCTGCACGTTGTGCACCCCGTCGCGTGCCACCATGCGGTTTTTGCCGTACAGTCTGATTCCCGCCGTACCGGGAACGGCCACGGCGCGGTCTTCTGAATAATCCCGCAGATCATCGGGCACCACTGAGAAATATCGGTCAATGTTGCCGTAAGCTTTTCTGAACGGCACGAGCGTGCTGCGGTGGGCAAACCAGTCGAAATACGGTTTCTGAAGCGCCGGCCACGCCACATCGGAGCGCAGCGTCATGGGCGCGAATATCAGCCCGTCGCCTGCACGGTAGCGCTCCACCACATAGTCGGTCTCCTCTCCGAGCCTCGCGCACAGCACGCCCACGTATATCAGATGGGCCGTCACGGCTGCGGCCGACACATAGGCCGCCACTCGCGCCCACAGGCCGTCGCTCGCGGGAAACATGCGCCCGAGGAGCATGAACACTGCTATCAACGCGCACACGATGCCGAACGCCGCCACTCGCGGGCCGGTCTTGAAATACAGCGCCTCGGCCGCCGAAATCAACGCCACGGCCATGAGCATCACAAGCGCCGGGCCTGACACCGCTTCGCGCCGTCCGCGGCAGGCCGCAACGGCCCACAGCGCCAATGCCGCCCCCACGGGCAGCAGATACAGGTAAATCAGCATCATCCTGCCCTCAAGGAAGGGCCAGTACTGAAAATGCCCGGTGACTATCACGGGCAGCAACGTGCACAATATGCCCGCAGCAAGGGCTATGGCATAGCGCAGACTTACGCCGTTGCGAAATTTCTTGAACAACAGCGCCGTCGCCACAATAGCGCCGAGAATCGCCACTGCGAACGACTCCATCCAGAAGCCCAGCACAAGGCATAGGAATAGGTCGGCCGCAGGCCTGCGCTGTACATTCTTCAGATACTCGGCTATGACGACAAGGCCGCCCGCGCTGCCCCATAGATAAGGCAGCTGAAAACATATCTGATACAGCTGGTCGACCCACGGAAAGCACACGACAATCGAGGCGATGAACAGTGTGGCCCACAGCCGCCTGCCGGCAAAGCCGCCCATACGCGCGCCGACAATGAAAATCAGCAGCAGAGCCACGCCGCCAAGCAGCGCCGGCCATATACGGGGCATCAGTATCACCGCCGGCATCAGCAGATTGGGCAGCCTGAAATGGTCGTATCGGAAGATATTGCCGATATTGGCAAGATAAGCGTCCCAATCGACAGGCGAGCCATACAGAAATGAATCCCTCACCGACAAGCAGCTTCCCAAATCGTCGGAAATCAGCGGGAACTTATAGAATCCCCACGCCGACAATCCCGCCACCACCAACGCGAAGAAAAATACGAACCTCCGCGCCCCGGCGCCATCCCCGCCTGCCGATATCCTGTCTTTCATTTTCATACTCGTTTAAC
>CAYNXG010000114.1:0-5343 GCA_964401095.1 uncultured Bacteroides sp.
ACTGCCTAACTTTGGTTGTTAGACAGCCTCGCTGTGTATGTGTACGCGCGGGTCAGTCGTCAAACTTGTTGCCGACGATGCGCGAGTTGTTGCGGCGCACGAAGTCGAGGATTTCGTCGCGGTATTCCGACTGCTCGATGTCCGTCTCGATGCGGGTGAGAGCGTTGTAGAGCGATGTCGACGACTGGTAGATGTGGCGGTAGGCCTTGGCTATGTCATCGATCTGGGCGGCGGTGAATCCGGCGTGCTTGCCCAGGATTACGGCGTTGACGCCATAATATGTGGCGGGGTTGTGGGCTATGATGATGTAGGGCGGCACGTTGGACGATATGCGGCATCCGCCCTTGACGAGGCAGAACGAGCCCACGTGTACGCGCTCGTGCAGGATGACGTTGGACGACAGGATTGAGCCGTGTTCCACGTGCACGTCGCCGGCGATGGTGACGCCGTTGCCCAGCACGCAGTACGACTCAATGTGCGAGTCGTGGCCAATGTGCGAGTTGGCCATAATGAAGCAGTTGGAGTCGATGCGAGTGCCGCCCACGGGAGTGATGCCGCGGTTGATAATCACATGCTCGCGAATGACGGTGTTGTCGCCGATGTGGCAGAAAGTGTCTTCGCCCTTCCAGCGGAAATCCTGAGGATCGGCGCTGACGATGGCGCCCTGGTATATCTTGGTGTTCTCGCCGATGCGCGCGCCCTTCATGACGGATGCGTAAGGCATTATCACGCAGCGGTCGCCAATTTCAACATCATTGTCAATGAATGCGAAAGGGTGTATCACCACGTCGCGGCCAATCTTGGCCGTGGGGGCTATATATGCAAGAGGGCTGATCATAGTATATATTGCTTTAAGGGTTGGTTATGTGTTCTACTATCTGCAAATGTAACAATTATTTTTAATAAAAAGCCCTCAGGCACGAAATTTTCACTTTTCCGGAAAAAAAAGAAGCCAAACGGAACACCCGCCCCGCCGGCCACGCTAAATTTGAGTAGAATCTGTGCAAATTTAATGCGGCAATCAAGAGACGAAAACGGACCGGTGAGAGCTACGGGACGAAAAATTTTTGTATCTTTGCCATTATCCCCGGGCTTAGTATACTGATAGCTTAGCCCGAAGGCAACGATGCCTGTGGTAGGACACGTTCAGTCAGACCTCCATAACTCTACTATTATTTTAATCACTCAAACCGAATCAACCATTTTCAGGAACGGACATATGGCAAAAGCAGATAATAAACCGGCATTTGTGAAGCGTGATACAATTATTGCGGGCAAGGAGTATGCTCAGCTCTTAAGCTCGTTGAAAGAGCGTTTCCGCAGTTCGCAGATAAAGGCCGCGGTTAAAGTCAACACCGTCATGCTGGAATATTATTGGTATATGGGACGAGATATTTCAAGGCTTTATGAGGCTGCCAAATGGGGAAGTGCCTTCTTCGACTGTCTAAGCCTTGATCTCAAGGCGGCTTTCCCCGGCCGGACAGGTTTTTCAGTCTCTAACATCAAGTATGCCAAAAGGTGGTATGAGTTTTATAATCAAGCTGATATAATTCGTCAACAAGTTGTTGACGAATTTGAGATGCCTGTCGATTTCGGTGTGATTCCTTGGGGGCACCATATAGAAATATTTACTCGCAGCAAGTCTGTTGAGGAAGCCCTTTTCTATATAGAGGAAACCATACGGAATAGTTGGAGCAGGGCTGAACTTGGGGCGGAAATGGATAATAATCTATATGGAAAACGAGGTCATGCCATTACCAACTTTGATGAAAAGTTGCCTGCACCCTACAGCGGCCTTGCAAAAGCGATATTGAAAAGTCCGTATGATTTTGGATTTATTGACAAGAAAGTTACGACGGAAAAACAGTTGGAAGATGAACTTGCGGCTAATATCACCCGATTTCTTCTTGAATTAGGGCAAGGATTCGCTTATGTAGGCCGTCAGATGGAATTGAAGATGCCCGGGGGCCAGACATTCATTCCCGATATGATTTTCTACCATACGAGGCTCAAATCGTATATCGTATGTGAGTTGAAGGTCGTGCCGTTTATACCCGACTTTGCGGGAAAACTGAATTTTTACGTTTCAGCGGTTGATGAGCTGATGAAACAGCCTGATGACAACCCTACAATCGGATTATTAATCTGCAAATCAAAGGATGATACGGTAGTTGAATGGTCGTTCCGTGGCATGAACCGGCCGCTCGGAGTCGCAGAGTATAAGCTTAAGGAATTCATTTCCGAAAAAGCCGCAAAGATTCTTCCTTCCGAAGCAGAATTGCAAAATCTGATAGATACCTATGATGAAACATCGGATGATTGAGAATTTCAATAATCCGCAGATTTGTCAGGCAATCATCCGAGTAATCGATACATACGCGATGGAATCCGCATGGATTCTGTATGTCAGGTTTTGAACTGCACGAATTTGATTTTGCTTTGTGGCCTCCGGAGATGCGGGGCTAAGCTATGCTTTGGCGGGGCTTTATTTGTTGGGAGGAAATTAAACGAGCTCTAAATTTTCGTTGCTCGCGGATTTTTCATAAATTTGCAGTTTGAAAACACTTAGCAATTATGAACATATCATATAAATGGCTCAAGGATTATCTCGACTTTGACCTTACCCCCGAGCAGCTCGCCGCCGACCTTACCTCAATCGGCCTCGAGACGGGTACCATCGAACGTGTTGAATCTATCCGCGGCGGCCTGCGCGGCCTGGTCGTGGGCAAGGTGCTCACATGTGTGGAGCATCCCGATTCTGACCACCTGCACATCACCACCGTAGACCTTGGCGACGGTGCCGCCACGCAGATTGTGTGCGGCGCTCCGAACGTGGCCGCCGGCCAGAGCGTAATCGTGGCCACCGTGGGCACGACTCTCTATGACGGCGACAAGGAGTTCAAGATCAAGAAGGGCAAAATCCGCGGAGCCGAGAGCCTCGGCATGATATGCGCCGAGGACGAGATTGGCGTGGGCACCTCTCACGACGGCATCATCGTCCTGGGCGACGACGCCCCCGCGCCCGGCACTCCGGCAGCCGAATATTATCACCTCACCGATGATTATGTGCTGGAGGTTGACCTTACCCCCAACCGCATCGACGCCGCCTCGCACTATGGCGTGGCGCGCGACCTGGCCGCATATCTCGACTGTCACGCCCCGGCGTCGGCCCCCGTGCTGACCCGTCCGTCGGTAGAGGGATTCGCGGTAGACTGCCCCGACGGCGATGCCGTGAAGGTGGAAGTCGTGGCCACCGATGTGTGCACCCGCTACTGCGGCCTCACCATCGAAGGCGTCACCGTGGGCGAGAGCCCCGAATGGCTGCGCACACGCCTGCAGACCGTGGGCATCCGCCCCATCAACAATGTGGTGGATATCACCAACTATATCCTCCATGCCTTCGGCCATCCTCTCCATGCCTTCGACCGCTCGAAAATCGACGGCGACCGCGTGGTGGTGCGCAAGGCCGACCCCGTGAAGTTCACGACTCTCGACGAGGTGGAGCGCACGCTCGACCCCGCCGACCTCATGATATGCAGCGCCACCCGTCCCATGTGCATCGCCGGCGTGTTCGGCGGCCTTGACTCGGGCGTCACCGGCGCCACCACCTCGGTGTTCCTGGAGAGCGCCTGCTTCAACCCCACCTCGGTGCGCAAGACGGCGCGCCGCCACGGCCTGTCCACCGATGCATCGTTCCGCTACGAGCGCGGCGTCGACCCCAACGGCTGCATGTATGCCCTGAAGTTGGCCGCCATGATGATCAAGGAGATAGCCGGCGGCACCATCGCCGGCAATCCCGTCGACATCTATCCCGAGCCGCTCGCTCCTTATCCCGTGGAGCTCAGCTACGGCGCCATCACCCGCCTCATAGGCGAGCCCATCCCCCGCGAGAAGGTAGACACCATCCTGGCGTCGCTTGAAATCAAGGTAGAGGGCCGCACCGACGAGGACGGCGGCACCATGTCGCTGGCCGTGCCCACCTATCGCGTGGACGTGCGCCGCCCCTGCGACGTAATTGAGGACATCCTCCGCATCTACGGCTACAACAATATCACCATACCCACCTCGGTGCATGCCTCGCTGTCGTACAAGAGCGACGTGGACGCCGCCGATGACCTGCGCCACATCGTGGCCGACAACCTTTCGGGTGCCGGCTGGCAGGAAATCCTCAACAACTCGCTCACGGCCCGCGCCTACTTCGACGGCCTCGCCACCTATCCCGCCGAGCGCTGCGTGGAGCTGCTCAACCCCCTGAGCCAGGACCTCAACGTGATGCGTCAGACCCTGCTGTTCGGCGGCCTCGAATCGCTGGCCCACAACATCAACCGCCGCTCGCCCGACCTGGCGTTCTATGAATTCGGCAACGTCTACAGCCTCACTCCCGGCGTAACCCCCGCCGACGACGCGCCCCTGCGCCCCTACAGCGAGGGCGCCCGCCTGGGCCTGTGGCTCACCGGCCTGCTGCGCCGTCCGTCGTGGCTGCGTCCGGCCGACGAGTCGGGCTTCTTCGACCTCAAGGCCACGCTGGGCGTCATCCTGGGCCGCATCGGCCTCAACCCCGCCGAGACCGTGGTGAAGCCCGCCGAGATTCCCGACATATATTCGTCGGCCATCGCCATCGAGACCCGCAACGGCAAGGTGCTGGGAACGGCCGGCATCCTGTCGGCCGACGTGCTGCGCCGCGCCGACATCAAGATGCCCGTCTACTATGCCGAGTTTGACTGGGACGCCCTGTGCGCCCTGGCCTCGCGCCGCGCCACCACCTTCACGCCGCTGCCCCGCGCCATGTCGGTGAAGCGCGACCTGTCGCTGATGATAGACAAGAACGTCACCATGGCCGACATAGAGCGCGTGGTGCGCGCCTCAGACCGCAAGCTGCTGCGCGACGTGGCCCTCTTTGACGTCTACGAAGGCAAGGGCCTGCCCGACTGCAAGAAGTCGTATGCCATCACCATGACCCTCCGCGACGACGAGAAGACCCTCAACGACAAGGCCGTGGACGCCGTGATGAACAAGATTATAGCCAACCTGCAGAAACAGCTCGGCGCCTCGCTGCGCTGATCCAAGGCACAGAAATACATTAAATAAAATATATATCCAAATACAACAAGCAATAATCTCACACAATGGGAAGAGCATTTGAATACCGCAAGGCCCGCAAGCTCAAACGCTGGGGCAACATGTCGCGCACATTCACACGTATAGGCAAGGAAATCACCATCGCCGCCAAGGCCGGCGGTCCCGACCCCGACACCAACCCCCGTCTCCGCGCCCTGATGCAGAACGCCAAGGCCGCCAACATGCCCAAGGACACCGTGGAGCGCGCCATCAAGAAGGCTACCG
>CAYNXG010000115.1:0-5343 GCA_964401095.1 uncultured Bacteroides sp.
TTATATGTTCTTTGCTTGGGGGATAACAACGATTCTTATCCCGAACTCGCGTTAAATAATACCTTTGTGCACGAAACTTTGAATGTCTCTCGTCCTTCGTTTCAGTCGTTTATCTCGATAAACTCCTTCAACTCAGACCGAAATCCAAATCAAAGTTTCGGCCTGTGGATTCACATTTAGTATTAAACAAGCTCTAAAAACCGATGGCCCCCGCGGAGGAGAGCCATCGGCCAAGTTTATTTTCGTCGAATAATAGCCTTAAATAAACGGGAGGATGATCAGCGGATGTATTCCTTGGTCACCTTGTCGCCGCGCACCACGATATAGAGGCCTGCGGCGGGATTGTCTACGCGTGCGCCCTGGAGGTTGTAGTAGACGGGAGCTACATCGCTGCCGTCGGCTTCAACGGAGCCGATGCCCAGTGTGGGATCGTTGTATACGCCCTTGTCGGTGACAGAGGTCTTATTGGAAGTGTTGTCGCCGTAATAAAGGTGCATGTGCTGCGGGTTAGCCACGTCGACGGTCTGTTTGCCGTTGCCTCCGTTATTGAACACGACACCGATGGTGTTGGAGGGCACGGTGTGGCGGTAGATAGAGCCGGTCACCTTGGTCATCTGCGGGCCGGGCCACTTCGAGTCGGTGGACTGGTCGCTGCTCCAGTGGTGGACGTGAACGCTCGAATAGTTGGTGGCGGAGTTGTCATAGTAGACGGTGATGCCGTCGACGGGCTCAGGCTCGGGATCGGGGCCGGGCTCAGGACCGGGACCCGGGTCGGGAGTGATATTGTCGGGATTGTAGACCACGGCGATGCCGGTGGAGCCCACCTTGCCCGAGATGGTGGTGGCTGTGACGGTGAATGTGTTGCCCGACACCTGGTCTTTGTATGTGCCGGGGGCCATGAGCGAGCCGCCGTTTGTCACGGACACGTCTTTCGACTGGCCGTTGCCCACCACGATGACGGCGCCGCCGCCACCGCGTGTCACGCATACGATGCCGTTGGCTTGCGAGAAGTAGTCGGAGGTGCCTACCATGGCATTGCGGAATTTGTTGACCTCAGCCACTTCCTTGGAGGTGAAGTGTGTGCTGCCCTTGCGGCCCATGCGTATCTCGGTGCGCTTTGTTTCGGAGGGACGCGACAGGTAGAGGGCTGCCTCGTTGGCGCGGCAGGCCACGATGGCATAGGCGCGGTCAACCTTGGCCTGGGAGTGGTTGTTTGCCCAGCGGCCGTAGTCGTCGTTTGAATAATCGTCGTGGCTCTCGGCCCAGTATACCACCTTGGAGGCCTCGATGCCGTTGGGAGTCCATGAGCCGTAACCGGTGGGCACGTTGCCGCCGTTCACCTGGCCCATTGTCCACTTGGAGTACTCGGTGTCTGTGACGCCCATGTACTTGGTGTATTCCTTGAGGAGGGTGTATTTGTCACCGCCGGGGCCGTCGAGAATCTCGCCGTAGTACCACATGCCGTTGACCTTGGCCATCTCGCTCCAGAATCCGCAGTTTTCCGAGGGAAGGCCGATGTGCTTGGCGGCGTCCCAGCGGATGCCTTTCACGCCCTGGGCCTTGAGGTCCTCGATGAATTCCTTGGCGCGCTGCTGCACGTCGGAGCGCTCGGAGTTAACGTCGCCGTAGTCGCCGAGCTGATTGTAGATGATCGACTGGCGGTTGCCGTAGTCGATGCCGCCGTTGTAGCGCAGACGGTCGCTCACCTCGTTCCACCACTTGTCGCGGTGGCTCGACGAGCCGTTGACGTGGTTGGCCACCACGTCGACGATAATCTTGATGTTGTATTTGGCAGCTTCCTCGCAGAGGCCCTTGAGGGCTGTCTTGGAGCCGTTGCCGTTGGCGATGTAGCGGAAGTCTTTGGGAAGGTAGGCGTAGAACCACTCCGCGCCGCTGGCGCATGCGCCCTGTACGGGCGACACCTGCACGGCACCGAAGCCGGCGGCGGCTATCTTGGGCAGTTCTTCTTTAATCTGGGCGAATGACCAGTTGAAACAGTGGAGAATATTGCTCTGCTGGATGTCATCGGGAATTCCGTAGTCGTATTCGACGGCCATGGCACCCGGTGCAGACAATACGCCGGCCAGGACCAGCGACTGTATAAATTTTCTCATTTAATTCTGTCGGATTTAAGGTACGTGATAAGTTTGGTGCGCAAATTTAGTTATTTTTTCACACAGCTCAAAAAAATGTTGCAAAAAATGCGGGTGAACAGCCACAAAATCAGCAAAATCTGCTGAAAGCGGCCATGCGGGTCACAGCAGATCGAGAATTTCGTCGGGGGTCTTCACGATATGGTCGGCATAGGCGCCGGTGAGCTCGCGCACCGAGCGGAAGCCCCAGCTCACACCCACCGATTCCACGCATGCGCGGCGTGCCGTCTCGATGTCCACGGCCGAGTCGCCGGCGTAGAGCACCTCGGCCTTGGGCGTGGGGCAGGCCGAGAGCACGCGGAACACTATCGACGGGTCGGGCTTCACGGGCACGCCCTCTATGTTGCCGCACACGGCGGCGAAGGGTATGTCGGGAAAGAAGCGGTCGATGAGACGGCGCACGGCGCTCTCGTATTTGTTCGACGCCACGGCGGGCGATATGCCGCGGGTCACCAGCTCGGCGAGCAGGCCGGGGATGCCGGGATAAGGCTCGGTGAAGTCGGCGAGGTGCTCGTCGTAGTATTCGCGGAAATATCCGAGGAGGCGGTCGACGGTGGCCTCGTCGCGGTTTTCGGAGGGGAGCGCGCGCTCGATGAGGCGGCGCACGCCGTTGCCCACCATCATGGGATAGGATTCCACGGGGTGTGTGCCGAAGCCTCCGGCGGCCAGGGCGTGGTTGGTGGCCGTGCCGAGGTCGGCGATGGTGTTGAGCAGTGTGCCGTCGAGGTCGAAGATTACGAGTCGTTTCATGATTCAGAAGGGATAGCCCACGGAGAAGTGGAAGTTTGTGTCGCGCCCCCATTTGGGATGTATCAGCGGCCAGGGCTCCTGGTTCATGGCCGGGTTATGGGCCTTGAAGCCGAGGTCGAATCTCAGCAGGAAGTATGTGAAATCGAGGCGAAGGCCCACGCCGTAGGAGGCTGCTATCTGTTTGTAGAACTTGTTGAACTTGAACATGCCGCCGGGCTGGTTGGGGTATTCGTGTATCGTCCATATATTGCCGGCGTCGATGAACAGGGCGCCCTCGAGCACCCAAAACAGCTTGGCGCGGTACTCGGCGCTGAGGATGAAGGATATGTCGCCACACTGGTTGATGAAGTCGCTCACCGAGTTGCGGGCGTCGTAGCATCCGGGGCCGAGGGTGCGCACGCCCCAGCCGCGCACGCCGTTGGCGCCGCCAGCATAGAAGCGCTTCTCAAAGGGCACCATCGACGAGTTGCCGTAGGGATAGGCGATGCCGAAGCTGCCGCGGAACGCCAGGGCGTTGCGCGAATTGAGATTGAGGGTGTAGGTGTAGTCCACCTCGCCCTTGACATACTGGGCATACTGGATGCCGAACACCTTGTAGGCGCCGTCGTAGCGCTTGGAGGAGAAGAGCGACGACAGGCCGTAGAGCAGGTTGCCGGCCATCTCGCCCGACACGCGCAGGGTGGTGATCGACGGCTGCATGGCGAAGGCGTTGACCTCGGCGGTGGGTATGCGGCGGTTGGTGCGGTAGAACGTGTAGCCCAGGCGCATGATGAAGTGGTCTTCATAGGAGTAGCGCAGCAGGGGATTGGAGGGCGCTATCTGGTCGATGAAGTCGATGGTGGAGCGAGGCAGGCGCACGTAGTTGATGTCGATGAGGTCGAATGTATGGCGCCACACCATGTCGCGGCGGCGGTTGTTCCACTTCCAGCGCCAGGCGGCACCGGCTATGATGCGGGTGTATTCGGGGCGCTCCTGGTAGTTGAACGACAGGGTGAACTCCGTGGATGCCTGCATGCGCTTCTTGAAGGCGCGCGTGGCGAAGGGAAGCTCGAATTTGGGGAAGGTGATGCCCGCCTCGCCGGCATATTCGGTGAATCGCTTGTTGATGAATCCGTCGAGATTTCCCGACAGGCTCTCGTAGGCGGCGCGGAACTTCACGGTGAGCTGTTCGGAGCGTCGCGTGAGGTCGCGGTTGACGTATGTGGCGCCCACGCCGAATCCGAGGTCGCCCTCCGAGTTGGTGCCCTCGAGCTCGAGGGTGACGCCCTGTTTTTTGGTGCGCGAGATGGTTATCACGGCGTCGAGGAGCTCCATGTCGCCGAGCGAGCCGGCGGGGTGCATCTCGATGTTGATGAAGCGCAGGATGCTGAGGCGCGACAGCGACGAGTATGTGCGGTCGACGTCGCGCGCGCTGTAGTGGCTGCCCGGCTCTATGAAGCACATGTCGTAGAGCGACGAGGGCTTGATGTAGCGGTCGGGGCCGTAGACAACGGATATGTTGCGGTAGTCCACCGTGTCGCGGATGGCGTCGTGCAGGGCCTCCTCGGTGACGAATCTCACCGAGCGTATGTAGTAGACGCGGTGGGCGCCGGAGGCCGAGGAGGAGGCCGTGGCCGATGTGTCGCGGCGGCCGGCGGGGCGGAGGTTGAGGGTGAGGCCTATGTCCTTGGAGCCTCGCACGGTGTCGGCGGTGAAGGTGATGTATTCGCGCGAGAAGGCATAGTAGCCCTCGTCGTGGAGGCGGCCGGTGATGGTGGTGCGCAGGTTGTCGAGGCGGTTGCGGTCGAAGATGTCGCCGGGACCCACGTCGATGAGCGATGAGTCGGCGCGCAGGATGGCCAGCACGGCGGTGTCGGGCGAATTGATGTCGAGCGACTTTATCACATGGGGCCGGCCGGCGTGGATGCGGTAGGTGACGGAGGCGCGCTTGCGGTCGGGCCTCAGCAGAGTGTCGGCCTCCACCACGGCGTCCATGTAGCCTTTGTTGACGAGGGCCTGGCGCAGCTGGCGGCGGGAGGCCTCGGTGAGGTCGGCGTCGTAGATTACGGGCGGGCGGCCTATGTTGCGCAGCCAGCGGTTGTACCACTTGGTGGAGTCGCTGCCCGACAGCGAATAGGTGGCGAGCTGCAGCTTGGCGAATCCGAGCACCTTGTGGTTGGGGGTCTGCCGCAGGAAGTTGTAGAGCTCTTCGGTGCGCAGGTCCTTGTTGTCGTCGATGCGGATGTCAACCTTGTCGAGCAGCATGTAGCCGTCGGGTACGTGCTTGGTGGAGCTGCAACCCCACAGGGCCACAGCCGCCAAACAAATCATAAACAGCCTGACAGCTTTCACGCTGCAAAGGTAGCAAAAAGAGAATTAAAACAAGGCCTGTCGGACAATAAATGCTAGAGCTTGTTTAAAAATAAATGTGAATCCACAGGCCGAAACTTTGATTTGGATT
>CAYNXG010000116.1:0-5150 GCA_964401095.1 uncultured Bacteroides sp.
CCTATCTGCATAGGTATGGACTACAACGCAAACATCAACTGGATTGTCGCAGGGCAACCCCGCGACCGTCGCCTCAATATCATCAAATCCTTTTACGTCAAGTTTGAACGCAAAATCCCGGCACTCGTCGAGGACTTCTGCCGTTACTATGCGGAGCATCGCAATAAAACTGTAGTCTATTACTTCGACGCAACCGCCCTCGGCTCAAACTATGCCGTCAACGAACAGGATTACCGTTGGTGGGTGGTCCACGAATTTGAGCGCAGGGGGTGGCGTTGCGAAGCCGTGTACCTCGGTAACCCGATGCGACACGATGAAAAATACCTGCTCATAAATCAGGGCTTCGCAGGTAAGCAACGCCTTGTGCCGTTCTTCAACCGCTCAAACAACGAGGACTTAATTCTCGCCATTCAGTCGGCAGGGGTCAGTCGCGGACGCAACGGCTTCCGCAAAGACAAGTCAGGCGAGAAACTTGCGGAGTCCGAAGAAGACTTGCTCGAACACCGCACCGACGGCACCGACGCTTTCGATACCCTATACATCGGTTGCGAAAAATTCCCGTACCACGATACTTTTGCCCTCTCGGTATCAGGCGTTTCATAAATTATTTGTAACTTTGCAGTCGGAAAGGTTGCGACCGCTCCACGACATTTTGGTAATACCAACTATACAGTGAAATCCTCAAACTTTAATACATATTACGAGAACATAGACTCCGACTTTTGGCGCAACCTTTGTGTCGAGAAAGGTGTGTTACGCCATTATGAAAAGGGAGAACTGTTTGCAGAGGAAGGACGTATTGCCAAATATTTAGGCTATATCAAGTCGGGTTCTCTCAAATATGTAGTATCTGCGCCTGACGGCTCCGAGAGGGTTATCGGGTTGGAGTTTGAGGGGGAGTTTGTTGCTGATTTTCCGTTTTCCTTATACGGCAAAAAATCGCGTGTCTCAATAGTCGCGGTTACTCCTTGCGACATTTATTGCATCTCTGCAAAGGAAATAGGCACGCTGTTGAAATCAGATGCCGAATTATTTAGGGTAATCGCTGAAACCAATATTGCACTGTTCGATACCACTTACAACAGGTATATCGATCTGTATATTAAATCCGCACAACAACGATACGATGAACTTGTCGAAAAACACGAGGACATTTTTTCGATTTTCTCCCTCAAAGACATAGCCTCGTTCCTTAATATTACCCCAACTCATTTGAGCCGATTGCGAAAAAAGGTTTGAATCTCTCAACTCTCAACATTTGTTGAGAGTTTTTATTTTTATTGTCGGTAACTTTGCAGAAAAATTAGCCATAATGAAGAACCTTAAACTACTTCGGACGTTATTGTTTCTTTTCATAGCCTCTGCGATAATAGGGTTATGCAGTACTTCGTGTAGTTTGGAAAAGAGTGTTTCCATAACGACTGGAAGATATGATAATTCGTATTACAGATATAACAAACCCAATATCGAGATCGAAACATCACGGGACACTATCGCCAGTTACCGTTTTTAGATTTTGATATAAAATATTTATTATATGAGCAAACATCCATTTCAAATCCTTTTGAGTTCCTTAGCTACAATCTTTTTTGCAATAGCACCTATACAAAGTGCTTTTGCAAAGAACGACCTCACGCCTTATCAAAAGGCGGCTATCGCCACCCGGTTCGCGTCAGAGGTTAAATACAATTTTGCCGGATATGACAAATTCGCGCAGAACTATGACAGCATTTGCCGCGCAGAGCTGCCGAATCTCGTCAACACGCTGTCCGATGAAGAATTCAGCGAGAAACTACAACTATTCGCCAATCTGCTGAAAGACGGTCATACAAGCATCGGGTTCAGTGCCGATGTAACATACGCCCCTATCAGCCATAAACGTATTGGCGACAAGGTTTTCGTTACAGGAGTATATTCCGACGAATATACTCAAAACGGTGTTCGCCGTGGCTCGGAACTTGTAGCCATCAACGATATGCCGGTAATCGAATATGGCAACCAATACGTGGTGCCATATATCGCTTCATCAACCCCGCAGTGGTCCAATACCTATCCTTTCAATTCCGTAAACCTCACGAAAGGCTATCGTGGCGTTCCTGTCAAGCTGACTTTCAAGAATGAAAAAGGCAAAACATTCGATATTACCGACAATAGGCAATCCCCGTGGGGCGTTGTTAATCCTGATATGTCGATTCAGTTTGACTCCCTTCCCGGCAACATCGGACTTTTGAGAATTCCGAGTTTCCAATCAAACAACTTCAGTGTTCAGGCATTTGGCGATCTTTTCGAGCAAAAGATTGTACCGACCGAAGGCTTAATCATAGATATTCGCGACAATACCGGTGGCAACAGTCAGGTCGGGCAGATCATAATGATGTTACTTGCAACCGATACCATTCCGCAAGCCTCTTGGGAAACCCCTAAATATGAAGCGGCTTACGCTTCTTGGGGCAAAAAGTGGAACACCGAAACTGTCGCGTCTGATTCTATCGTGCCGTTCTGCATTTCCCACCCGAATGACATGCCGAAATACGACAAGCCAATAATTCTGCTTGTCAACGGCTCCACATTCTCGGCAGCGGAGGACTTTGCCGTTTTATTCAGAAATGCAAAACGTGGTAAAATCATCGGAACTCCGACCGGCGGCAGCACCGGTAATCCGATATTCATTGATTTGGGCTGGGGCTATAATGGAAGAATCTGCACCAGACACGAGAAACTTGCAGACGGCACGGAATTTATCGGCGTCGGTATTCAACCTGATGTCGTTGTTGAAGAAACCGAAAGCGTTATCTTCGGCAAAGACAACGTGATTGAAGAAGCATTGAAGCTATTGAAATAACGAAACAGCAACTCATACAATAAGGAAACCTCGGCAGTGATGTCGGGGTTTTCTTATGATAAGAGACGATGTCCTCATATACCGAGGTAAAGAGGGCAGAAAATGACAAGCGCGATAATTAACCCTATAAGGTATCGTGCGAACCGGTAGTGAACTCGCTTTTTGAGCCATTCCGAATCAGCTATCCCAACGCCTAAAAAAGTAACGATGATAGCTGTTAAAACTGTTAGAAATATTCCGTATGCCATAGTCTTGATGTTTTTAATTATAACGTGTTGACCGCTAAAAATGTTGAAGTTCTGTTACCCATTCTTTCATTGGAGTTGCGGCACCGCCGCCGCGCTTTCGTTTATCGGCTTGTCGCTTGGCTCGCCAAGAAATCGAGCCTGAGGTCTCGACCGTAAGGCTTCAATCGCTAACTCATACGACCCATCGGTAATCGCTTTGCGCTTTGCTTCGCAAAGACTCCGCCGAGGGGTCTTGTTGTATAAGGACTTTCCGCTTCGGAGTAGCGACCTTTCGCCTGATAAGGACTTTTACCGTTCATTAGCCCGTTGAGGGAGATTTACCAACTCTTACCCTTACCTATGTTTCATCGCCTCAAACCGGGGCGATTTTTTCTGCACACCGTCTGCCAGGCTTCACATTATCTGATTACCGCTTTTGCCGTGAGTGATTACACAGTGTTTGATACGTATTTGTGTGGCGGTTGGGAGAACCGCCGAAGATGTAACGTATAGGTCAGATTTTGACAAGGCGTTGTTGGAGGAATTAACTGATTGGACGCACCTAAGCGCAGATGATATTTCACTGTCGCAAAGGTAGGGCTGACCGCTCAACGCAAAATAGACCCGCCGGGAATACTGCAAGATTTTTCAAAAAATTCAGGTCTTGCAGACTCATAATTTTTACCGCCCCATAGGTCTTGAAAATTCCATTGTATTTTTTGCTTCGCTCGCTTTCTCAGCACTCCCTGATATTGCAACGTAAAAATCAAACGCGCCCCGGCGCACAGTTAAAAACCTCCAAAAACTTCAAAATCATGACATACGTTAGCAACATCTTCAGCAGCTCTCTCAACTCCAACCGCAAACTCAAATACTTCTCAGTGGAAGTAATCACTTTCGACGGCGAAAGCTACTCGGTAGAAGTCGAAGCCCGTAACGCAGACGAGGCTCAGGAAATCGCAGCCTCCCAGTTCGATAACGTCGATTACACGATGGTTCAGGGCTGCTTCGCAGGTTGGTAAATCATTCTTCCCTCAAAGGGTCGGCTGTCCGCCGGGGCAGCCTTCTTCTTTGCTCATTTATCGCCACATCCTCCACTCTCATTTATCTAACGGCTCTCCGACTCCGCCTCTAAGCCGACACCGTCGCGGTCAGGCTTCCAGGTGGGCGACTTTCAGCCGGTCCACTTGCGTGGCATCCGAGTTGACCGCTCAACACTCCGTCGGTCAGTTCTTCCGAAGATGATCGCGGCATTTCTCGCCATTGCTTCGGTATGGTTTGCTTCGCCTTGTCAACCTATGCGGAGAGTCGTTTCATCTGCCGTATTCCCACTATTCCACACCACCGCACCAACTTTCAAGGTATCGCGCATCGCGGCCGAAGTGTCTGCTGCTTCCCATTCGCAGTTTTGTGTCAGACGGAATACATCGTCATTCAGAGGGTCAGACTTCGGGGAGGCAGAGAGATACAATCTCTCCGCTTACCACGACTGCACGGCATTCAGTTGTTTTGGGGCGCAACCCGTCCGGGCGCAGATACATAACGCTCCGCTCTTTGGCATCAACCACTTACCGACAGTCCGCGCCACACCCTTGCACATACCGCGAAGAACCTGCTGCCACGACGAGTGCGGAGCGACGGAAGCCGGGCTCTCCGGCAGGGCGGTTAGGCTGTGTTCCCTGCGGTTAGTTCCCATTTGCCTTTTCCGTTCAGGGGGAGTGAGTCGTGGCTTATTTTTCCTGTCGCAAAGGTAGGACTGACCGTTCATCGCAAAACAGGCATCCTGATTTCCGCATAATTTTTTATAAATCTCCACCTTGCAGGTAGTATTTACCGGCTCATAGCCTTAAAAATTTACTTGAAATTTTTGCTTGTTCCTCACTTTCTCAGTTCTCCCAATTATTGCAACGTAAAAATTAAGAGCCTCGGCTCACATCTTTAACCCCCTAAACTTCAAAATCATGGCAAAGAAAACTAAAAAATCCGCTGAAAACAAAGTCGCTCAAACCGCAGCTCCCGCCGTCGAGACTACTCCGGCTCCCATCACTCCCAAGCTCATCGTGGCTCAGCGCAAGTTCAAC
>CAYNXG010000117.1:0-4615 GCA_964401095.1 uncultured Bacteroides sp.
AATTGGCGTTTTTCGGGGCGTATTGTATTGATTGGACGGGGCGCTTCTCAGCGCTCCACAAGCTCGGCGAAGAGGGCGTCGAAGGCCCTGTCGAGGTCGGGCGTGTGGCCCGGATGGGGGCGTGTGGTGGTGATGCACGCGCTGCGCACGGCCGTGAGCCAGCGGAAGCGCTCGTGAGCCTCCAGGGCCGCCACGGGGCTGTCGGCATCGCCGGCGGCTATGTGCTCGAACGACGACAGCTGGCGGCGCAGTGCCTCTGTGTCGCAGCCCGGGGCGAGGGCCTGCAGCAGGGCCTCTTCGACGAGGACGCGCGCCTTGACCCACCGACGGCGCTTGCACATCATCACGAGGCCCACGTTGACACTCTCGCCGCGTTCCACGCGGGGAGAATACTGCACCACCGAATACTCATAAAGATGGCGGGTGTCAGCGGCCTGTGGCGGCAAGGAGCTGTTTTCGGGCTTGGATGGCATGATTGGTGAATATGTCGGAATGTTCGAGACGGGTCTTGAGGAATGTGCGGTAGACGCGGCGCTGCTCGTCGGGCGATATGCCGGGCTCGGCGGCTTCGAGCCATTCTTCGGGCACGAGGTTGACGACGGCGTCAATCAGCTCCGGCGTGACGGCGCGGCGCATCAGGGCGTCGGCCTCGATAAGGCGCGAGGCGCGGGGCAGCAGCGCGTGGTCTTTGATGAACGGGAAGGGCGTCAGCGCGGTCTTCTCCCAGCCGGTCCACGAGTGGTGGAAGTAGAGCGACGCGCCATGGTCGATGAGCCACAGGGCGCCGTTCCACAGCAGCATGTTGGTGTTGCGAGCCGTGCGGTCTACGTTGGTGAGGAACGCGTCGAGCCACACGATGGCCGATGCCTCCTCGGCCGAGGTGGTGTTGACGGCCACGTCCCATGTGAGGGCGCCGCTCAGGAAGTGCAGCCCCAGGTTGAGACCGCGGCTTTTCTGCAGCAGCTCCTGTATCTCCTCGTCTGGCTCGGTGCGGCCGAAGTCCTCGTCGAGGTCAAGCAGCACGGTCTGTGGCACGCGCAGCCCGGCGGCCGATGCCAGCAGGCCGCCGATAAACTCGGCTATCAGTGCCTTGGCGCCGTGGCCTGCGCCCGCGAGCTTCACCACATACTTGTAGCCGTCGTCGCCCTCGGCCAGGGCCGGGAGCGAGCCGCCTTCGCGCAGAGGCATGATGTAGCGCGCCACGCCCGAGCGTCGCGGAGCCAGCAGGTCAATGTCGATTTCCGTATCTTGCACGTCGTCGATGTTAGGGGCGGGAAAATATGCGAATCAGTAGTCGCGGGCTATGATATAGTCGAAGATAGCCAGCAGCGGCTCGGCCTTTTCGGGGCTGGGGAGGGTGGCCGCGATGGCTGCGGCCTCGTCGCGCAGGGAGTCCATGCGGGCCGAGGCGTATTCAATGCCGCCGTTGTCGCGGGCATAGGCCTGCAGCACGGCTATCTGCGGCTCGGTGAGCTCCTCGGCCGCGGCCAGCTCGTTCATCTCGGCGTGGAGGGGTGCCGACTCGTCGAGCAGCACGTGGAGCAGCGGCAGGGTTATCTTGCCCTCGCGCAGGTCGTTGCCCGTGGGCTTTCCCACCTTGTCGGCCTCGTAGTAGTCGAAAATATCGTCGCGTATCTGGAAGCAGAGGCCCAGCAGGCGTGCTATTTCGGCCAGCTTTTCGGCCGAGTCGTCGTCGGCATCCACGGCGCAGCAGCCCACGCGGGCGCAGGCCACGAACAGCGACGCGGTCTTGCAGTCGATGATTTTGAAATACGCGTCCTCGGTGAGCGTGTGGCGGCGCGCGTTGTAGATCTGATCAATCTCGCCGAGCGACAGCAGCTTGCCCAGGCGGCCTATGGCCTCGATGATGCGGATGTCGCCGGTGGCGATGGCGCGCTGCAGGGCGTTGGACACGAAAAAATCGCCCACCAGAACGGCGATATGGTTGTCCCACACGGCGTTGACGGTGGGCTTGTTGCGTCTCAGCTTGGATTCGTCCACCACATCGTCGTGAATCAGCGAGGCGTTGTGCAGCAGCTCCACGGCGGCGGCCGCGTCGAGGACACGGTCGGTGACGGGGCCGAACATGCGGGCGCACAGCATCACTATGATAGGCCGTATCTGCTTGCCCTTGGTGGTGAGATATGAGTCTATGACAGTATCCATCAGCCGGTTGTCCGACGCCAGGCTGGAACGGATAAGGTTATTGATCCGTGCCAGGTCGGGTGCGATAACTTCTTTGATGGATTCAAGTGTGGTCATTATTGTGTATGTTGTGCAAAAACGATGCAAAATTACGAAAATCTGTCAATATCTCAAAATCGGTGTGTAAAAATCGCCTGCGGCCGCGGCTTACAGGCACACCATGTCTTCGGGCGGATTGATGATATACAGTTTTGAGCGGGCGCGGGTTATGGCGGTGTAGAGCCAGCGGTAAAACTCGGGTCCGAGGCTGTCGGAGGGTATGTAGCCGAGGTCGACCAGCACGTTGCTCCACTGGCCGCCCTGGGCCTTGTGGCACGTGACGGCATAGGCGTACTTCACCTCGATGGCGTTCCAGTAGGGCGACTCGCGCAGCAGCCGCATGCGTGTGGGGTGGGGCGTGTCGGGGGCCATTAGCGACGGGTCGTTGTATATGCCTTCGTAGAGCCGGCGGCGGCTGTCGGGGTCGAGGGCCGCGCTGCTGCCAGTGAGGCATGTCAGGATTATCTTGGCGTCGAATTCCACCTCCTCGGCGCCGGGAACGGCAAAGGTGACGTCGGCAAAGTGGAGCCCGTAGCGCACTTCGGTGGAGTGCACGGCGGCGAGCCGGAGCATCTCGCCGTTGGCCACGAAGTCGATGCCCTTCACCTTGCGCGTCCAGTGGTAGTTGTTTTTCGCGGCTATCATGAGATCGCCGCGCGTTAGCAGCTCCTCGCGCCCGAGCACCATGGCGCGGATGGCCGCGTTGAACTCGGTGGCCGAGCGGTTGCTGCGGGTTATCAGCACGGTCTCCTCGATGCCGTCGGCGCTGTAGAGCGAGTCGATGAGGTCGGGGAGCTCGTCGGAGGCCACCGTCCTCACGTCGTCGAATCCGCGGGCCACCATCGGCACGGCTACTGGGCCGCCCTGCGACAGTGTACAGGCCCGGCGCATGCGGGTGGCGTTGTAGAGGATTCCGCCCAGGGCGTCGTGGCGGGCCACCTCGGTCATGGTGGCGCGTGTCACCTTTAGCCCGTAGCCGCGCAGGACGTCGCTGTCCATGGCCGGCGATGCTGTCATGCCCACGGGCGGCAGCTGGGCCGTGTCGCCCAGCAGGATGAGCCGGCAGCCCGGGCCGGAATACACATAGTGGATGAGGTCGTCGAGCAGGCCGTTGCCGCCCGAGTTGTCCGAGCCTATCATGGACGCCTCGTCGACGATGAACACGGCGTCGCGCAGCTTGTTCTCGCGCGGCGCCGGCGCGCCCGACGCTCCCGGCAGGGCGTGGCGGTATATGCGGCGGTGGATGGTCGAGGCGGGAAATCCGGCGCCCGTGCCGAACACCTTCGCCGCGCGCCCCGTGGGGGCCATGAGCACGGTGTCGATGTGGCAGCGGTGCAGGGCCTTCACCAGCGCGCCGGTGAGCGAGGTCTTGCCCGTGCCGGCATAGCCGTTGAGGACAAACACGCGGTCGCTCGACACGGCGTCGGCTTCCTCGCGCGCACAGAAACGCGCCAGCGCGAGTCCGACGGCCATCTGCTGGCTGTTGGGCTCGAAGGGGAGCATAGACAGCATCATGGCGGCAAACTCGCGCGTGGTCATATCGGTTTCTTGCGAAGTGTTGTGTTCATATTCCGGCACGTTCACGGCCGGGGCGGGAGGGGGACATACGGGAGGCGGAGGTCATTTGAGCGACCATTCAAATCCGTCCTTGGTGTCCTTTACGTCAAAGCCTATGGCCGAGAGGGCGTCGCGGATGCGGTCGGAAGTGGCCCAGTCCTTGGCGGCCTTGGCGTCCTTGCGGATCTCGAGCAGCAGGTCCACGGCGTCCTCATAGGGCTTGAGCGAGGTCTCGGAGCCGGCGGCGCCGTCGTTGTCGAGGCGTATGCCCATGATGTCGCCCAGGAAGGTCTGCATCACCGAGCGCAGCTCCTCTATGTCGGCGGCGGTGGCCTTGGCCTTGCCGTCGTTCACCTGGTTGATGATGCGGCAGGCGTCAAAGAGCACGGCAATCACCACGGGGGTGTTGAGGTCGTCGTCCATGGCCTCGTAGCAGCGGGCGCGCAGGGCGCCTACGGCGTCGGCCACGGTAGACTCGTCAGACGGCTTCAGCGATTCCAGCCTGTGCCAGCCCTCGAGCATGCGCTTCAGGGCGGCTTCGGCGCCGCGCAGGGCGTCGTTGGAGAAGTCGACGGTGCCGCGGTAGTGGGCCTGGAGGATGAAGAACCTGATTGTCATGGGCGAGTAGGGCTGGTCGAGCAGTTCATGCGAGCCGCTGAAGAATTCATCGAGGGTGATGAAGTTGCCCAGGCTCTTGCCCATTTTCTTGCCGTTGATGGTGATCATGTTGTTGTGCATCCAGTAGTGCACCGACGGGCGTCCGTTATGTGCGGTGGACTGTGCTATCTCACACTCGTGGTGGGGGAATTTGAGG
>CAYNXG010000117.1:4625-4983 GCA_964401095.1 uncultured Bacteroides sp.
CGCCGTGGATGTCAAATTGGGTTCCCAGGTACTTCTCGCCCATGGTGGAGCATTCGAGGTGCCAGCCGGGGAATCCCTCGCTCCAGGGCGAAGGCCAGTGCATGATGTGCTCGGGCGCTGCCTTTTTCCACAGGGCGAAGTCGGCCGGATTATGCTTTTCCGACTGTCCGTCGAGCTCGCGGGTAGTGGCCAGGAGCTCGTCGATGTTGCGGCCCGAGAGGCGTCCGTAGCCGTAGTCGCGGTTGAATTTCGGCACGTCGAAGTAGACGCTGCCTTCGCTTTCGTAGGCATATCCGGCATCGAGAATAGTTTTGATATTCTCGATTTGTTCGATGATGTGTCCCGAAGCGTGAGGTTC
>CAYNXG010000118.1:0-4954 GCA_964401095.1 uncultured Bacteroides sp.
CGGCCCCTGCGGCCCGTGCTCGGAGATCCATATCGACCTGCGCCCCGACAGCGAACGCGCCGAAATACCCGGCGCCGAGATGGTGAACAAAGACCATCCCCAGGTAATCGAGATATGGAACCTCGTGTTCATGCAGTACAACCGCATGGCCGACGGCTCCCTGCAGCCCCTCCCCGCCCGCGTCATCGACACCGGCATGGGATTTGAACGCCTGTGCATGGCCCTCCAGGGCAAGACGTCAAACTATGACACCGATGTGTTCACTCCCCTCATCGGCAAAATCGCAGAGCTCTCGGGCAAGAAATACGGTACCGACAGCCACACGGACGTGGCCATGCGCGTAATCGCCGACCATGTGCGCACAATCTCGTTCTCCATCGCCGACTCGCAGCTGCCCTCCAATGCCAAGGCCGGCTACGTTATCCGCCGCATCCTGCGCCGCGCCGTACGCTACGCCTACACCTTCCTCGACCGCAAGCAGCCGTTCATGTATCTGCTGGTCGACACGCTCATTGACAACATGGGCGACGCCTATCCCGAGCTGCCCGCACAGCGCGAGCTCATCATGCGCGTCATAAAGGAGGAAGAGGAATCATTCCTGCGCACACTCGAGAACGGCATACGCATGCTCGACGACGCTATCCGCGAGGCTCAGGCCGCCGGACGCAACGAGATTTCGGGCAAGCAGGCCTTCACCCTCTATGACACCTACGGCTTCCCGCTCGACCTCACAGAGCTGATTCTCAAGGAAAACGGCATGACACTCGACCAGGCCGGCTTTGACAAGGAAATGCAGGCTCAGAAGCAGCGCGCACGCAGCGCAGCCGCCGTGGAGGCCACCGACTGGGTAAATGTCGCCGACGGCGAACAGCAGTTTGTGGGTTATGACACCCTCACCGCCGACACCGGCATCCTCCGCTACCGCAAGGTAAAACAGAAAAACCAGGAATATTATCAGATAGTGCTGGCCGACACACCCTTCTACGCCGAAATGGGCGGACAGGTGGGCGACCGCGGAACACTCACCGACCTCGCCACCGGCGAAGTTGTAGAAATATACGACACCAAGCGTGAGAACGGCATGGGCGTGCACCTCACCAAGAAAATGCCCGCCAATCCCGCAGCCACATTCCGCGCCGAGGTAGATGCCGACAACCGCGCTGCCATCTCGGCTAACCACTCGGCCACCCACCTTCTCCACCACGCCCTGCGCGAGGTGCTGGGCACACATGTGGAGCAGAAAGGCTCGCTGGTGACACCCAATTCGCTGCGCTTTGACTTCTCACACTTCCAGAAGGTTACACCCGAGGAGCTTTCCAAGGTTGAACGCCTTGCCAACAGCCGTGTACGCATGGCCATCGCCCTGGACGAGCGCCGCAACGTGCCCATCGCCGAGGCTCAGGAAATGGGTGCCATGGCACTTTTCGGTGAAAAATACGGCGACGAGGTGCGCGTAATCCGCTACGGCGACTCCGTGGAGCTCTGCGGCGGCACACACGTGGCCAACACCGGCAACATAGGCATGATCAAAATCATATCCGAAAGCTCCATTGCCGCCGGCATCCGCCGCATCGAGGCCATCACAGCCTCGGCCGTCGAAGACGCTTTCGACCAGAACATAGCCACACTGCACGCCGTGGCCGAGATGTTCAACAACACCCCCGACGTGGTGGGCGCCCTGCGCAAGTCGCTCGACGAGAACGCCTCGCTGCGCAAGCAGGTCGAGGACGCCTTCAACGAGCGTGTCAACAACCTTGCCGCTTCCGTTCTCGAGGAGGCCCGCCACGAAGGCGCCGTTAAGATCGCAAGTCTCAAAGGCGTGCGCATCCCCGACGTGGTGAAGAATGTGGCATTCAGCATCCGCGCCAAGTCGCCTGAAAGCACAGCCTTCATCGCCGCCACCATCGACGTGTCGGGCAAGCCCCTGCTCACCGTAATGCTCACCGACGACCTCGTGAAGGCCGGTCTCAACGCCTCGACCATAGTGCGCGAGGCTGCCAAGTCCATCAAGGGCGGCGGCGGCGGTCAGCCCGGCTTCGCCCAGGCCGGCGGCAAGGACAAGGATGGCATCGAAAAGGCCTACCAGCAACTGTTTGAAGCAATTAAAATCAAATGAAATCATACAAATCAATGATTATTGCCGTCATAGCAATCGCTATGGCGGCAATCCCCGCCCGGGGAGCCAAAGTAGACACATTATCTATAGCGACAAAGTATCTCGCCACTCCTGAAAAGGTTGTGGTAATCACCCCCGAGTCAAGCGACACGGCAAAGAAATATCCCACCGTCTACCTGCTCAACGGCTACGGCGGCAACCACAAGGCATGGCTCGCCGTCCGTCCCGACCTGCCCCGCCTGGCCGACACCTACGGCATGGTGATGGTGATGCCCGACGGCCGTGACAGCTGGTACTGGGACTCGCCCGTGGACGAGTCGATGCAGATGGAAAGCTTCTTTGTCAACGACCTCGTGCCCTATATCGACTCGCACTACCCCACCCTTCCCGACGCCTCCAAGCGCGCCATTACGGGCCTGAGCATGGGCGGCCAGGGCTCGATGTGGCTCGCCATACGCCACAGCGACATATGGGGCTCGGCAGGCTCGATGAGCGGCGGCCTGGATATCCGTCCTTTCCCCGACCGCTGGAAAATGAAAAACAGCCTCGGCACAATCGAGGAGAATCCGGAGGTATGGGAGCAGCACGCCATTGTCAACCTCGTGCCGTTCCTGGTGCCCGGACAGCTCAACATCACCGTTGACTGCGGCATCGACGACTTCTTCGCAGGAGTCAACAACGACTTCCACAACGAGCTGGTAAAGGCCGGCATCCCCCACGACTACACCTCGCGTCCCGGCGCCCACACACGCGGCTACTGGAACAATTCGATACTGTATCATCTGCTGTTCTTCAACGAAGTATTCAACAAATGATCCTGCAATCGCTCTCCCTGTCCAATTTCAAGAATATCGCCTCGGCCACTCTCGACTTTTCTCCTAAAGTCAACTGTCTGCTGGGCAATAACGGCATGGGCAAGAGCAACCTGCTCGACGCTATACATTATCTTAGCTTCACCAAGAGCTTCGCACGGATTCCCGACGCCATGCTCATACGCCGCGGCGAGGATTTCGCCATCGTCAACGGCCGCTATCTGCGCCACGGCACCGAGGAGGAGATCAACGCCGGCCTGCGCCGCGGCGCCCGCAAGAGCTTTCGCCGCGGCGGCAAGGAGTACAAGCGCCTGAGCGAGCACATAGGCCTGTTCCCGGCCGTAATGATTGCGCCGGCCGACCAGGCCCTGGTCACCGAAGGCCCGGAGGAGCGCCGCCGGTTTATCGACATGATAATATCGCAGGCCGACGCGCCCTATCTCGACGCACTCATACGCTACAACCAGGCCCTCGAACACCGCAACCGCATGCTGCGCGACGGCGTCGCCGACCCGATGCTATATGAATCCGTGGAAATGATGATGACGTCCACGGCCGCCACCATAACCTCACGCCGCGCTACACACGTGGAGATGCTCGCAGGGATATTCCACAAGTATTACTCGTCTATCGCCGGCGATGACGAATGCGTGGAGGTATCATATATGCGTTCGGGCGAAGGACATGCATCGCTGGCCGACGCGCTCGAACATGCACGCACCCGCGACAGCCTGCTGAAATTCACTACCGTAGGGCCTCACCGCGATGACATAGCCTTCACACTGGCGGGAATGCCCGTGAAGCAGACAGCATCGCAGGGGCAGACCAAGACATTCACTATAGCGCTGCGCCTGGCACAATATGAATTTCTGCGCGGCGCCACATCGCGTGCCCCGCTGTTGCTGCTCGACGACATATTCGACAAACTCGACGCCGAACGCGTGGAACGGATTATGAATATCGTAAGCCGCGATGACTTCGGTCAGATATTCATCACCGACACCAACCGCAAGCACCTCGACGAGATAATGGAGCGCACCGGGCCCGACTACCGCATGTGGAGCGTGGACAACGGCGTATTCACCCCTATGACCCACGGCAATGAAACGCACTGAAGCCATGGCCGTGGGCGACATCCTGCGCGCCATGATTGAGAGCGACGGCAACTCGGCCACCTTCGACCGTCAGAAACTCTGCTACCTGTGGAGCGAGATTGTGGGGCCGGAAATCAACCGTCACACGATAAAGCGCTATGTCAACGGCGACGCTCTGCATGTGTACATATCCTCGGGGCCGCTGAAAAGCGAGCTTGCATACGTCTCCGACCGCCTCGTACAGGCGCTCAACGAGGCCACCGGCCACAAGGTGATTAAGAAAATAATAATACACTGACCTAAAAACACACCGCATAACAAGTACAATATCATGTCAGACAATAATCCCCGCATTCCGGCGCCTGAACATCCCTACCGCCATCAGCTCGACGTACAGCTGAGATTCAATGACATAGACATATTCGGGCATGTCAACAACTCGGTGTACCTCCAGTTTTTCGACCTGGGCAAGCTGAGATATTTCGAGGAAGTCCTCGGCAAGGATTTCGCAAAGAAAGGCCCTGCGCTGGTAATCGTGAACATAAACTGCGACTTCTATTCGCCGGCATTCCTCGGCGACAGCCTGCGAGTGCTCACGGCCGTGTCGCATATAGGCGACAAGTCGATTGTCCTCGAACAGAGAGTCACAGGCGCGTCGATGGACGACGTGAAATGTCTGTGCCGCACCACCATGGCAGGCTTCGACCCGCACACGCTCAAATCCGCCCCGATTCCCGACGCGGCCCGACGCGACATCGAGGAATACGAAGGCCACAAACTCGGCTGAACGGTGATATCCCTCCTATTCAAGATATAACACAATATCATTCAGTATCGATTCCCGATAGTCCCTGTTTCCCGGACTATCGGGTTATGTTTTTTTCCTGACTTCGTCAATGCGTACCCCAAAAATCATCCGAGAATAGAGGGGC
>CAYNXG010000119.1:0-4939 GCA_964401095.1 uncultured Bacteroides sp.
GTCTCGCCCATGAAGCGCTTGATCGAGTAGATTGTACGTTTGGGGTTTGTGATGGCCTGACGCTTGGCGGGGTCGCCTACCTTGCGTTCGCCGCCTTCTACAAATGCCACCACCGAGGGGGTGGTGTTGCGGCCTTCACTGTTAGGGATAACGAGGGGCTCGTTACCTTCGAGAACTGCGACGCAGGAATTGGTTGTTCCTAAGTCAATGCCTATGATTTTTCCCATAATAGTTGAATTTTTATATTGTTTTTATAATTTTATTCTGTCAGTTTTTCTAATTCACTACTTACTAAACAAAACCTGTGCCAAAAAGTTTTTCGGGCGCGTGTATATAATTAATGTCACAGACCGCGGGCCAAAATGCCGTCGTGGTGGCATAAAGACTGTCGGAATGTGACAAAATGACATACCCGGCTGCCGCCACGGGGGCGACAGCCGGGTATTGCGTGTAATGTGCCGGCAAGGGCTCTGCGGCTTAGTAGCCGAAGATGTCCTCGGTGGTGAGTGTCACCACGCGGCCCAGCTTGCGCAGGGCGTCGAGGTCGAGGTCTTCGGGATCGCCGAGGATGCCGTAGTAGTAGGTGCGGCCCTTGACATTTTCTTTCTGGAACTTGACGATGTCCTCGAGGGTGAGGTTGCCGAGCTTCTCGTAGACGTCTTTGCGGGCTTCATGGTCGAGGCCCAGGTAGCGAGCCGAGCGGTAGGCCCAGGCCTTGTCGTCCTTGATGACACGCTGCGAGCGCAGGCGCGACTCGAGGCCCTGCTTGGCCAGGTCAAACGCGGCCTGGCTCTCGGGCATGTCGTTGATGATGAGCAGGAAGGCGTCGATGGCGTCGGACATCTTGTCGTTCTGCGTGGCTATCTGTGTGCCGTAGGTGTAGGGACGGCCGAGCATGTTGGGCTGGCTGAAGAAGGCCGAGGCCGAGTAGGCCAGCGAGCGGCTTTCGCGCATCTCCTGGAACACGATGGAGTTCATGGAGCCGCCGAAGTATTCGTTGTAGAGCTGTATCAGCGGGGTCTTGTTGATGTCGTATTCGCCTCCGAGGTTGGAGAACATGGTCATGTAGAGCTGCTTGGCATCGTAGGGAGCGATGAATATCACGGTTTCCTCGGGGTTGAGGGCGGGATATACCTCGGCGGTCGGCACGGGCTTGAGCTTGCCTTCGGGCACGATGTGGGTGTCGTTGACGAGCTTTATCACCTCGTTCTCGGGCAGGTTGCCGTAGTAGAGTACTTCATGCTCGTAGCCGGCGAGCTCGCGCACGGCGTTGATGATTTCCTGCGGGTCGAGGGCGGCGAGCTCCTCGGCGGTGTAGGTGTTGGTGCGGGAGTTCTTGGGGCCGAATTTCACGTAGGAGTAGAGAGCCGAGAAGTTGGCCTGCTGGTTTGCCTTCTTGTTGGCGCGTTCCTGGGCTATCTGTTCGGTGAGACGGGCGTAGACCTCGGGGTCGGCTACGGCGTTGGCAATGAATTTCTCAAAGAGAGCGGCAGCCTCGGGGAGGTTCTCGCTGAGACCGTTGATGACGAAGAACGAGCGGGTTGACCCGATGGACAGGCTGTAGTTGCAGGCCAGGTCGTAGAATTTGCGCTTGAGGTCGTCGGCGGTCATGTCGGGCGTGCCGAGCAGGTCGAGATAGTAGTTGACGAGGCTGAGACGCTTGTCGTTGTCGGTGCCGAAGTCAAAGGCGTAGATGAGGGTGGAGAGGTCGTTGGTGGTGTTGCGGGTGTAGATTACGGGTATGTCGTTCTTGGCCTTGAGGATCGTGATGTCCTTGTCGAAGTCGAGGAACACGGGCTCGATGGGCTCAACGGCGGCAGCGGCGGCCTGAAGCTCGCGCAGGAAGGCCGACGACTTGTCGCGGTTTGTGGCGATGGGGGTGAGCTCGGGTTTGGGCATCTTCACCACTGTGGTGTCCTCGCCCTGGCGCTTGTAGATGGCGGCATAGCCGTCGGGGCGCAGGTATTTGTTGGCCACGCGCACCACATCGTCCTTGGTGATGTTGTCGAGGCGGGCGAGGTCTGCCACCTTATCGGCCCAGTCTTCGCCGTTTACAAAGGCGTTGACATACATGTTGGCGCGGCCTCTGTTCGACTCAAACTGCTGCTGGAGTTCCAGCTTGAGGTTGTTCACGATGGCTTTGATGAGCGATTCGTCGAATTCGCCCTTGCGCAGGACGTCGGCCTGCTCGAGCAGCAGGCCGCGTACGTCGTCGAGGGTCTGGCCGGGGTTGGGCATGCCGATGAACAGAAATGCGCCGCCGTCGGCCATGCTGTATGTACCCGAGCCGGCGCCGAGCATTTTCTGCGAGTTGTTGAGGTTGATATCCATGATGCCGCACTTGCCGTTGTTGAGCACGCGGTCCATCACTTCGAGCACCAGCAGGTCGGGGTGCTTGGCCTCGGGGATGCGCCAGGCTATGTAGAGGCGTTCGGCGTCAACACCCATCACTTCCTTTACGATAGGCTCGGTGATAGGCTTCTCGGCGGGGAAGTTGAGCACGGGCAGCTGAGGATTGGGCTGCATGTCGCCGAAGTAGCGGGTGATGATGTCCACCATCTCGTCGGGGTCGAAGTCGCCCGACAGGCACACGGCCATGTTGTTGGGCACGTACCACTGCTTGTGGTAGTTCTTTACGTTGGTGATCGACGGATTCTTGAGGTTCTCCTGGGTTCCCAGCACGGTCTGTGTGCCGTAGGGGTGGGTGGGGAAAATGGCGGTGAGCATGGCCTCGGCCATCTTGCGGCCGTCGTTGGTGAGGCTCATGTTCTTTTCCTCGTAGATAGTCTCGAGCTCGGTGTGGAAGCCGCGCAGCACGGGGTGCTTGAAGCGGTCGGCCTGTACGCGGGCCCAGATGTCGATCTGATTAGAGGGGATGTCCTCTACGTAGCATGTCACGTCCTGCGAGGTGTAGGCGTTGGTTCCGTTGGCGCCGATGGCGGCCATGATCTTGTCATACTCGTTGGGGATGGCGATGAGCGAGGCCTGATAGCTTATCGAGTCGATTTCGCGGTAGATGCGGCGGCGCTCCAGCGAGTCGGTGGTGTGGCGGTAGGTCTCGAACAGCTGCTCGATGCGGTCGAGCAGGGGCTTCTCGGCGGCATAGTCCTGTGTGCCGAACTGCTCGGTGCCCTTGAACATGAGGTGCTCGAAGTAGTGGGCGAGGCCGGTAGTCTCGGCGGGGTCGTTCTTGCCGCCCACGCGCACGGCTATGTAAGTCTGTATGCGGGGCTCGTCCTTGTTGACACTCATGAACAGCTTGAGGCCGTTGGGCAGGGTGTACATCTTGGTGCCGAGGGGGTCGCCCTCCACTGTGCGGTATTCATATTTAGAGGCCGACAGGCCGAGAGCTATGAATAAGGCTGCGATGGTTAAAAATAAATGTTTCATTAATTGAGTTTTTAGAGTGTCAATATTCGTCCCATGCCTTGATTTCGACAGAGTCGGGCGACAGGGTGGTGAAGGCACGGATGAATGCCGATGCCAGGCGCACGTTGGTGAGCAGGGGGATGTTCAGGTCGATGGCCGCGCGGCGTATCTTGTAGCCGTTGGTGAGCTCGTCGGAACTGAGGTCGCGGGGAATGTTCACCACGAGGTCTACCTCGCGGTTGTGCAGCACGTCGAGGGCCTGAGGCTGGCGGTCGGGCTCGGAGGGCTTGTAGACGAGTGTGCAGGGCACGCCGTTCTCGGCCAGGAAGCGGTGGGTGCCTTCGGTGGCGTAGATGCGGAATCCGCGGCGGTCGAGCATGCGGGCGGCCTCGAGCATGGCGGCCTTGTGCTTAGCCGTGCCCGAGCTTATCATGACGCCCTTGACGGGTATGCGCTGGCCCACGGAGAGCATGGATTTGAGGATGGCCTCGGAGGTCATCTCGCCCAGACAGCCCACCTCGCCGGTCGACGCCATGTCGACGCCGAGGACGGGGTCGGCGCCCTGGAGGCGCGAGAACGAGAACTGCGATGCCTTGATGCCCACGTAGTCGAGGTCAAACGCGCTCTTGGCCGGCTTCTCCACGTTGAGGCCCAGCATGATGCGGGTGGCGAGGTCGATGAAGTTGATTTTGAGCACCTTCGACACGAAGGGGAATGAGCGCGAGGCGCGCAGGTTACATTCTATGACCTTGATGTCGTTGTCCTTGGCGAGGAACTGGATATTGAACGGGCCCGAGATTTTCAGGGCCTTGGCTATGGTGGAGCTTACCTTCTTGATGCGGCGCATTGTCTCCACATAGAGCTTCTGGGGCGGGAACTGGATGGTGGCGTCGCCCGAGTGCACGCCGGCGTATTCGATGTGCTCGGATATTGCGTAGGCCTTTATCTCGCCGTTCTGTGCCACGGCGTCCATCTCGATCTCCTTGGCGTCCTGGATGAATTCGGTCACTACCACGGGGTGCTGCTTCGACACATTGGCCGCGAGCTGGAGGAAACGCACCAGCTCGTCGTTGTTGGAGCATACGTTCATGGCGGCGCCCGACAGTACGTAGGAGGGCCTTACGAGCACGGGATAGCCCACCTCGGCCACGAATTCGTGGATGTCGTCCATCGATGTGAGCTCGCGCCAGCGGGGCTGGTCGATGCCCAGGCGGTCGAGCATGGCCGAGAATTTGTGGCGGTCTTCGGCGTTGTCGATGCTGGCGGCGGATGTGCCCAGGATGTTGACGCCCATCGAGTCGAGGCGTGTGGCCAGGTTGTTGGGAATCTGGCCGCCCACGCTGAGGATGGTGCCGTGGGGCTGTTCGAGGTCTATGATGTCCATGACGCGCTCGAAGGTGAGCTCGTCGAAGTACAGGCGGTCGCAGGCGTCATAGTCGGTCGACACGGTTTCGGGGTTGTAGTTTATCATCACCGAGCGCCAGCCCTGTTCCTTTACGGTCATGAGGGCGTTGACCGAGCACCAGTCGAATTCCACCGACGAGCCGATGCGGTAGGCGCCCGAGCCGAG
>CAYNXG010000120.1:0-4875 GCA_964401095.1 uncultured Bacteroides sp.
CATGCTCATTCCCAAGGAGCTTATCGGCGCTGTCATCGGCCCGGGCGGAAAGGTCATCCAGGGTATTCAGGAAGCTTCGGGCGCCACTGTCTCCATCGACGAGATTCCCGAAGGCGGCTACATCGAGGTCGCCGCTGCCAACAAGGCATCAATCGACAAGGCTCTCGATATGATCAACGCCATCGTGGAGCTGCCCGAAGAAGGCAAGACCTACCACGGCGTGGTACGCAACATCATGGACTTCGGCGCGTTCGTAGAGTTCATGCCCAACCGCGACGGCCTGCTCCACATCTCCGAAATCTCGTGGGAACGCCTCGAGGACATGGCCGCTTCAGGCCTCAAGGAAGGCGACGAAGTGGACGTCAAGCTCATCGAGGTTGACAAGAAGACCGGCAAATTCCGCCTGTCAATGCGCGCCCTGCTCGACAAGCCCGAAGGCTACGTAGAGCCCCAGCGCCGCGAGCGTCCCCGCCGCGAAGGCAAACCCGGCGAGGGTGGCGAGCGTCGCGGTCCGCGTCGCGAAGGCAAGCCCGGCGAAGGCCGCGGTCCCCGCAAGAACTGATAATATCTTTGTTCTCCATATTCCCGTCCCGTCGGCGCGGCTCGTTCCGCCCGACGGGATTTTTTTGCGTGGTGGCAAAATGAAAAAACGGAGGCTAAAACGAAAAACGGGATGCGCTTATCGGAACGTGACGAGACGGTTGTAGATGAAATTGGCCACGGTATAGGCCACATTGCCTATGAGGGTGGCCAGGCCGTAGCCCGACACGGTGAACACGGCTATGTCGACCTCTATGTCGCCGAACGAGCTGTGATTGAGCGTCCACACCACCGCAAACTGCAACACATAGCAGATGCCGAAGCCGCAGAGAAATTTCAGCGCCTCGGCGCCCGTGCCGCCGTCAGAGCGGAACACCCACTTCTTGTTCCACAGAAACGAGTTAGTGACGCCCACGATATAGCCCAGGGCGTTGCTCACATAGGGATTGAGGCCGGCCACGCTCTTGCACACGAATATCACACCCAGGGTGAGCAGCGTGTTGAGCACACCCACGAGGCAGTATTTTATGAATCTGAAAAATTCGCGGCGGCGGACCTCGCGCGAGGCCGCGGCCGGCTTGTCTGAGATGGCGTCAAGATCGGTCATGGGAGCCGGGTTCGTTTTTTTCGTCGGGTAAAGATTTAGGGTCAACTTTCAGTATCGGCAGCGACCAGCCGTAGGTGACGGCGGCCACGCGCAGGCCTATCACGGTGATGCCGCACATGCTCTGCGCCACCCATGCGGGAGCCGGGGTGAGGATGAGCAGCCAGTAGGCCACGCCGCCGGCCAGGCAGGCTGTGGCATAGATGTCCTTGCGGAAAAACAGAGGCTCCTCGTTGAGCAGGATGTCGCGGGTGACGCCGCCAAACGAGCCGGTGATTATTCCCATCACCGTGGCCACCCACATGGGATAGCCCGCGGCAAGCGTCTTCTCGATGCCCACCACCACAAACAGCGCCAGGCCTATGGCGTCGAACAGAAACAACGTGCGCATGCCCTTGACCAGTAGTCGCTGGAATATTATCACCGTGGCCAGCGATATGCCCGTGACGCTCAGATACATGGGCGACAGCATCCAGAACACCGGGATGTCGAGCAGCACGTCGCGCACCGTGCCGCCGCCGATGGCGGTGACGAGGCCCACGACATAGGCCCCGAACCAGTCGAAGCGCTTGGCCGCCGCCAGGCGTATGCCCGATATGGCGAAGGCTATCGTGCCCAGTATTTCTATGATATAGAGGAATGTCTGTTCCATGCGGCGTCAGCTTTTGCGGCCCTTGGCCTCGGAGGCGGCGCGCTCCTGCTCGCGCATGAATCGGGGATAGGCCCTGCACAGGTCGGTGAGAAAGCACGATGCGCAGTCGGGGCGCCGGGCCTTGCACACATAGCGTCCGTGGAGGATGAGCCAGTGGTGGGCCTTGGCCACATATTGCTCGGGGATGTATTTCATCAGCGTCTTCTCCGTGTCGAGAGGCGTGCGCGAGCGGGTGGTGAGGCCGATGCGGTCGGCCACGCGGAACACGTGGGTGTCGACGGCCATGGCGGGGCGGCTGAAGATGACCGACAGCATCACGTTGGCGGTCTTGCGGCCCACGCCGGGCAGCGATATCAGCGAGTCGATGTCGTCGGGCACTTCCGAGCCGAATTCATCCACCAGTCTGCGGGCCATGCCTATCAGCGAGCGGGTCTTGTTGTTGGGATATGACACCGAGCGTATTTTCTCGAACACCTCCTCGGGCGTGGCGGCCGCGAGGGCCTCGGGGGTGGGGAACTTCTCGAACAGGGCGGGCGTGACCATGTTGACACGCTTGTCTGTGCATTGTGCCGAGAGTATCACCGCCACCAGCAGCCTGAACGGGTTGTCGTAGTGGAGCTCGGTGGCGGGCGCCGGCATCTCGCGTTCAAAGCGCTCTATTACCTTGCTGTATCGTTCTGCGGTTTTCATAAATGTTCAAGTAAGCGGCGTGTGAGCCACAGGGCCGCCGCGCATGCCGCCACGCCTCCGGCGGCGGTGGCCACGGCGTAGAGGGCGGCGCGCACGAGGTGGCCGTCGTCGCACAGTGTCACGATGTCGAGGGCGTAGGCCGAGTAGGTGGTGTATCCGCCCAGCAGGCCGGTGACGAGCAGCGTCTTCCAGGCCGAGTGTGCGCCGAAGTGGTCGAGGACGGCCCACACGGCGCCTATGAGCATGCAGCCGGTGATATTGGCCAGCATGGTGGCGGCGGTGGTCCATGACTCGGGCGTGAGACGGTTTATGACGAGATAACGTGCCACGCCGCCCACGGCGGCGCCGAGGGCCACGAGGCCTATGTCGCAGAGCACACTACGGTACATGCTTGTAGCGGGGGCGGGGATTGGGGGCCGGGAATCAGTGCGTGCCCTCGAATTCGTCGAGGAAGCGCACGTCGTTCTCCGAGAACAGGCGCAGGTCGTTTACGCGGTATTTGAGATTGGCGATTCGCTCCACGCCCATGCCCAGGGCGAAGCCCGAGTATACCTTCGGGTCTATTCCGCATGCCTGCAGCACGTTGGGGTCTACCATGCCGCAGCCCAGGATTTCAACCCATCCCGTGCCCTTGCAGAAGGGGCAGCCCTTGCCGCCGCAGATGTTGCAGCTGATGTCCATCTCGGCCGAGGGCTCGGTGAAGGGGAAGTAGGAGGGGCGCAGGCGTATGCGTGTGTCGCTGCCAAACATCTCGGCGGCGAAGTACTGGAGCGTCTGCAGCAGGTCGGCGAACGTCACGTTCTTGTCCACATACAGGGCCTCCACCTGGTGGAAGAAGCAGTGTGCGCGGGCCGATATGGCCTCGTTGCGGTAGACGCGTCCCGGGCAGATGATGCGGATGGGGGGCTCGGTGCTCTCCATGACGCGGCTCTGCACGCTGGAGGTGTGGGTGCGCAGCAGCACGTCGGGCCGGCGGTTGATGAAGAACGTGTCCTGCATGTCGCGCGCGGGATGGTCGTCGGCAAAGTTGAGCGACGAGAACACATGCCAGTCGTCCTCGATTTCGGGGCCTTCGGCAATGTTGAAGCCCAGGCGGCGGAATATGGCGATGATTTCCTCGCGCACCAGCGACAGCGGGTGGCGTGTACCGTGGCGCAGGGGGGCGGCGGTGCGGGTGAGATCGAGGCCGCTGTCCTCGGCCGATGCTGAGCACAGCGATTCACGCAGGCTGTTGATGGTGTCGGTGGCGAATGTCTTCAGCTCGTTGATGGCCTGGCCCACGGCACGCTTGTCCTCGGCGGGCACCGAGCGGAAGTCGTTCATGAGGGCCGGTACGAGGCCTTTCTTTGAAAGATATTTGATGCGCAGGGCCTCCACCTCGGCCGCGTCGGCCGCTGTCAGGGCGGCTATTTCTGCGCGCAAGTCTGCAATTTTCTTTAACATCACGTGATTTTCTGCTTAAGTGGCACAAATTTACAAAAAAATCCCGACATCCAAGTAAAAAATTGTCCCGCGAGGCCGTCCGGGCCGTCCGATTTCCGTCGATTTTGATATTTGACGGAAAAATCGTATTTTTGCAAGTTGAAATTGTTATTAATGAATATATATGTCAATAGATAGCATCATATCGGCGGCCGTGAGCCGTGCAGTCAAGGATCTTTACGGGGTGGAGACCGCCCCCGGCAACATTGTGCCCCAGGCTACGAGAAAAGAGTTTGAGGGCAATCTCACCATTGTGGTTTTCCCCTGGGTCAAGGCAGCCCGCAAGAGCCCCGAGGCCGTGGGAACCGAGATAGGCGAGTGGCTTGTAAAGAACGAGCCCGCCGTAGAGCGGTTCAATGTCGTCAAGGGCTTCCTCAATATTGTCGTGGAGCCGCGTTTCTGGAACGGCGTGCTCGGCTCGATAGCCGCCGACAGCCGCTTCGGCTTCCGCGAGGCCGGCGAGGATGCGCCCCTGGTGATGGTCGAATACTCGTCGCCCAACACCAACAAGCCCCTCCACCTGGGACACGTCCGCAACAACCTCTTAGGCTACTCCCTGAGCCGCATCCTCGAGGCGTGCGGCAACAAGGTGGTGAAAACCAACATCGTCAACGACCGTGGAATCCATATCTGCAAGTCGATGCTCGCCTGGCAGAAATGGGGCGACGGGGCGACCCCCGAATCGACCGGCAAGAAGGGTGACCATCTGATCGGCGACTTCTACGTGCTCTTCGACAAGTACTACCGCGCCGAGGTAAAGGAAATCGCCGAGCGCGAGAACATCCCCGCCGAGGAGGCCGAGAAGCGCTCGACGCTGATGGCCGAGGCCCGCGACATGCTCCGCCGCTGGGAGGCCGGCGACCCGGAAATCCGCGGCCTCTGGGAGCGTATGAACTCCTGGGTTTAC
>CAYNXG010000121.1:0-2827 GCA_964401095.1 uncultured Bacteroides sp.
CGGCTGCACGTGTGGGAGCGATACCCAGACGGTAAACCACGTTGTCGAGACGCGATTCGAGGAGCTGGAGCAGTATCACACCGGTGATACCTTTGAGACGCGAAGCCTTGGTGAAGAGGTTGCGGAACTGGCGCTCGAGCACACCGTAGGTGTATTTGGCTTTCTGTTTCTCGCGCAGCTGTACGCCGTATTCAGAGGTTTTGCGACGTTTGTTCTGGCCGTGCTGGCCGGGGGGGAAGTTGCGACGCTGGAGCACTTTGTCTTCGCCGAAGATGGGCTCGCCGAACTTACGGGCGATTTTGGTCTTGGGACCTGTATATCTTGCCATTGTTATTTAAGAATCAGTTTTGTGGAGCGCTCTCCTCGGGATGCCGCTGCGGCCGTGGGGTGTCACGGGTGCCGTCCGGTGTCAAGGTGTTGGACGGCTGCGGTCCCGGCGGGAGATGTGTCTCCTGAAAATGAATGTTTAAAAGAACTAAAAGAGAAAGTAGAGATGTCATCGCCGGATGTGACGCACACGTGTGTGGCGCGGAGCCGGACGATGCTTTAACTGATTATTAAACTCTTCTACGCTTGGGAGGACGGCAGCCGTTGTGGGGCAGCGGAGTAACGTCGATGATCTCGACTACCTCGATACCGGCGCCATGGATTGTACGGATAGCAGACTCGCGGCCGTTGCCGGGGCCCTTGACGTAGGCTTTCACCTTGCGGAGACCGAGGTCGTAAGCGACCTTGGCGCAGTCCTGGGCAGCCATCTGGGCAGCGTAGGGGGTGTTCTTTTTGGAGCCGCGGAAGCCCATCTTGCCGGCCGATGACCATGAGATTACCTGGCCTTCGCTATTGGCTAAGCACACGATGATATTGTTGAACGAAGAGTGAACGTGAAGCTGGCCTTCGGCGCTGACCTTGACGTTGCGTTTCTTCTGTGCGACAGTCTTTTTTGCCATATTCTGTTATTATTTAGTAGCTTTCTTCTTGTTAGCGACGGTTTTCTTGCGGCCCTTGCGGGTGCGTGCGTTGTTCTTGGTGCTCTGACCGCGTACGGGGAGGCCGATACGGTGACGGATGCCGCGATAGCAGCCGATATCCATCAGACGCTTGATGTTGAGCTGGATTTCCGAGCGGAGATCACCTTCGACCTTGTAGTCTTCGCCGATGATTTCGCGCACTTTGGCAGCCTGGGCGTCGGTCCAGTCCTGAACCTTGATGCTGGGGTCAATGCCGGCCTTCTCGAGGATCTTCTTGGCCGAGCTGCGGCCGATGCCGAAGATGTATGTCAAGGCTATCTCGCCTTGTTTGTTCTGGGGGAGGTCAACTCCCACTATACGAATTGCCATAAATTACTGATATTTTTTCTGCAAAAATAACAAAAATTATCCTTGACGTTGTTTGTACTTGGGGTTTTTCTTGTTAATCACGTAGAGGCGACCCTTGCGACGGACGATTTTCGAGTCCGGGGTGCGTTTCTTGACTGAAGCTCTTACTTTCATTTTCTTCTTTTAGTGTATGATGTTCTGATTTATTTGTAGCGGAATGCAATGCGGCCTTTTGAAAGGTCGTAGGGCGACATCTCTACGCGGACTTTGTCGCCGGGCAGGATCTTGATGTAGTGCATGCGCATCTTGCCGGAGATGTGGGCCGTGATTTCGTGTCCGTTTTCGAGCTCGACGCGAAACATGGCGTTGGACAATGCCTCGATGATTGTGCCGTCCTGTTCTATTGCTGTCTGTTTTGCCATACTAAGTTTCTAAATCGATTATTGGTTGAATCGGTTTGGGAATGCCTCGTGGATGTAGTCGAAGGTTGTGAGGATGTGTGTCTCGTCGTCGTAGAGAGCGAGTGTGTGCTCGTAGTGGGCCGAGGGCTTGCGGTCGCGTGTGCGGCAGGTCCAGCCGTCGGTTTCTATGACGATGTTGCGCGAGCCGAGGTTGATCATGGGCTCGATGCAGATGCACATGCCGTTGCGCAGGACTGCGCCTGTGCCGCGGCGTCCGTAGTTGGGCACTTCCGGGCTCTCGTGCATTGAGCGGCCTATGCCGTGTCCGCACATCTCGCGCACCACCGAGTAGCCCCGGTGTTCGCAGTAGGTCTGTACGGCGTTGGCGATGTCGCCGGTGCGCTTGCCGGGCCTTGCGGCCTCGATGCCGACATAGAGGCTCTCGTAGGTGGTGCGGCAGAGGTCGAGGACCTTGGGGTCGACGTCGCCCACGGGGAATGTGTAGGCCATGTCGGCGTTGAGTCCGTTGAGCTCCACCACGGTGTCGATGCCTATGATGTCGCCTTCGCGCAGGGCGTAGGCCGAGGGGAAGCCGTGTACGACGGTCTCGTTGACCTCGATACAGAGCGTGGCGGGGAAGCCCTCGTAGCCAAGACATGCAGGCTTGCCACCATTGTCGCGAATGTATTCGCGGGCAATGGTGTCAAGTTTGCGTGTGGTGACTCCGGGCTGAATCCAGCGTGCTATCTCGCCCATGGTGCGCGAGATGAGGTCGGCTGCGAGCCGCATCTTCTGGATTTCTTCCGGTGTCTTGAGATAAATCATTGTGGTGATCGTTCAGCTATGGGGCTGTTGATATTAGTATGCAGAACCTGTTGTGCGGCCTTTGATAGTACCTTCTTTCATCAGACCGTCGTAGTGGTGCATCTTCAGGTGCGATTCTACCTGCTGGAGGGTATCGAGCACTACGCCTACCATGATGAGCAGGGATGTGCCGCCGAAGAACTGTGCGAAGTTCTGCGAGATACCGAAGAAGCGGGCGAAGGCGGGAAGGATGGCCACGATGCCGAGGAAGATGGAGCCGGGGAGTGTGATGCGCGACATGATTGC
>CAYNXG010000121.1:2837-4756 GCA_964401095.1 uncultured Bacteroides sp.
CCGGGGATGAATCCGTTGTTGCGCTTGAGGTTGTCGGCCATGTCGGTGGGACGCACCGTGATGGCGGTGTAGAAGTACGTGAACGCAACGATAAGGAGGAAGAATACTAAGTTATACCAGAAGCTGTTGATATCGGTAAACGCGTGGAGGAAGCCCGATTCTGCGCCGCGGAAGCCGGCAAGTGTCATGGGGATGAACATGATGGCCTGGGCGAAGATGATGGGCATAACGCCGGCGGCGTTTACTTTCAGGGGGATGTACTGGCGCTGGCCTCCGTACTGGCGGTTGCCGATGATGCGCTTGGCATACTGTACGGGTACTTTGCGTGTGCCCTGGACGAGCAGCACGGCGCCTACGGTAACGACAAACAGGAGCACTACCTCGACGATGAACATCACGAGACCGCCCTGGCCGCCGGTGGTGCCGGGAAGGCGCGAGTAGAACTCGTACCAGAGGGCCTGGGGAAGACGGGCGATGATGCCGACGAGGATGAGGAAGGAGATGCCGTTGCCGATGCCTCGGTCAGTGATGCGTTCGCCGAGCCAGAGGATGAACATGGCGCCGGCGGCGAGGATCACTGTGAGGTATACCACGGTCCAGAATCCGAACACCATGGGGTGTGCGGCGCCCGAGGCTCCGTTGACCTGCACCTGGAGGTTGATGAGGTATGCGGGGGCCTGAAGAACGAGAATCAGGACTGTGAGGTAGCGGGTGTACTGGTTGAGTTTCTGACGGCCGCTCTCACCCTCTCTTTGCATTTTCTGGAAAGAGGGCAGAATCATGCCGCAGAGCTGGATTACGATCGATGCCGTGATGTAGGGCATGATACCCAGCGCGAAGATGGACGCCTGAGAGAAAGCGCCGCCCGAGAACATGTCGAGGAGCTGCATCAGGCCGCTCTTGTTGGTGAAGTTGGCCAGGGCGTCGATGTCGGAGGGCGATATGCCGGGAAGGACAACGTAGCAGCCGAGGCGGTAGACAAGCACCAGCAGGAACGTCACGAGGATGCGCTTGCGCAGCTCTTCGATTGTCCAGATGTTTTTGAGGGTGTCTACGAATCTCATTATTTTTCGATTTTATTGACCGAGCCGCCGGCGGCCTCGATAGCTGCCTGGGCAGCTGCGGAGAAAGCGTGGGCTTCGACGGTGAGGGCGCGTGAAACGGCGCCGTTGGCAAGAATCTTGACGAGCTGGCGGCGGTTGATGAAACCGGCGGCGCGGAGCTCTTCGAGGCCTATCTTCTCAAGGCCCTTGGCCTCGGCGAGGGCCGAGATGAGGGTGAGGTTGATGGCTTTGTATTCCTTGCGGTTGATGTTATTGAAACCCCATTTGGGGAGACGGCGCTGAAGGGGCATCTGGCCGCCTTCAAAACCGATTTTGCGGCTGTAGCCGCTACGCGATTTGGCACCTTTGTGACCGCGGGTCGATGTGCCGCCTTTGCCTGAGCCGGCGCCACGGCCGATGCGTGTGTTGGGGCGTACTGAGCCTACAGCGGGCTGTATATTGCTTAAGTCCATGATTGATGATCTGATTTATGCGTTGGTCACTTCTACGAGATGACGAACCTTGTTCACCATCCCCATCACGTCGGGGGTGTCTTCTTTGACTACCGAGTGATGCATTTTCTTGAGTCCGAGGGCATCGAGAGTGCGCTTCTGCACGGCAGGGCATTTGATGCGGCTCTTGGTCTGGGTGATTTTTATCTTAGCCATAGTGGTGTTCGGATTAGCCTTTGAATACTTTTTCTACGCTGATGCCACGGTTCTGCGCCACCTGTGCGGGCGAGCGCATTTCGCCGAGGGCCTCGATTGTGGCCTTGACGAGGTTGTGGGGGTTGGACGAGCCCTTTGTCTTTGCGTGGACGTCGTTGATGCCCACGCTCTCGAGGACGGCACGCATGGCGCCGCCGGCCTTAACGCC
>CAYNXG010000122.1:0-4743 GCA_964401095.1 uncultured Bacteroides sp.
TTCTTACCTTTGCGAAAATTTTTCTAATTTGAATGAAACAAGTAAGCTACGAAGGCCTCACTTTTGAGCCCTATATAACTCGCGAAACCATAGATGCCCGCATCAAAGAGCTGGGCAAGGATATAACGCGCGATTGCGCCGACAAAAAGCCTCTGTTTCTGTGTGTACTGAACGGGGCTTTTGCTTTTGCATCCGATTTGTTCCGTGCTTGCGAAACCATCGACGCGGAAATATCATTCATCCGTCTCAAAAGCTATGAAGGCACCGGCTCCACCGGCGTGGTGAAAGAGGTGCTGGGGCTTCATGAGGACATAGAGGGACGCACGGTGATAATCGTTGAAGACATCGTAGACACAGGCAATACCATTGCCCGCCTTATAAACGACCTTAAGAAGAAAAATCCCGCTGAAGTGAAAGTCGCCACCCTCCTGTTCAAGCCCGAAGCGCTGGTACAGGATGTCAAGCCCGACTATGTAGGCTTCAGTATCCCCAAGAAATTTATCATAGGGTTTGGCCTCGACCTTAACGGCATGGCCCGCAACCTCAATGATATCTATATTCTGAAAGAAGATTGATTTACACGGTCGGCCGGTGACGGCGGCAGCCGTTTCGGCCGATTTTTTCCAATAGTTACAATTTTCAAGACCACCTGAAATGTTGAATTTAGTACTTTTCGGAGCACCCGGCAGCGGAAAAGGCACGCAGAGCGACCGCCTTATTTCCGAATTCGGATTACACCATATCTCTACCGGCGAAGTACTGCGCGACCATATCGCACGCGGCACGGAGCTGGGTAAAATCGCAGACAGCTACATCTCCAAGGGACAGCTGATTCCCGATGACCTGATGATCAAGGTCCTGGAGCATGTGCTTGACAACAACCCCGAGCTGACATCGAAGGGCGTTATATTCGACGGCTTTCCCCGCACCATCGACCAGGCCAAAGCGCTGAAGAAAATGCTCGCCGACCGCGGCTCGCGCGTACATGCCGTGATAGGCCTCGAGGTAGACGAGGACGAGCTGGTTCGCCGCATGCTCAACCGCGGACTCGAGACAGGCCGCGCCGACGACAATCTCGACACCATCAAAAAACGCCTCGGCGTATATCACACACAGACATCGCCCCTGCGCGATTATTATGTCAACGAAGGCAAATATCACGCCATCGACGGAAACGGCAAAGTGGACGACATATTCCAACGCATCCACACATCATTGCTGAGCCGCGTCCCCGAGCTCAAGGACGAAAAGCAGAGCTGACATAAACACAGATAAGGCAAACACAATAACATTGTAACGGCGGAGAGAGTATTTAAACCCTTCCCCGCCGTTACAATGTTAATTACTGATATTGTCAGCGGTTGCCGTACATATCGTCATAGTATTTCTGATAGTCGCCCGACAGGACGTTGTTGAACCATTTGTCATTTTCAAGATACCAGCGCACGGTTTTCTCTATGCCCTCCTCAAACTGCAGGGAGGGTTCCCAGCCGAGAGTGTCGCGCAGTTTGCGCGAGTCAATCGCATAGCGCAGGTCGTGGCCCTGACGGTCGGTGACATAGGTTATAAGTGGCAGGCTGTGTCCTTCGGGATTTCCAAGCAGGCGGTCGACGGTCTTTATGAGGACTTTGATAAGATCAATGTTTTTCCACTCGTTGAAGCCGCCGATATTATATGTATCGCCGGGCGTACCCTTATGGAATATCAAATCGATGGCTGCGGCATGGTCTTCGACATAGAGCCAGTCGCGCACGTTTTCCCCGCGACCATAGACAGGCAGCGGCCGGCCGTTACGGATATTGTTTATGAACAGCGGTATGAGTTTTTCGGGGAACTGATACGGGCCATAGTTGTTGGAGCAATTCGTCACAAGCGAGGGGAAGCCGTAAGTGTCATGGTATGCCCGCACGAAATGGTCGCTCGAAGCCTTTGAGGCCGAATAAGGCGAATGAGGATTGTAGCTTGTAGTCTCCAGGAAAAACTCACGCCCGAACGCAAGGTGATGTGTCCCCGACGAGGCGGCCGTGGCGAACGGCGACTCGCAGCCGTCGGGCTCGGTGATTTCCAGCGCGCCGTAAACCTCGTCGGTGGAGATATGGTAGAACAGCTTGCCGGCATAGCCCTCGGGCAAGGACTCCCAATATTCTTTTGCGGCCTGCAGGAGGCTGAGCGTGCCCATGATGTTCGTATGGGCGAAGGCCAAGGGGTCCTTTATCGACCGGTCGACGTGGCTCTCCGCGGCCAGGTGGATAATACCGTCGACGTCATATTCGCGGATAACACGCCTCATGGCATCGAGGTCGGTTATATCGGCACATACGAAGCGATAGTTGGGCTTGTTCTCTACATCGCGGAGGTTGTCGAGATTGCCGGCGTAGGTCAGTTTGTCGAGGTTTATGATATTGTAGTCAGGATACTTGTTCACAAACAGACGCACCACATGGGTGCCGATGAATCCGGCGCCGCCGGTAATGAGAATATTGTGTCTTTCGGTCATTGTTCAAAAATTAAACGGTGAATCGAATTCAGACAGGAGCGGATGCTTCGTGTCCTTGTCGCTGAGAATCGCCTCGTCGGCGCATAGACGCCAGTCGATATCGAGCGATTTGTCGAGAATCGAGATGCCGCCTTCGGATTCAGGACAATAATAATTGTCGCATTTATACTGGAACACGGCCACGTCGCTCAGCACGGCGAACCCGTGGGCAAAACCTCGCGGAACAAATAATTCGAGATGATTGTCTTCCGTGAGCTCCACAGCCACGTGACGCCCGTAGGAAGGCGAGCCTTTGCGCAAATCCACGGCTACGTCGAGCACACGGCCACGGACACATCTCACCAGCTTGGCCTGTGTGTGAGGGGGGCGCTGAAAGTGAAGTCCGCGCATCACGCCACGCACCGAACGGCTCTCGTTGTCCTGCACGAAATTGACCGGGCCTGCAACGGCCTCGAACTCGCGACGGGCATAGCTCTCGAAAAAATAGCCCCGCGCATCGACAAACACGCGCGGCTTCAATATGAGGACTCCCTCGATATCGGTAGTTATAATCTCCATCGGTCAGTCAAGATTTTTAAATCCTGTGCGTGCCACCTCATCGGCCACTTTCATCAGATACATGCCATACTGGTTCTTGATCATGGGGCGGGCCGTCTCGCGCAGTTTTTCGGCCGTTATCCAGCCCTGGCGGTAAGCGATTCCCTCGAGGCAGGCGATTTTGAGGCCCTGGCGCTTTTCGAGAACCTCGACATATATCGAGGCCTCGGCCAGCGAGTCGTGTGTGCCCGTGTCGAGCCATGCGAATCCGCGGGGCAAAGTGTGCACCTGCAACACGCCGCGCGAAAGGAATTCGCGGTTGACCGACGTTATTTCAAGCTCGCCGCGTGCCGAAGGCTTGATTCCGGCGGCGATGTCTACAACCTCGTTGGGATAGAAGTACAGGCCGGTGACGGCAAAGTTGGATTTCGGATGCTCGGGTTTTTCCTCAATCGAAAGGCAATTGCCCTCGGCATCGAACTCGGCCACGCCGTATCGCTCTGGATCATCCACCCAGTAGCCGAAAATCGAGGCACGGCCTTTCTGCTCGGCATCGTCGACCGAACGACGCAGGACCTTGGAAAATCCGGCGCCATGGAAAATATTGTCGCCAAGGACGAGGCACACGGAATCATCGCCTATGAACTCGCGGCCGATGATGAACGCCTGCGCAAGACCGTCGGGCGAAGGCTGCTCGGCATAGGAGAACCGCACGCCAAAATCGCTTCCATCGCCCAGCAGGCGGCGGAAAGCAGGGAGGTCGTCGGGCGTGGAAATGATGAGAATATCGCGTATTCCGGCAAGCATGAGGGTGGATATGGGATAATACACCATCGGCTTGTCGTAGATGGGCAAAAGCTGTTTGCTTACACCTTTTGTTATGGGATAGAGGCGCGTGCCGCTGCCTCCGGCTAAAACAATTCCTTTCATTGCCGTGTCGGATATATGACGGACAAAGATAATACTTTTTATTCAAAACACAGCTCCGCTACCGTCATAATTGTGCAGACAGAATAAAATCGCTTTCCCGAACAGTGCCGGGAAAGCGATTCTGAATGTATTTCTATGAAACAGGTTTTACGATTACATCATGCCGCCCATTCCACCCATGCCGCCTGCGGGCATTGCGGGTGCGGGATTCTCTTCTTTCTTCTCGGCAATCACGCACTCGGTGGTGAGGAACATACCTGCGATAGATGCGGCGTTCTCGAGAGCCACGCGGGTAACCTTGGCAGGATCGATGACACCGGCCGAGAGAAGATTCTCGTATGTGTCAGTACGTGCGTTATAGCCGAAGTCACCCTTGCCTTCGCGTACTTTCTGTACGACTACGGCACCTTCAACGCCGGCATTGTCGGCAATCTGACGCAGGGGCTCCTCAATAGCGCGGCGAACGATTTCGATACCGGTGGTCTCGTCGTCGTTGTCGCCCTTAAGGCCTTCGAGGGCTTCGAGGCTGCGGATATATGCCACGCCGCCGCCGGGAACAATGCCTTCGGCAATGGCTGCGCGTGTAGCGCTGAGAGCGTCGTCCACGCGGTCTTTCTTTTCTTTCATCTCAACCTCGGAGGGAGCGCCGATATGAAGCACGGCAACACCGCCCGCGAGCTTGGCGAGACGTTCCTGAAGTTTTTCCTTATCGTATTCGCTGGTCGTCTGTGCGATCTGGGCCTTGATCTGAGCCACGCGTCCGGCAATAGCTTCCTTGG
>CAYNXG010000123.1:0-4203 GCA_964401095.1 uncultured Bacteroides sp.
TGCCGGGGATTCTATTTCCGGCAGACTTGCTTATTGCCGTATCAGCCGCGCTTTTTCTTTGAATCGTTGTGAATCTTGATGCCGAATATTATAGCCGAACACGTGAATGTTATGACATTCGTCACCACGAGCGGCCAGTTATCCGTGAGTATTCCCTGTATGACAAAGAACAGCGAACCGAGCCCCATCATCAGGAAGGTGGGCATGGCTATTCCCTCGGTGTCGCGGGTACGTATCGTGGCTATTGCCTGGGGCAAATATCCGAGTACCATGCAGAGGGCTGCGGCGCTGCCAACAATTGATATCAACATATCGGTATGTGTGTTTTAAGGTTAAAAAACTTCCACCACGGCTTTCCCCGATGGTGGAAGTAGAAAATGTTAGTATGTAATCGCTTAAGAGGGAGAGGGTATGAATGCTATATATTTCAATTTTCGAGGGTGCACACGCTTACGCGGTTCCATGAGTCTTCCTCAAAGAAGTCGCCGATGCCGGCGCCCGATGCCGTGATGCGCGCCGGAGCTATGCCATAGCGCTTTATGAGCTCGTTCTTAACTGCAAGGGCGCGCTTCTCGGCAAGGATAAGATTAGACTCGCGGTTGCCGTCGCGCGACGCGTACCCTTTAATAACAACGTGGGCTTTGCTGTGGTTCTTGAGATATGCCGCTATGCGCTCGACGTTTGGAAGCTGATCGGCCGTGATTTTGGATGAGCCGAGCAGGAAAAATACATCGAGCACGGTATTGAGCCTGTTGTTTACGGCCTCTTCCTTGACAATCTCGGGCTTGCGCGCCTTGAGCTCGGCCAGCTCGGCCGCAAGGCGTTCGGCTCGCGCATCGGCAGCCGCAGCCGCCTCTGACGCACGGTCGCACTCAGCTCGGAGTGTGTTGATCTGACCGTTGAGGTTGTCTATCTTCGCGGGGTCATAAAGCGGCGGACAGTCAAAACCGGGGCCGAAATTATAGCGAAGACCGGCCTGTAGCATGAAGGCGCCGTGACGGCGGGAATAGGATGCCGAGGAACCTGACGTGCGGGCGTCGCTCATGTCCCACATTACCGACGGAGCAAGCGACAACGCAAGCTGGCGCGTGATGTTGAACCGTACAAACATGCCCGCTTTTGTGGCAAAATAGCTGTGACCCGACAATATGCCGCTGTGAAAGTCATGCCCCCAGCCACATCCGGCGCTAATGCCGAAAGCCACGGGACGCACGGCACACGCACTGCCCGACAGGGACAGAAAGTCAACGGAACCGTAGACACCGAGATACGAGTTGTCGAAAGCCGTAGAGCTGTGCACCGCACCGGGCAGACGCGATGTATTGAAGCCGAAAACGGCCTCAGTGCCGAGCGAGAACGACGGCAAGACACGCTTCTCCAGACTCACACCTGCCGTGGGGCGCATATTGCCGAAAAACGAATGACCCTTCAGCGGAGACACCAAACCGGCATCGACACCCACGCCCCAGTTATCTGAAAAACCGGTGCGGGCTATGGCTTCCCGTCCGCTCATGGAGAGCGCGGAAAGCATGATTCCCATTGTTATCACAAACTTCTTCATAATATCCAAATTTGAATCAGTTTATAATCAATTGCCTGAATCTCGATTTTTGTTTCATGCGAGCTGCACGGACATCGGGATCATCCTGCATCGGCGCCACCTCGGCCACGTAATCGGGTCATCCACCGAATTTAGGCCTGCGCGCACGGCATTCTCAAAAATCAGCCCTCTACGGCAAAGTAGTTAAATTTCAATGCAAAGTTAAGCATTTTTTACTTAATCGGCAAATAATTTTAACAAAAAGTGTTAATCCAAAATATTTATAAGATTTTTGCTGTTTTACTTTGTAATTAAAACAATTATTGCTACTTTCGTAGCGTATAACCTGCCTTTTACTGAATCAACTAACAAAACATAATACCATTACCCTAAAAATGAGCTATCTGAAGTTTGACAAGAATCTGCTCATCAACCTTGATCAATCGCTGACAAAGGAAATGTTGCGTACCAACCAGGCCGGCGCATACCACTGCACCACCCTCGTAGGCTGCAACACCCGCAAGCAGCACGGTCTGCTGGTGATTCCGATTCCCGAGCTTGGAAACAAGCCCCACGTCATGCTGTCGTCTCTCGACGAGACTGTCATACAGCACGGCGCCCCGTTCAACCTCGGCATACACCGTTATCAGGGTGGCGTCTACAGCCCCAACGGCCATAAATATGCCCGCGAATTCGATTGCGAAGGAGTTCCACGTATGACATATCGTGTCGGTGGCGTAATCCTCACAAAAGAAAAGATTTTTATTTCGCACGAAAACCGAATCCTTATCCGCTACACGCTTGTCGAAGCGCATTCGGCCACTACACTGCGGTTCAGACCATTCCTCGCTTTCCGCGAGAGCAATGCCCTCTGCATCGCCAACAATGCAATTAACCGCGACATCCGGCATGTGGACAACGGCATTGCCACATGCCTCTACGAAGGCTACCCCACCCTCTACATGCAGTTCAACCACAAGCCGGTATGGGTGGACGATCCTAACTGGTACAACGGCATCGAATACGTCAAGGATCTCGAACGCGGCGTGCCTTATTGCGAAGACCTATGGGTTCCGGGCTATTTCGAGATACCAATCAAAAAGGGCGAGTCTCTGATATTCTCGGCCGGTGTAAGCGAAATCAACCCGCGCAACCTTAAGAAAATGTACACGGCCGAAATCGAGAGCCGCACACCGCGCACATCATTCTACAATTGCCTCAAGAACGCCGCAAAGCAGTTCTATATCAAGGAAGGCGACAACATGTACGTGATATCGGGCTTCCCCTGGGGCACGGTTCTCGCACGCAATACCTTCATGGCCCTTCCCGGCCTGACGCTGTCGATCAACCATCGCGCCGACTTCGAGGCTATAATGTCTACCGGCATAAAGGCCCTCGAGCGTTACATGGCCCTTGGCGAGACCTCGCACCGCATCAACGGCATCGACCTTCCCGACATACCCCTGTGGGCAATGTGGGCCACTCAGCAGTATGGCAAATATATAGGCATGGATCGCGCCCGCGAACTATATACCGAGTTTGTCACAACCGCCATCGACTATATCCTTGCCTCGGGCAACCCGAACCTTAAATACAACAGCGACAACGGACTGCTTTCGACCAACGGCACGGACACCCCCGTGTCATGGATGAACGCCAACCATGAGGGTCGCCCCATCATCCCGCGTTCGGGCTATCTCGTTGAATTCAACGCCTTGTGGTACAATGCGCTCAAGTTTGGAGTGGCGCTCACCGAAGGGAACGAGGCTCTCGCCGAACGCCGTCAGGCATGGATTGAGGCTGCCGAAAAGATGCGCCAGCCATTTATCGACATGTTCCTCAACGACAGCGGATACCTCTATGACTATGTCGACGGACTGTACGCTTCGCCCGAGGTTCGTCCGAACATGGCGGTGGCCATCGGCCTCGACTATTCGCCCCTCGACCGTCGCCAGCGCAAGGGAGTCCTCGATGTCGTCACACGCGAACTGCTCACCCCCAAGGGTCTGCGCACACTCTCGCCCAAGAGCTTCGGATATCGTCCCACATACGTAGGTTCGCCCGAAGAACGCGAGCTTGCCCTCCATCAGGGCCCCGCGCGCCCGTGGCTAATGGGCTTCTACGCCGAGGCATATCTCAAGGTGTTCGGCATGAGCGGTGTCAGCTACATCGACCGCATGCTCATAGGCTTTGAGGACGAGATGAGCGAAGGCTGCATAGGATCGCTGTCGCAGCTCTACGACGGCAACCCGCCTTTCCGCGGCCGCGGCGCCGTATCGCATGCCACAAACGTGGCCGAAGTGCTGCGCACCGTAAGCCTCATCAAGCGCTTCGACAACAACCAATAACATTCCCACCCCTCATAACATCACCATTTTATCATGAAAGCTCTAATGTTCGGGTGGGAATTCCCGCCCCACATCCTCGGAGGACTCGGCACCGCATCCTACGGTCTCACCCAGGGCATGTGGCAAAACGGCAATATGGACATAACATTCGTCATCCCCAAACCGTGGGGCGACGAAGACCACTCATTCGCCAACATCATCGGCACGTCACAGGTGCCCGTGGCATGGCGCGATGTCAGCCGCGACTACGTGGAACAGCGCATCGGGAAACTCATGGATCCCGACCTCTATTTCCGTCTCCGCGACCACATATAT
>CAYNXG010000123.1:4213-4741 GCA_964401095.1 uncultured Bacteroides sp.
ATATATGCCGACTTCAACTACATGCGCACAAACGATCTCGGCTGCCTTGAATTCTCGGGCAAATATCCCGACAACCTCCTTGAGGAAATAAACAACTACTCGATTACCGCCGGCGTGATAGCGCGCACGATCGATTTCGATATAATCCATTCACACGACTGGCTCACATATCCCGCCGGCATCCATGCCAAGCAGGTCACCGGCAAGCCCCTGGTGATTCACGTGCATGCCACCGACTACGACCGCTCGCGCGGCAACGTTAATCCCACCGTGTTCAATATCGAGCGAGACGGCATGCTCCACGCCGACCACATCATCACGGTATCGAACCTTACACGTCAGACTGTAATAGAACGCTACGGCATAGACCCGGCCAAAGTAACCACCGTGCACAACGCCGTGGTGCCCCTTAGCCGCGAACTTCTCGATGTCGAGGTGAAAAAGCCCAAGGAAAAGGTTGTGACCTTCCTCGGCCGCATCACCATGCAGAAGGGTCCCGAATATTTTGTAGAGGCTGCCGCCAAGGTG
>CAYNXG010000124.1:0-4720 GCA_964401095.1 uncultured Bacteroides sp.
AAAAACCAATTCTATGAAAACATCACAAAGGTTTTTGACCGCGGCGACGGCTTTGTCAATCGCCTGCGGTGCTGCTGCGGGGACTATCCCCGGGGAATACAGGAATATCCTTGGCGACGGCGAGGCGTATGCGACGCTGACTCTGCGCTGGGGCGATGCGCTGGCGCTTGACAATCTCGCCTCGGCCGTGCGTATGGACGGAAGCGCTACAGCCGGCGACATAATCGCCACGGCCCTGCGCGAGGATCCGCGTTTCTATGCCATGCGCGATGCCGCCGGCAACTATGTGGCTTTCGGCTTCGATACCAACGGCGATAACTCGGCGTCAGTGAATCTGAACGGCTCGGCGCTTGACCTTGCCGACGGTGTGGCCACGGCCACGGAGGACTATGCCGGTGCGACAGGATCGTCGCAGTATGACCACTGGAGCGTGAACGGCGACGGAGGCGCATGGCGCGTGCTTGTCAATGGCAGCGAGGCCGGCCTCGACACCGAGGTGAGCGACGGAAATTCGGTGGTGCTTGAATATGTTGCCGCCGATGCCCATACAGCCGCCGACTATACATTCTATCTGCGCCCGGCTACAGAGCGCGGCGTGTGGATGCAGCCCGAGATTCTGTTTGACACGGCCAACGGCAAGCAGCAATATTTCCCGATGATTTCAAACTGTATCAACACGGCAGAGCTGTACGGCATGGGCGTGGGCTTTGAATTCGTTGACCCTGCTACCGGCGGCAATTCCACAACAATGAACGCATATCTGGCCAATGCTAAGGCCGGCGGCAATAGTGTGCGTCTTACCGCACAGGGCCCCGCACCGGTGCTCGTAAAGCCTTATCTCAACTTGCGTATCGACGGGGCGACGACGCGTGTTTACACCGACGAGCCCGCCAAAGTGTCCTTGCGCGTGGCGCATCCCGTGACAGGTCTGCGCATGGAAGGATGGCCCGAGGGCGACATACGGCTCTATGACATGTTCGGTTTCCGTGTCTACGCCGAGCCTGACGATGCCGACTTCCCTAATGTGATATACGAGCTTTCCGACCCGGCAGCGGCCGAGGTATATGTAAAGTCGGCCTATCAGTTTGACCACTTCTTCGCCCACAACACGGGCAGCTTTACGCTGACCGCGCGCACGGCCGACGGCACCTGCGAACTTACACAGGATTTCACAATCATCGACCGCGACCGCACGGATGCCGGGGCTGAAGACTTTCAGGACGGAACACTGTGGCTCAACGAAGAATGGTTTGGCCACTCGAACGGCTCGATAAATTACATACGTCCCGACGGCAGCATATTGTTGCGTGCCTATGAGCTTGCCAATCCTTTCGAGGGCTTCGGATGCACCTCGCAATATGCCACCGTTTACGGCGGCAAGCTGCTGGTGATGTCGAAACAGTATCAGGACGGAGGCGACCCGCGCACGGGTGGCGGCCGCCTCACAGTGGTTGACGCCGCCACGATGAAGAAACTGGCGTCGTTCAACACACTTGACGGCACAGACCCCGCCGTGGCCCGTTCGAGCCAGGACGGCCGCGCATGTGTGGGCGTCAACCCTCATAAGGCATATATCGGCGCGAGCGGCTCAATCAGCGTGCTCGACCTGGACAACCTGACCCTGACGCCCGGCGGTGTCAAGGGCCTGCCCGCAGGCGGCAGCGCATATTCGAGCCAGTATGGCGACATGGTATGTGCCGGCGATTATGTGTTCGTGGTGCGCCAGTCTAACGGCGTCATTGTAATCGACGGCCGCACGGACGAGTATGTTAAGACCATCGAGAATAAAAACGTGCAGGGCATAGCACGCACTGCCGACGGTAATGTATGGTATGTCGACTATAATCAGAAAGAACGCCTGTCGAAGATATATTGTATCAATCCCGCTACACTGGAGATAGAGAAGGAATATGCGCTGCCCTCGACCGTATCGTGCGAGTGGGGTTCGTGGCGTTCAACACGTTTTTTTGCCGCGCGCAGGTCAAACAAGCTTTTCTGGAACAATAACTATTGCTGGGATCTTGACGCGGACGAAACGCCCGAAAACATAGCTCCGTTAGTGACAAGTGCCGACGACCGCTGGCCGATGACCACCAACGGCAAGAAACAGAGTATTTATGCCTCCGCCGCATACGATGACCGTAGCGGCGAAATCCTGTGGAGCGGCAGCCAGGGCTTCGGCACCGACGCACGATTCACATGGTATAACTTCACAGATGTGAATACCGGCGACATACGCTCGGTGCGCGTGGAGCCCGATTACTATTACTTCCCCTCCATTCCCGTGATTCCCGACAAGCACCGTCCCGCGCTCAACGACCCCGACTTTGCCGTGCAGCTGTCGCTTGACACTCCCGCGGGCGTCGTATTAGACCTCGACGATATTATCGACGACATAGACAACGCCCGGGCACATATCCGCTACTCCCTTGCACCCGAGGCCTTGTCAGACGAATCTGCCCCCGTGGCCGGCCGGGCCGATGTGAAGCTCGAAGGGCGCACGCTTACACTGGTGCCTCGTTCGCTCGGCGATACGTCCGTGAATCTTATAGCCGAGAGCAACGGCAACGAGCAGGCGATAAGCATACCTGTAAAAATCGGCAAGGCCACGGGCGGCATCGCCGATGCCGAGACTTTCCGCGGACAGGTGAGCTGTGAAGGCGGCAACATCACTGTTTCCGGAATGGAGGGCTGCGGATTCGCAGTATATGATATGGAGGGCCGAATGGCCACGGCTTTCAGCGCAGACAGCGATTACTATACTCGCCGCCTTGAACTTGCCGCCGGTGTGTATGTCCTTGCCTGCGACAACGGACGCCGCTTCAAAATCGTGATAAACCGCTCGATATGAACAGGCTGACTACATGCTGCGTTTTCGCGGCGATGTTTTCATTGACGCCTGCGATTGATGCCGCCGCCACGGATACGGACTTCTCGAGAGGGGTGTTCATAATCAATGAGGACTGGTACGGACATCAGAACTCTACCGTGAATTACCTTGATATCGAGGCCCCGGAAGGTGAAGAGTGGCATTATCGCGTGCTGCAGGAAGCCAATCCGGGTATGGAGCTTGGCTGCACCGCCCAGCATGGCGCGATATGGGACGGCCGGTTTTATATCGTGTCCAAGCAGGCCAAGGACCCGGGCGCATCTGTCACGGGAGGGCGTATTACCGTGGCCGACGCGGCCACGATGAAAATCCTGTGGCAGTCAGAGCTGATAGCCCCCTCGGGGCAGATGTGCGACGGCCGCGGCTTTCTCGGTGTCGACGCGCATAAAGGCTATGTGTCGAGCAGCAACGGCATCTGGTGTCTCAATCTGGATAATTACATTATCACAGGCCGGGTAGAGGGCTCCTCAAATCCGTCGGGCTCGCTGTACAAGGGACAGTGCGGCTCGATGGTGATGTCGGCCGGTCGCGTGTTTGCGGCTCATCAGCAGTACGGACTGCTGGTGATTGACCCTGCCACTGACAAGGTGGTCAGGAGCTTGCCGCTCGATTTTGTCAAGGACGGCGCCGGTATTGGTTCGGTTGTGAAGGCGCGCGACGGGTCGGTGTGGCTCAGTGTCGCCGGCGATGTCAACGGCAACGGTAGCACCGTGGGCTCCATAGTGCGCGTTGACCCCGTGACGCTCGAAACAGAGGTCATAGAAATACCCGAAGGCATGTACGACCCTTCAAATTCATGGTATGCGTGGACGCCCGATTCGTTCTGCGCCTCATCGGTAACCGACGCACTGTACTGGTGCGGAGGCTCCTCAAGCTGGTTTGCCGGCTCGGAGATTTACCGTTATGACATCAAGACGTCTGCCGTGGAAAAAATCATCGATCTCGACGAGGACGGCGAAGGGTGGCGGCTGTATGGCTGCTCGATGCGCCTGCATCCGGTGACCGACGAGATATACATGTCGCTGTATCGCGGCAATACCTCGCGGTCGTATATCACCCGACGGTATAGCGCCGACGGCACGTGGCTGCATGATTATGAAATGATAGAAAATTACTGGTTTCCCTCCGTGCCCGTCTTCCCGCAGGACAAGGCCGGCAACAGCGGTGTCGGAAATATCTGTCATGACACGGCCGACGGGGAGATTACGGTGGCGCTTAGCGGCAGCACACTGCATGTTGCCGCCGGCGAATCCGTAACACATGTCAATGTCTATACCCCCGACGGACGGATATATGCGTCTCTGCGTCTGCATGACGGAGAAGCCGAGATTATTCTCGAACCCGGCCTTTACATAGCGGGCGGACGCAAGATATATTGTCGGGCCGGCTCATAGTTTTAGAGTTTGTCTGACATTCAGTCAGAGTGCTCGGAGCGTTGCGGTGTGAATCGCGGCGCTCCGTTTTTTTAAGGCTTTGGAATTGTTCACGAGAGGTGCGGAAAAACCTGTTAAAACAGTTACATAGATGTTACATACTGTACACATATTGGTTGAAATTACACAAGTGTAACAATCTTGTAACAATTTTTCTCGTTTTCAAAATATTGAAAATCAATATATTATATACGTTAATAATCGAATTTTTGCTCGTTAACACTTCTTAACATAGAAAAACTTGACAAGTGCTGAAATTGACCCGATATTTGCATCGTCATCAGACAAAAACCGAAATGATAATCTTTAAAAACTAACGATATGAAAAGCGAAAAATTCCAAACCAACCTCATGCAACTTCAGGCTAACCTTCTCAACTTTGCCTACATGCTGACTT
>CAYNXG010000125.1:0-4498 GCA_964401095.1 uncultured Bacteroides sp.
GAGTGCACGGCGGTCTCGCTCTGCCCCACGCCCACGGTCTCCACGAAGATGTTGTTGTATCCGGCGGCCTCGCAGAGCACGATGGTCTCGCGTGTCTTGCGTGCCACGCCGCCGAGGCTGCCGGCCGATGGGCTGGGGCGGATGAATGCCGAGGGGTGTACGGCCAGCTTCTCCATTCGTGTCTTGTCGCCGAGGATAGAGCCCTTGGTGCGCTCGCTCGAGGGGTCGATTGCCAGCACGGCCAGGCGCGCCGAGGGGTCGCGGAGCACGTGGAGGCCGAAGACGTCGATCGACGTGGACTTGCCGGCGCCCGGCACGCCCGTGAGGCCTATGCGGCGCGAGTTGCCCGAATGGGGCAGGCATTTTTCTATCACCTCCTGGGCGCGGGCATAGTGGTCGGGGGCGGTGGACTCGATGAGAGTCACGGCGCGCGACAGCATTGTCACGTCGCCCTTGAGGATGCCTTCGACCAGCTCGGACGCCTCGGGCAGGGGCTTGCGGCGCACGCGGCGGCTGAGGTAGGGGTTGACCATGGGCGGCTGAGTAACGCCGCTGTTGACGGTGAGACCGGTATATTGCGAGTCGTTTTCGGGATGTTCCATGATAGACTGTGTGTTTGTGTGTCAATGCGCAAAGATAGTAAAATTCCCCGATACTCTCCCGCGCCGTCATTCATAATAATGATTAAAAGGCGGTCATATCCTTATCTTGGGGGTGCGGATATAGCCTGCCGAGGCTATTATCAGCTCATTGAAGCCGAGAAAATAGGCGTTGTAGCGGTCTACGATGTCGAGGGCCTCGGCGGGTGTGTGCATGAAGGCGGTGAAGGGCTGGCGGCGGCGGTTGGCGGGCGAGGAGTAGTTGAAGTAGATGCGGTAGTCGTCGGGGTCGAGCACCTCCTCGTCGACGAGCTTGCGCAGCACGGCGGCCATCTGGCTTATCGCCTTGGACGCGTGGCTGCCTATGTTGCGGGCCTTGCAGTATTTCAGCTCGAGGAAGAGCAGCCAGGGGCGGTCGCCGGGCGAGGCGGAGGCGAAGAAGCACTCGCAGTTCTCGATGCCGCGGATGAAGGCGGGATGCTCCTCGAGATTCACGGCCACGTAGTTGACGGCGTGGCGCCCGCGGCGCAGGTGGAAGGCGTCGATGTCGTCGAACGGCTCGGACGAAATCGTCACGCCACGGCGCGAGCGGGTCTGCTCGGTGTAGTCGGCCACGTAGCAGTCGTCGCACATCATGCGTGCTTTGCGGAATTTCCGCATCATGCGGCGTGTCTTCATTCTTCTTCGCGCAGGTTCATGAGGTTGCTGAAATCGGCCATTATGTTGGTCATGACGCGGTCGAAATAGTTGCCGCGCACCAGTCCGTCGGCGTCCTGGATGGTGACGTCGCGCAGGCCGTCGTAGTTCTCGATATGTCCGTCGCGCAGCTCGTAGACGGCCACCGACGCGGGGTCGATGCGTGCCTCGGGCGGCGTGTCGAGGTCCTCGGCGTCCTCGGGGGTGATGCGCGGGGCCACGGTGTAGGCCAGCATGCAGTTGTTAAGGGCGTAGAGGATAAAGGGGCTGTGGGTGGTGACGGTGAGGTAGTCGCGGTCGTGGCGGAGCATCGACAGGATGTCGTAGGTGAGGGCCACCTGGGTCTGCGGGAACAGGTTTTGCTCGGGCTCCTCGATGACGATGTTGGAGAACTGGGGCCGGGCGGCTGCGGCCGGCTCGAAGTCGCGCAGGCGGGCCAGCATGGAATCGAAGCGGTGGCGCAGCTCCTCGGGGGCGTCGTCGTCGAGGAGGCGGGCCAGGGTGTCGCGGTCAAATCCGGCGTCGGCCAGGGCGCGGCGTGCGGCGCCTCCGCGGGCGCGGTGGAGCTTCTCGTACGAGCTGTCCTCGTCGTTGTCGTAGATCCAGCGGGTGAAGTAGTAGAGCAGGATGTAGAGCGGGGTGGCCGACTGCATGCCGCTCGAGGCCTGGTCGAGGTGAATCTCGCGGCCGTCGGGCAGGACAATCATGTTGCTGCCGTCGGAGGGGCGGTAGCGGTAGCTCACCCCGAGATTGCGCAGGGCGAAGGGCTTGGCGCCCACCTTGGCGCGTATGTCGAGCCAGTCGAAAAGGAAATTGCGCAGATAGAACTGGGGCCACTGCAGGGCGGCCACTCCCGGCAGGGCCACCACATTGCGCTCGGCGGGTATATATGTGTTTTTCGATACGCGGGCGTCGGCAAATCCGGCGGCGCGCGACAGCCTCACCTTGCCGTCGGCATAGTCGAGGTCTATGACATCGCTGGTGTAGTGGAAGGCCGAGTCGGGGCCGAAATAATCGGTCATGTTGTGGTATTTCATGAGAATCTTTACCAGCAGGTGCTCGTCCACGTGCTCGAGACCCTGCCTCACCACAAGGTCTTTCTCGAGCCACTGGCAGAAGCTGATGATCTTGGCCACGGTGCTCTTGCCGCAGCTTTGCGGGCCTATGAACACGTTGACGCGGTTGAGGGCTATGTCTATGTCGCGCACGGGGCCCACATTGTGTATGGAGAGATGTGCCATATAGCTTATTGCATATATTTGTTTGTTCTGCCAACAAAGATAATGAAAAATCGCGTTTTTTGTATATCTTTGTACTTGAAATATCATAATACCATAATTCATAAATCATTATTACAATATCATGAAAAAATTTCTGAGTCTTTCGGCCGGTCTGCTGGCCGGGGCGGCGTCGGTGTTCGCCGCCAAGGGTCCGGAAGTGACCAATGTGGAGCCGCCCTACTGGTGGACCGGCATGGCCAACGATACACTGCAGGTAATGGTGACCGGCCCCGGCATAGCCAATGCCACGGCGTCGGTGGATTACAAAGGCGTGCGCCTTGCCGAACAGACGGCCCTCGACAGCCCCAATTACAAGTTCCTGTATTTCGTCATAGAGCCCGACGCCCGGCCGGGCAAGATGGACATACGCTTCAGCGCCGGACGCCACACCACCACCGTGCCCTACGAGCTCAAGGCCCGCGAGGAAGGTGCCGCGGCCCACGGCGGCTTTGACTCGGGCGACGTGCTGTATCTGCTCATGCCCGACCGCTTTGCCAAGGGCCTGCCCGACGATGCCGACGGCGAGCGCCTCAAGGGCCTCGAATATCCCGTAGGCGCCGACCGCACCAATCCCAACGGACGCCACGGCGGCGACATGAAGGGCATCGAGAACCGCCTCGACTATCTCGACTCGCTGGGCGTGACGGCCCTGTGGGTGTGCCCTGTGCTGGAGAACGACATGCCCGGCGGCTCGTATCACGGATATGCCACGACCGACTATTACCGCATCGACCCGCGCTTCGGCACCAACGCCGAGTGGCGCCGGCTCATTGACGCTGCCCACGCCAAGGGCCTCAAGGTGGTGATGGACATGATTTTCAACCACTCGGGTTCGGCACACCCGTGGATGGCCGATATGCCGTCGGCCGACTGGTTCAACCACCCCGAGGGCGACACGATGACCAATTTCCGACTCACCACGGTGCACGACCCCTACGTGTCCGATTACGACCTCGACCGCACGGTCAACGGCTGGTTCGTGCCCTCGATGCCCGACCTGAACCAGCGCAATCCCCACCTCATGAAGTATCTGATACAAAATTCGATATGGTGGATTGAATCGTCGAAAATCGACGGCATACGCATGGACACCTATCCCTATGCCGACCTGAACGGGATGGCCGAGTGGAACCGCGCCGTGATGAATGAATATCCCAACTTCAACATCGTGGGCGAATGTTGGTATTCCAACGAGGCGGGCTCGGCCTTCTGGCAGCGCGGCAACCGCATCAACCCCCGCGACCCGGCCCTGCCCACCGTAATGGACTTCTTCTTCATACAGAACGGCCGCACGGCCTTCAACTCGGAGACCGACCCGTGGCACGGCCTCAACATGGTGTATGACCACCTGGCCCAGGATTTCCTGTATCCCGATCCCTCGCGCATCCTCACGTTCCTGGACAATCATGATTCCGACCGTTTCCTGGCCGAGCTGCCCGACGACCTGGGCCGCTGGAAACAGGCTCAGGCCTTCCTGCTCACCTCGCGCGGCATACCACAGATCTATTATGGTACCGAGCTGCTGATGCACGGCTCCAAGGAAGGCTCTGACGGCTATGTGCGTCTCGACTTTCCGGGCGGATTCCCCGGCGACACCACCGACGCCTTCACCCGCGAGGGCCGCACGCCGCTGCAAAACGAGGCCTGGGACTATCTGTCGCATCTGCTGCGCTGGCGCCGCGGCGAGGCCAATGATGTAATAGCCCGCGGCAGCCTGAAACACTTCATGCCTCAGAACGGCATTTACGCCTATCAGCGCAAGCTGGGCGACCGCGAGATAGTGGTGCTCATGAACGGCACCGACGACACCCTCGACGTGACGATGGAGCGCACCGTGGAGGTGCTGCCCTACGGCACGGTGATGACCGACATAATCACAGGCAAGCCCGTCACCGTGGAGGAGGAGATGACCTTCGCCCCGCG
>CAYNXG010000126.1:0-4461 GCA_964401095.1 uncultured Bacteroides sp.
ATGGCTTCGGTTTCCTTTTCGTAGCCGGGTTTTTCGAGCAGGGCAAACATGTTGCGCTTGTATGCTTCCACGCCGGGCTGGTTGAAGGGGTTGACGTCGAGGATGTAGCCCGAGATGCCGCAGGCGGCCTCGAAGAAGTAGATGAGCTGGCCCAGATACTGCTCCTCGAGGGCGGGGAGGGAGATGCGCATGTTGGGCACGCCGCCGTCCACGTGGGCTATGCGTGTGCCCAGCTCGGCCATCTTGTTCACCTGGTCGACGCGCTTGCCGGCGAGGTAGTTGAGGCCGTCGAGGTTGTCATCGTCGGAGGGGATGATCACCTCGTGGTGCTGTCTTTCAACGGAGATTACGGTCTCGAAGATGGTGCGTTCGCCTTCCTGGATCCACTGGCCCATTGAGTGGAGGTCGGTGGAGTTGTCCACGGCTGCGGGGAATATGCCTTTGTTGTCCTTGCCTTCGCTCTCGCCGTAGAGCTGTTTCCACCATTCGCCGAAGAAGTGGAGCTTGGGGTTGTAGTTGACGAGAATCTCGATTTTTTTGCCGGCGCGGTAGAGGGCGTTGCGGGTCATGGCGTAGAGCATGGCCGACGAGTCTGAGCCGTCGAGGGTGGCTTTTTCCATAGCGGCGGCGCCGTTCATGAGGGCTTTGATGTCATATCCGCCCACGGCGATGGGGAGCAGGCCCACGGGGCTGAGCACCGAGAAGCGTCCGCCCACGTTGTCGTCGATCACGTAGGTCTTGTAGCCTTCTGTGGTGGCCAGCGAGCGCAGGGCGCCGCGCTTGGCGTCGGTGATGGCCACGATGAGCTTCGAGGCGGCTTCGCGGCCGGCCTGTTCCTCGAGCTGGGCCTTGAGCAGGCGGAAGGCGATGGCGGGCTCGGTGGTGGTGCCCGACTTGGATATCACGATGATGCCGAAGCGGCGGCCGCGCAGATACTGCTGCAGCTCATAGAGATAGTCTTCGCCGATGTTCTGGCCGGCAAAGAGCACTTCGGGGCCGTTGTTGCGGCCGAACGAGTTGCCGAGGGCTTCGAGCACGGCTTTAGCGCCGAGGTAGCTGCCGCCGATGCCGATGCACACCACGGCGTCGCACTCGCTGCGCAGCGTGGCGGCTGTGGCGGTGATGTCGTCGAGCAGGGCGACGGGGGTCGATGAGGGAAGTTTCACCCAGCCCAGGAAGTCTGAGCCGAGGCCTGTGCCGTCGGTGAGCTTGGCCAGGCCGGTGCGTGCCGCGTTGTCGAGGACCTCGATATCGGCCTTGGTGACGGTCTGGAGCACGTCTTTGATATTTACTTGAATCTTATCCATATTGATATAAATGTGTTTTGATGGGCAAAGTTACGATAAATTTATGTATTTCTTAAATATAATGCGATTAAACTTCACCAAACTTCGTCATTATCGCCTACATGCGCGCCTTGTTGAAAAAATGAACGGCAATATATCTGAAATTTGATAAAAACTATTTAACTTTGCGCAGAATATCATATTGACAACCGATGAATTACAGTATTCTTGATTTTCTGGGCCTTCTTGGCGCTGTCGGTTTGTTCCTCTACGGAATGAAGGTGATGAGCGAAGGTCTCCAGAAGGCTGCCGGCGACCGCCTGCGCAATATCCTCTCGGCCATGACCCGCAACCGCTTCACCGGACTGCTCACCGGCTGTGCCATAACCGCCCTCATTCAGAGCTCGTCGGCGTCCACGGTGATGGTGGTGAGCTTCGTAAACGCGGGTCTTATGACCCTGGCCCAGTCGATGGCCGTGATTTTCGGCGCCAATGTCGGCACCACATTCACCGCCTGGATTATAGCACTTTTCGGATTTAAAGTAGACGTCTCCGTGGCCGTGTTGCCGCTTATCGCCCTGGCGGTGGTGCTGCTGTTCACCAACCGCAGCAAGGCCAAGAGCATAGGCGAGTTCCTGATAGGCTTCGCGTTCCTGTTCATGGGCCTGAACATGATTTCCGACTATGTGCCCGACCTGCAGTCAAATCCCGAGATGTTCGCCGTGCTGCGCGATTACGCCTCGATGGGCGTGGGCTCCATACTGCTGTTCATGATGGTGGGCCTAGTTATCACCGCCGTCATTCAGAGCTCGGCGGCCACCTTTGCCATTGTGCTGATAATGTGTACCAAGGGCTGGATAACATTCGACCTTGCCTGCGCCGTGGTGCTCGGCTCAAATATCGGTACTACCGTCACCCCTCTGTTGGCGTCGATGAGCGGTAATGTAGCCGCCAAGCGCACCGCCATGAGTCACCTGCTGTTCAACCTCCTCGGCACCGTGTGGTGCATCTGCATATTCGTGCCCTTCGCCGCCTTCAACGCATGGCTCACCGAGGCAATCGGCCAGGGCAACCCCGAGGCCCTCTACGACTTCGTGTCGAACATCGAGCAGACCCAGCCCGAGATTTACAATCATCTCTTCGACAACTCCCTGCCCGCCGGCCACGACGTGGTGCGCCAGGTGGCCCGCATGCAGATGAGCGTGTCCTTCGGCCTGTCCATCTTCCACACCACATTTAATATCGTCAACGTGGCCATCATGATATGGCTCACCGGATTCTACGTGAAGATGGTGGAATGGCTCGTGCCGCAGCGCCAGCGCGACGACGAGTTCACCCTCAAGTTCATCTCCCGCGGTCTGCTCAACGCATCCGAGCTCAACATAGCCCAGGCCGAGAAGGAGATGAGCGTATACGCCGAGCGCGTCTACCGCATGGTCGACATGGCACAGACGCTCATACACACCAAGGAAAAGAGCGAGGAATTCAACAAGCTGTACTCGCGGCTTGAGAAATACGAGGACATCTCCGACCGCATGGAGCTCGAGATTGCCCGCTATCTCAACAGATGCGCCGAAGGCCGCCTCTCCAACGAGGGTAAGGTGCGCATAGCAGCCATGCTCGGCATTATCAGCGAGATTGAGTCAATCGCCGACTGCTGTCTCGGCATAGGCAAGATTCTCAACCGCAAGATCGAGAGTCACGCCGAGTTCAACGAGCAGATCTACGAGAATATCGACACCATGTACCGCTACATCCACGAGGCCATGAACATGATGCTTGAAGAGCTGCGCGACCTCGAGAACGTACAGGACCGTCCGCTCATCGCCTCGTACAACAAGGAGCGCGAAATCAACAACATGCGCAACTCGCTGCGCTCGCAGAACATACAGAACATCAACGAGGGTGTCTACCAGTACCAGGCCGGTATCTACTACATGGATATCATCTCCGACCTCGAGCGTACCGGCGACTACATCATCAACGTAGTCGACACCATCAAGGCCAACTTCCGCGTCCGCCGCTGACCGCGCGCACTGACACACAATACGCCTCCGTCGCAATCGCGGGCATCGGCCCGTCAAGCGGCGGAGGCGTATAGTGTGATGAGTTATGAGTAATGAGTAAAGAGTAAAGAGTGGAGAGTGAAGAGTATTGTGTGATGAGTGGAGAGTTATGAGTTATGAGTTATGAGTAATGCTCTATGACAATATGCTCAGGAACCAGCCTGAGATATACACATATATTATAAGGCCCACGATGTCGTTGGAAATCTGTATGAACGGGCCTGTGGCCAGGGCGGGGTTGATTCTCAGCTTCTCCAGCGTCAGCGGCACCACCGTGCCCAGTATCGTGGCAAACATCACCACCGCAAACAGCGAGCACGCCACCGACAGGGTCACGGCCAGGTTGGACGGCAGCATTATAAGGTTATAGACCAGTATCACGGCCGAGAGCACCGAGGCGTTCAGCAGCCCTATCAGCACTTCCTTGCCCAGCTGCTTGGCAAACTCGCCTATGTCCAGCGAGCCGTTGGCCAGGCCCTGTACCACGATGGCCGACGCCTGCACGCCCACATTGCCGCCCGTGCCGCCTATGATGGGGATGAACAGGGCCAGCGCCGTCACGGCATGGAGCTGATCCTCGAATCCGCCGAGAATCAGCGACGCCAGTATGCCCGAGCCTATGCCTATGAGCAGCCAGGGGATACGCGCCTTGGTCTGGGCGAAGATCGAGTCGTCGGCATCCACGTCGCTCGAGATACCCGAAGCCAGCTGATAGTCGCGTTCCGAAGCCTCGCGCACCTGGTCCATCACGTCGTCGACGGTGATGCGTCCCAGCAGGCGGCCTATCGAGTCGACCACCGGCATGGCCACAAGGTCGTATTTCTCGAAGTCGAGGGCCACCTCGTCGATGGGCGTGTCGGCCTTCACCGTCACCGGGTCGGTCTCCATCACATGCTTGATTTTCGACACCGAGGGGTGGGTGATCATCTTTTTCAGTGGGAATATGCCGCGCAGCTTGTAGTCGTTGTCCACGACATACACATAATATATCTCGTCCATCTCCTCGGCCTGTGCGCGCATCTCCTTGATACACTCGGGCATCGACATGTTCTCGTTCACCACGATCATCTCGGTGCCCATGAGGCCGCCGGCGGTGTCCTCGTCGTATT
>CAYNXG010000127.1:0-4360 GCA_964401095.1 uncultured Bacteroides sp.
TTTTCAAGCTGCCGATTCAACTTTTTCAGGGTATTCCTTATCCCGAACTCGCGTCTATAGCATATCCAACATCGCCCCATCCAAAATCATTTGCGAATTCTGCTGCGAGACGAGACACCCCCAGGCAGTGATCACCATTGGTCTGCACAGCCATATCCGAGGGCCTGACGTGCGCAATAATGGAGTTTGGGCGCATGGTATTGTTCATATAAGTGTATAAATGGATTTTTTTACGGTAGCAAAGTTAAGGAAAATTCTTATACGGACATCAGAATTCATAAAAAACTCTTATCTTTGTCCGAAGATTGATGAATTCTAACGAATTTTATCCTCTGACACTCTAAATTCATACTCCTGATAAAGAGTATGTGGATTGAAACATATACGTTTACAAAATCGAACTTGCCGTTGCAAGAGATATACCAATATCGGTTGATTATACCGATTCTATAGTGGTAGATTTATTGCGTCAGGCATACTCGCCGGTTTACGCCTTTTTCGCCGCGCCCCGTCACACTCTGTCTTTCCCCCGGATAAAGCAGTGCTTATCATGTATAAGATTCAGTTAGCTGGGCTGTTTGTGGACGAAAGGGGTATAAAGAAAAACTCAACCACTTGATTTGTAGGTAGTTGAGCTTTAAATGAGTGATCCGGGAGGGGCTTTGAGTTTTAAGCCAACATCGTGACGGTCAATATGTTGCCACAGCCAAAACACAGAACGTACCCTTTTGGGACACCTCTCTATTTCTGCGATTTTCAATGTTCTTCACCTTGCAGTCCGCAAGAACTATTTACAGAGGTAGTGATTTTTATCGGTTCTGTTCAGTTCTTGACCGTTAAAAGTTCTCATATTTGTACTACTATCTTTGATTATACCACCATTTTAGTGGTACAATTTGCAATTCGCGTTATCATTTTGCGCGTGTGTAGCAAGAATTGCAAATTTATTAGTCGATGGTGCTGCGGGCGTTGACTATCCAACCGCGTTTTTTACCTTCGGGTCGGGAGATATAACCTTTGTCGGCAAGATTGTCAACCTGCTTTTGAATGGCGGAACGGCTTATGCCAAGAGCCGTTGAGATTGCGGAAAGAGAGGCGTTGGGATTGTCTTGCAGCACTCGCAGTATCTTTGCCGGTGTAGCCGTTGAAAAGCGTATAATTTCACCCTCATACCACCACATTATATCTCTATCACCGGATAGGAATTCCAACATTGAGGATATATCCGCAGTCAAGGCATTTTCCATATATTCCTCAAACGGAGCGATAGATTTTAGCGTGGCGTGAGCACCATCGGCAGGAATAACTCCGACGGCGGCATCCGACAACGCAAGTGCATTGAGATAGGCTTTCTTGTTTTTGCTTCGGATAACCATCATCGGCCATTTATGGCGGCGCAGTATGAAGTTTACCATCAACCGTGCTATACGACCGTTGCCATCCTCAAACGGGTGTATACGGATATAGCGATAATGGAATAATGCCGCAAGTTGGATGGGAGTCAATTCACCTTTGGCAACAGCGTTGTTATACCATTGCACCAGATCTGACATGAGTGCCGGAGTTTCTTCGGGCGAGGCGTACTCAAATCTTTCGCCCGTAGGGGTTATTACTGAATTTGGGCGTGTCTTATATCTACCGGCATGAACGGTATAACTTGTAGTTTTTCCGCCCGGAAGTTTGCGATGGACCTTATAGTCCTCACGTAGCATTACTTGGTGAACCTGCCTGATAAATGTTTCAGTCAATGGCTCATCGGTATCTGCCTCTTGCTTAATCATATTAAGGCAAATATTATGTGCTTTCATCTCTTCCAAGTCTTTCATCTTGGCAGAGCCTACAATTTCACCAAGCAGGAGTAAAACTTCTGTTTGGCCGTATGTAAGTGTGTTGCCCTCAATATGATTGCTGTTATAGTTAAAATCAAGCATGAACTTGCGATTTAACCGCTGTTCATCATCGGCAGATAAAGGCTGGGCATCCAGCCATTGTGAATATAGTTTGTTTAGTTGCGTCATATCATTTTCTTTGACGCAAAGTTACAAAATATACCACCAATGCCCAAATATACCACCTCGAAAGTGGTATAAATCCATCAAAAACCGCAATTTCAATGATCTTCAATATTCTGAAATATTGTGTACTGCAAAGTGAGTCATTTCCTCGCAATATCCAATGCTCCAATGTGTTAAAAACCATTTTCATTCACGCGATTACTCCCTCCGCACTATAAATTCCGGCAATTAGGTTCACGACGCATGGCAACGTATAGAAAGAGTTCCCACTCACAGTTATATCTAAGATCTATTGTTGGCTATTTGACTAAAATATGGAAGTGTCATATAAAAAGAAAAACTTACCCTGAGCGCGCTGTTCTTACGGGAAGCGGGGTAAGTATGTTACTGCAAATTTAGTGCTTTTATTTGGAATAACAAAATTCAAGTCAAAGATTACGCAGTCTTCAAGGATTTTATCGAGTTTTTCACTGCGGAAACGGATAGAGGCGTGGCGGCTCAAGGTGTTTTCGTCGGCTATGCCGTCAAATGGTGACGGTGATCCGGCGGCTCACTGATAACATCCGACCGCCCGCTCCTTGTATGGCATTTGAGCCGGCGCACCACTCTCCGTTTTGTCTTGTGACCCCGGAGATTTCGGGGTTATTTCATGCAACAGCACTGGTTGTCAGAGGCTTAAGGGCGAGTATGTTGAGCCGACTCACTAATGGCTCACTCCGCTACTTCAATGTTCTTCGCCGTTCTGTCATATCGGCGATGCAAAGTTAATACTTTTCCTCCAATCCTCAAAGTGCCAAAGCGTTCGGCACGCGGAAACTGCGACGCAGTAGGTCAACGTATGCCGCCTCCGTCTTCCCTTCGCAGAACACGAAGAATGTAGGGTTCATCTTTTTACCTCTCGGTAGCTTCGCTTTACGTGCCATAATCAGATATTCTCAAATTCATTGACATACGGCACAGCATCAAAACGCCCCTGAAGATATGCCTTCTCCAGATCCATTTTCTCGCGGAAATCCTTGTAGTCAAACAATGAATACAGGTCGCTGGAACCGTCGTCACGTTTGTTGACAAAGAAAATTTGATCCTTACGGAAGCGTGTCATGTCAAGCAGATGCGTGTTGTGAGTGGTGAATACAAGCTGCGCTGACCGGCTGTTGTGAAACAGATTAATCAGGTATTCGACCAAGCGGGTGTGCAGGCTCGTTTCCACCTCGTCGAGAAACATCACCTTGTTGTTGCGGACAACATCCATGACCGTGAGCATTATCCTGAACAGGATTTTGGTACCCTCCGATTCTTCGGTATTGAAATCAAATGGAAGTGACGGATTACGACGGTGGAAAGTTGTCAGCTCCCCGTCTTTATAGGAAAACTCCACAATATCGCTGTCAGCTGCTTTCAGCACACGCAGCACGGCATCTTTATTGTCGCCGAGGAAACGGTCGGTTGCCACTGATGTATTACCGCGATAGCTGAACACAAGCTGATCGTTGAACCATCGGTAAATTTCTTTCGCTTTTTCGCGATCCATCTGGCTTGCGCGTGACAGGAAAAGTGTTTTGCGCGAGGTATTTGACGCCACATCCATCGGGCGGCGAATTACAGTCGTAAATTCATACTTTTCTTTCTTTCCTCCCGGCTTGCGCTCGTCGCGCGAGAAAATCAGAGCTTTACGACCTTTGGGATAATAATACAGGCTCTCGGTTATTATCTCGTCGCGTGTGCAGGAGAATGAATATTCATGCTCTATGCCATTGACAATGAAACGTATGTAGAACTCGCTCGGAACATCATTCCCGCCAAATTTGAACGGTTTAAAACCAAAACTGTCACCTTCATTATAATTGTGAGAGTCAAGAACCATATCGACCGCCGCCTTTACAGCCTTGATTATATTGCTCTTGCCGGAGGCGTTTGCGCCGTATATGGCAGCAGTTTTCAAAAGCCGTTCATTGCCTACTCTGAAAGTATTGCCGTCAAGCGTGCGGGCTTCCTTTGTCTGGAGATTGGCAGCCTGCAAGTCAAGCGATATTTTCTCATTTATCGAGAAAAAATTGGTGAGAACGATTTCTAATACCATTATAAATGCTGTATTTGTAATTACTTTGCAAATATAGCACTTTAATTCAAATTTCCATCTATTCGGTCAAAAAAATTAAGTCACTCCGAAAACGGAAAGTGCCGTAAACACATGTTTATTATCATGCGCCGTTTGGCGGACAATTTGTGGACGAAAGGGGTATAAAGAAAAACTCAACTACTTGCTTTTTAAGTAGTTGAGTTTTGTGTGGTGACCCCGGAGAGATTTACCCAAAATGGGGTCAACTATATTGTCTATCAATACT
>CAYNXG010000128.1:0-4304 GCA_964401095.1 uncultured Bacteroides sp.
GGTCGACTTCATCGACATGGCCAAAGGCGAGCACCGCCAGCAGCTCTACGACCACATGCGCGAAATCATGGCCAACGACCGTGCGCGGCACAACATATTGCCGCTCAGCAAGTTCGGTCTGATGCAGATTACCCGCCAGCGCGTGCGCCCGGCCCTCGACATCGTCACGGCCGAGAAATGCCCGTCATGCTACGGCAAGGGCGAGGTGCAGCCCTCGCTGCTCTTCACCGACACACTGTTCGAGAAGCTCGACTATCTGGTCAACACCCTCAACGTGCGCGGCTTCATAATGTATGTCCACCCCTTTGTCGACGCCTACATCAAGCGTGGCATATTCACCTCGCTCTACGGCAAATGGCGCCGCCGCCTGGGCCGATGCTTCAAGATTCTCGCCGACGAATCGCTCGCCTACCTCCAGTATCGCGTTATCGACTCGGAGCGCAACGAGATTTTCCTCGAAGCCGAAAAAGACCTCGAGACATCCTCGGTGGAGAAGCGCAACAAGGCAAAGAAGCGCGGCTCCGACGACCGCGACGGCCTCTCCGACCTGGAGATAGCCGAAAACGCCATGCCCGCCATGCCCGCGGCACCCGCGCGTGCGAAAGCCGCCGGCAAGCCTGCCGAAGTTCCGGCTCCTGCCCCCGTGGCCGACAATGCCGCCGACACCACGGCCGGCAACGACACCGACGCCACGCCGTCGCCCGCTCCCGAAGCCGACAGGCCCAAGCCGAGGCGACGTCGCCGCAAGAAGTCAGCCGCCGCAGCCGACACCGAGGCCGCAAACGCTGACATCGCCGGCGACACAGACGCCGACGAGCAGCCCGACACCCCGGCAGACAGCGCCGCCACCCCCGACAGCGAAACAGCCGACAGCGCAGCCGACACCTCCGACGCTGCAGCCGCTCCCAAGCCACGGAAGCCCCGCAGGCGCAGGAACAAGAACGGCAACAACGCCGAGGCCGCCGCAGCCGACGGCTCCGCCACCGACAACACCGGCACAGCCGACGCGGAACGCCCGCGCAAAAAAACCGCCGACAAGCCCGCCGAGGCATCTGACAGCCCCTCGGACAGCATCGGCACACAATCCCCCGCAAGACAGCTCCCCGAGCACCCGCTGCCCCCGCAGCTGCCCGCTCCCGCCGACTTGCAATAATCAAGATAGACACAGAGGAATAAATCCTTACCCACAGCCCCGCCACGCCAGGCGGGGCTTTTTCTTGCCGATATTTGCCCGCGTTAACATGTTTTTATGCACGCGCGCGGTCAATATCCCCGATTTTTAGCTAATTTTGCATAATTAAACAAGTTCTGCTATGTTACGACTATTCTCAAATTTGCCCCCTGTGGCGAAGAACCTGCTTATAATCAACGTGATAATATGGGCTGCGATGAGCCTCGCACCCGTAATTGACACCCGTCTGACGCAATGGTGCGCCCTGCACTATTTCACCTCGCCGGGCTTCAATGTGGCGCAGCTGTTCACCTACATGTTCATGCATGCCGGCTTCATGCACCTGTTCTTCAACATGTTCGCCCTGGTGATGTTCGGCGGTATAATCGAGCGCGCCATGGGCTCGCGGCGCTTCCTGTTCTACTACATCTCCTGCGGCATCTTCGCCGCCCTGGTACAGATGGCCGCCTATGCCGTGGTGCTCAGCCGCTACAACGGCATGTTCACCCCCGACCAGATGCACGAGATAATATCCCACGGATGGAACATCATGAAAGACGGCCTCACCTACAGCGACCCCACCTTGGCGCGTATCAACGCCCTGGTCAACGGCCCCATGGTAGGCGCGTCGGGTGCCATCTACGGCGTCATCCTTGCCTTCGGAATGCTCTTCCCCAACCAGCCCATATACCTGTTCTTCATTCCCGTGCCCATCAAGGCCAAGTGGCTCGTAATCGCCTACGCCGTGCTCGAGCTGTGCTACGGCCTCGGCTCCATGACCGACAATGTGGCCCACTTCGCCCACCTCGGCGGCATGATCTCAGGCGTGGCTCTCATCCTCTACTGGAAAAAGAAGGGCGTGTTCAACAACCACTGGTTCTTCTGATTCCGGGCCTATGCCGAGCACCCCGCCGCGCCGCTACGCGGCCACGATACTCCTGGCGGCGGCCAACACAGCCGTATTCGCCGCCGCCACATACGCCGACATATACGGCCGCCTGGCCCTCACAGGCGACATAGCCCTCATGGCCGCCCAGCCCTGGCGACTGCTGACCTCCATGTTCCTGCAGGCGCGTCCGCTCCACTTCGCCATCAACACGGCCATCCTCATAGCCGCCGGCGTGTGGTATCAGCGCCACAACGGACGCGGCAGCGGCATATCCATGACGGCCATATATATGCTCGGCGGCCTCTGCGCCGGCCTCGTGTTCCTGGCCACCTGCCATGTGGCGGGCGCGCAATCGGCCACCCTCTCGGGCAGCTCGGCCTCGGTGCTCGCCGTGATCGGGGCCATCCTCGGCGACCGGCGGCGCCCGCTCCCCGGCGGCGCGCTCATAGCCGCCGTGCTCCTCGCCGTGGCGGCCACGGGCATCGCGGGCCCCAACCCCGGCGGAGCCATGGCCCATGTGACAGGACTTATGGCCGGATTCATCGCCGGCCGCTCGCGCAGGCCACGCCCCGCGGCCGCCGCGCCCCCCGACCCCATCGTTTACAAAGCACAGCAATCGGGCTATTCGGCGCTCACCGACGAAGAACGCCGGCATCTTTTCAATAAAAACTACAAACATGACAGATAGGAAATCTCCCTCTCCCCGGCAAAAATCGCGGACGGCATCGGTGCCCGGCCCGCTGAAGCCCGTCATGTCAGGCGGCCGCCGCGACGCATCGCGCCCACGGGCCGCCTCGCGCGCTCAGCGCCCGCAAACGTCGATATGGCGTCGCGTGGCCCGCGCGTCGCTGTGGACCCTCACGGCCATCAGCGCCCTGGGGCTTTTCGCGGCCTCCTACGGCGGCGAGCTGTCGCCCTCGCAGTGGCGCGGAATCTGCATCGTGGTGATGACCATGCCGGCATGGATTGTCCTTATGCTCATAGCCACCGTGCTCGACGCCCTGTGGTGCCGCAAGGCCCTGATTCTGTGTGCCCTCGCCTTTGTCAGCTGCTCGTCGGCCATCTGGGAGTTCTCGCCCCTCAACATCACCCGCCCCGACGCGGCCGCCTATGCCTCCTGCCCCCGCTTCACGTTCATGACCTACAACGTTGGCAACCTCTGCGACCAGACCGAAACCTACCCCGGCGGCGTGAATCCCACAATCAGCTATATCCTGCGCACTCAGCCCGACGTCGTCAACCTGCAGGAAGTCATCGTTCTCTCGGCCTACAAAAACTACTGCATAACCGAGGCGCAGATCGACTCGCTCCACCGCGCCTATCCCTATATAATATGGTATGGCTACAGCCAGGTGCTTATGTCGAAATACCCCGCCGAGCCCATCCACACCGGCTCGGAAAACAAGGCCGGCAACGAGATAGCGGCTTTCAGGCTCAATATCGAGGGCACGCCCGTCACACTGTTTGACGTGCACCTCCAGTCGTTCAACCTCACCTCCGAGGACAAGGCCCTCTACAAAGACCTCACCCGCCTCAACGAACAGGACGGCAACCTGCGCGGCACGCTCGTTGACGTAAAATCACAGCTTCTCCACAAGATACAGGTGGCCGCCGAGCAGCGCGAATGCGACATAAAACGCCTCTCGAGCTACATTTCACACTACGGAGGCCCCAACGTCATCGTCGCCGGCGATTTCAACGACGTGCCAGGCTGCTATGCCCTGCGACGCCTCGGCGACTTCAAGCTTCGACAGGTCTACCCCGAGGTGGGATTCGGCCCCATGATTACGTTCAACCGCGACCGCTTCTACTTCCGCATCGACCACATACTCTATCGCGGCGACCTCAAGCCCTTGTCCATCACTCGCGGCAGCATACGCTACTCCGACCACTATCCCCTCATCGCCACCTTCGCCGTAACCCCGCAAAAATAACACCATATTCATCCCCCGGCTTATTCCGCCTATGAAAAAGTTACTCATCATAATCCTGTGCGCGCTGTCGCTTGCCTGTAGCCGGGGGCTTGACAGCCGGATTGCCCTTGCCGACTCGCTGATGTGGGAGCGGCCCGACTCGGCTTTGTCGATTCTCGAGTCAATCGACACCGCGTCGCTCACCACCCCCTCAGACCGTGCCCGATATGCCCTGCTCCTCACCCAGGCCAGGCATAAGAATAATATCTTTGAGACCGACGACTCGCTGATTACGTCAGCCGTAAGCTATTATGATGAACACGGCCCCGAC
>CAYNXG010000129.1:0-4264 GCA_964401095.1 uncultured Bacteroides sp.
GGTGAGCATCACGTCGGCCTTGCCGAGGCGGATGATATTGAATGCGTCTATGATGGCGTTGTGAGATGACGCGCAGGCCGATACCACACCGTAGTTGGGGCCGTGATAGCCGTATTCCATGGAGATGTGGCCCGAGGCGATGTCGGCGATCATCTTGGGGATGAAGAAGGGATTGTATTTGGGACCCTTCTCCTGGTTGATGGCGTAATATCCGGCTTCTTCCTCGAAAGTGTGGAGACCGCCGATACCGGCGGCTACGATGACGCCGACGCGGTCCTTGTTGAGGACTTCGTCTTTTTCGAGGCCCGAGTCGTCAACGGCCTGACGGGCAGCCACGAGGGCATACTGGGCGTAGAGGTCGAGCTGACGTGCTTTGCGGCGGTCGAAGTGGTCATCGGGATTGAAATCCTTCACTTCGCAGGCAAACTGGGTCTTGAACTTTGAAGCGTCGAAGTGAGTGATGGGGCCTGCTCCGCTGACGCCGCGCTTGGCGGCATCCCAGGTAGTGGCGACGTCATGTCCCAGCGGGGTGATGGCGCCCATACCGGTTATTACTACACGTTTGAGTTGCATGTGTATTATAAGGGAGTTTTATTTAATAGAATTAACCCCCAAAACGCAGGCATACAATGGATGCGGAGAGGGGGAAATAAGGAGAGACGACTGTTGTGATTGAAGAGTGTCTGCTCTTGATTCGATCAGGCCTTGTGGCTTTCGATGTAATCAACAGCGTCCTGAACGGTCTTGATGTTCTGGGCGTCTTCGTCGGGAATTTCGATGTCGAATTCTTTTTCGAAGTCCATGATGAGCTCTACGGTGTCGAGCGAGTCAGCGCCGAGGTCGGTGGTGAAGGATGCTTCGGGAGTAACCTGTTCGGGTGAGAGGCCGAGTTTGTCGGTGATGATGGCCGCAACGCGGTTTGCAGTTTCAGACATAGCTTTTAATATTAAGTTTAATGATAATATTCGATTTTGCGCTGCAAAGATAGTGATTATTTTGCAATTAAGGAAATATTTCCTCTTTTTTTTGGCCGGGAGGCGGTTTTAGGCCCGTTGAGACTCGTTTTTCACATTTTTTATAAAAAAAAGTCCTGCGGGGCCGCGGGTATATGATACCGGGCGGCTCCGCAGGTTTTTATGTGCTTTATGATGATGATTGTATCAGAGCACTTTCACGCGGCGCTTGTATTCGCTGATGGCGGCGTCGAGGCGTTCGTGGGCGGTGGTGTCGCCGGGTACGTTGTGCGAGGGGTGGATGTAGAGCTTCACGCCGCGTTCCTCGAGGATTTCGGCTACGGTGGTGATGGTCATCCACACCAGGGTGACGAAGCTGAGGGTCGACAGAGGACCTACCTTGTCAAAGTGCTTCTTCATGGGCACGGAGGCGTCTACCAGGGGCACGCACGAGTCAACCACGATGTCGGCGATCTGGAAGAGGTTCTTGCCCGACGAGTGGCGGCTGGCTTTGTCGCCGGTCTGGCCTGCCGAGCCGTACACGATGACTTTCATGCCGCGCTTCTTGGCTTCGAGGGCCACGTCGATGTTGACGGCGTTGATGCCGGTGTGCGAGAAGATCCACAGGCAGTCGTCGGTGCTGAAGTCATAGTTCTTCATGATTTCCTGGCCGTAGCCTTCGGCGCGTTCGAGATAGAGGAACTGATGGATACCCATCTGGCCTATGATCTGTGTGAAGAAGGTGAGGGGGAGTTCGCACAGGGGGTGGAAGCCTACGAAGCTGCCGATGCGGGGATACATCTCCTCGACGGGGATTGTGGCGTGTCCGCAGCCGAAGGTGTGCACCCAACGGCCTTTTTCGATTGAGTCGGCCATCACTTCGGCGGCCTTACGTACGTTTTCGAGTTGTGTTTCCTCCACGGTGTTCATGATACCGTGGGCGTTTTTCAACCATTCTTTAGCTAACATAGTTGTTTTTTTGATCGGTTTTGGGATTTATAGATATAGAATAGAATGAGCATTGCGGCTATGGCGGCAACCATCATCAGCGGGAATGCCTCGAGGCCGCCGGGGGTGGCCGACGAGCGTCCTATGCCATAGTTCATGGCCGTCTGTCCGCACAGGGCTATGAACAGGGCCACGCTCATGGCTGTGCCCGACAGGGAGGCGAAGCGCTCTCCGAGAATACCGAATATCACCGGGAAGGTGGATGCCAGGCCGGCGCCTACGACGGCCATCGACGCGTATATGCCGGCCGGAGCCTTGAACAGATACAGGCCCGCGAAGCCCGCGGCCGTGAGTATGAGGCTGAAGGTCATTACCTTCACCGGGCTGACGTATTTGAACATCCATGCCTGCACCAGGCGTGCGGCCGTGAGGCCGGCCAGCATGGCCGTGAGCGACTGCAGCGCCGTGGCCTCCGAGGCGCCTCCCGAGGTGAGGAAGGTGGTGGTCCAGTTGTTGGTGACGCTCTCTATGCCGCTCTGGAAGAAGAGCACGAAGCCCAGCAGGAGCAGCACGGGGCTGGAAATGACGCGTGCCATGTCGCGCAGGGGCAGGCCCTGGGGCTGTTTGGGCGCGGGAAAGCGCACCATGAGGCAGTAGACTATTCCGGCGAGCATCACGCAGGCTATGCCGCACATAATCTGCTCGAAGCTGTACACGGCGGCGAGGCGGTGGAGCAGCACCGGGATGGTGAGCGCGCCCAGGCCGTAGAACACGCCCAGCAGGCTCAGGCGTCCCTGGCGCAGGCTGCCGTCGTATATCTCGGCCACCAGGGCGTTGGTCTCGCCGTTGAGTATTCCGCCGCCGAGGCCTATGGCGAAGGCCGACCAGCGCAGCAGCGACGGATCGGGGGCCATGGCCAGGCCCAGCACGCCGGCAAGCACCAGTATGCAGCTCGCTATGAGCAGCATCTTGTGGCCGAAGCGGTCGATTATCGGGCCGAATATTATGGAGCCCGCCATGATGCCGGCAGGCAGAAGGGTCACGATACCCGTGGTCTGTGTGGCCGACAGGTCAAACTTGGCGCCGAGGGCGGGCAGCACCGAGCCCAGCGCTATCATGGATATGCCGAAGAAGCACATGCCCACGCAGGCGGCGATGAATACGGCTGTTGTACGCGACATCATAGTATGTTTTTATGGTTAAGGGCTATGTAGGCGGCGCCGTCGAGAATCGGGTTGCCCGAAGCCTGCGAGGCCACGAATTTCACTTGTCCCATGGCCACGGGCTGGGCCCAGCGGGCGGCCTCGGCCTTTATGTCGTCGATAAAGCGCACGGCGGGGCCGAAGACTCCCCCACCCCATATCACCACTTCGGGATTGAGCAGGCTCACGATATTTGCCGCGGCCATGCCCCACATCTCCACGGCCTTGTTCAGCACCGACACGGCTATGTCGTCGCCGTGGTCGTAGGCGTCGAACACGTCGTGCGAGGTTATCTGCTCCACGGGTTTCGAGCCGGGCAGGCGGCAGCCTATGGCGCCGTCGCGTATGAGTCCGCGGGCGCGGGCGCCGATGCCGTTGCCCGAGGCATAGTATTCAAAGCATCCGCAGGCCTTGTATTTCAGATCGGCCGGGGTCTGGAGAGCCATCCATCCGGCGGCGCCGGCAATGTCGGCATGTCCGTGCAACACACGGCCGTCGACCTTGATACCCAGGCCTATGCCTGTGCCTACGGCAAAGAATACGGCATTGCGGGCATTGGCGGCGCTGCCCATCCATGTCTCGCCATATATGGCACACGAACGGTCAGAGTCGATGCAGATGTCGATTCCGGGGATTGCCGACGATAGAAAATGATGCAGGGGGAACGATTCCCATCCGGGCACATTGGGTGCCCATACGGTTCCGGCAGCGGTGTTCACGATGCCGGGCACGCACACGCCCATGGCTGTAACGTCGATGCCCAGCACATGGGCTTCGTCGATAAGCTTACGGGCGGTTGCGGCTGCAATTTCCGCTACCTCCCGGCCGGTGGCACCGGCCAGGAGATTGCGGCAGTTCAAGGCTGTTGTACCATCGGGAAGCACTACGGCTCCCTCTATTTTGGTACCTCCCATGTCAAGGGCTATTACGGCCATGGTAAATAGTGTTTTAGGATAATTGATTTAAGGTTGTGCGAAGATAGGCGTATATTTTGAATTATGCAAATAAATTTAGGTATTTTAACAAATGATTATAAAAAATGACATCGGCGCGGCATGTTGGTGTCGCGCCGAAGATATGTCGGATAAATATGCTTAGGGTCAGTTATCAATGGCAGCAGCCGCCGTCGTGGCAACCGCCGTGACATTCGTCGCCGCAGTC
>CAYNXG010000130.1:0-4122 GCA_964401095.1 uncultured Bacteroides sp.
TAAACATCTGAGTGACCGATTGTTATATACCATAACTCCCAAACTTGGGAAGTTACATATAATCGGCGAGATACGGGGTCAAATCAGAGGAAAACGTCGTAATTGCTTTGCTTTGAAGATAAATTTTTACCCTCATATCTACCCTCATTTTTACCCTCTTTTCTACCCTCAGTTTCATTTTCCACCTTTCTTTGTAAGGCGGATTTGAGGGGAAACTACACGACGGCGATTAAAAAATAGTGTGCAAATCGGCGTGGGGCTGTGTGAAAACGGATGGCCTGCCATGGCGCGTGGTCATGGCAGGCCATCCGTGTATGGTGGGGCGTGCGGCAGGGATCAGCGGCGGCGTCCTCCGAAGAGGTCTTTGAGGCCGTCCATGTCGAACGAAAGTGTGAAGCGGAGGGTCTGGTCGAGGGGCGATGACTGGGCCGTGGCCAGCATGTAGGACGCGTCGAGGCGCACTACGTTGAGCGAGAAGCCCGCGCCGGCGGCAAAGTACTGGCGGTTGCCCTTGAACTCGTTTTCATAGAAATAACCCGCACGCAGGAAAAACTGCTGATTGTAGCTGTATTCGGCGCCGAAGCTCACGGTGATTTCGCGCAGCTCTTCCTTGAAGCCGCCGGGGGCGTCGGAGAATGACTTGAATATACCGGTGAAGGGCGACATGTCTTCCCACTTGGCGAGGGCGTCGGCGTATTCGGCCTGACCCTCGGGGGTGTTCATCTCATAGTCGGCCTGGCGGGGACGCGCGGGCACCAGGAGCTTGTTGAAGTCGAGGTTGAGCGACAGGTTGTGATAGTCGGCCAGGGGGAATGTGAAGGATGTGCCCAGGCGCAGGTTGGTGGGCAGGAAGGCGGGGTTCTCGCCGTTGTTGTAGGCCACTTTCGTACCTATGTTCGAGATGTTCCAGCCCCAGGCCCACTGACATTCGTTGCGGCCGATGATGGGATATGTGTTGTAGTAGCCCGAGATGTCGGCCGAGAAGGCGGATGCACCGGTCGACTGGTCGCCGGCGTATGAGTCGGAGAAGCCCAGGTCGGAATAGATGTATCGGAACACCACGCCCATCGAGAATTTCTCGGACAGCTTGCGCGAGTAGCCCACGTCGAATGACAGCTCGTAGGGGTTGAGGCTCTGCGATATGTCGTCGACGCCGTTGCTGGATGTCACCTCGCCCAGCGAGAAGTAGCGCAGCGAGGCGCTGAGGGCCTGATTGTCCTGCGAGCCTAGCTTCCAGTAGCCGGCGAGGTTGGCCAGGAAGATGTCATTGACCAGCTTACGCAGCCACGGGGTGTAACTGAGGGCCACGGAGGCGTTGGAATAGGCAAATGCATATTTCGACGGATTCCAGAACTGCGAGTTGGCGTCGGGGTCTGTGGCCGCGCCGAGGTCGCCCATCGAGGCGCCGCGGGCGTCGGGAGCGATGCTCAGCGACGTCACACCCGTCTGGATAGGGTTGAACTCGTTCTTGATGTTTCCCTGGGCCGGGAGACTCGGCGAAGCCGCCAGAGCCATGGCCACGAGGAGGAAGATATTGCGGAGTAGTTTCATGCTCTATAATAAGGTATAACTGTAAGGTATAACTGAAAATTCCGCGATTTATTGTATCTTCCTCCCCGTGGCCGAGGTTTTTTTAGCCCTTCACCTCGAATATGAGCATGGGGGCCAGGTAGGACAGGATGAGCAACAGGGCTATGGTGGCCGTCAGGAGATATGTGGTGGTTTTGAAACGGTATTTCATGATTGCTGTCATTTTTTTTTGGTGTTATCGCTTTTCAAGATAATCCTCGTAGGATTTTTTAAGATCGTCGGGCGAGATGTCGAGGAGCGCCAGACGCCTGAACACGTCGGCCAGCTCGCCGTCAATGAGCTCGTCGGTGCATTTGCGCCGCACGATGGCCACGGCTCCGTCGCTCACGAAGTAGCCTATGCCGCGGCGGTTTGCTATGATGCCCATGCCGGCCAGCATGTCGTATGAGCGCATGACCGTGTTGGCGTTGACTTCCACTCGGGCGGCATATTCGCGCACCGAGGGCAGACGGCTGCCGGGCTGCAGCGAGCCGTCGAGAATCTGCTCGCACACCGTGTCGGCTATCTGTAGGTATATCGCTTTGCCGTCCATGATATTACCATCGGTTGACGATGTCTGCCTCGACAAAGCGCCGGTAGGCCAGCCAGAATATATATATCGTGAAAATAGCGCCGACGACGAGGGTGCAGATGATAGTCGTGTCATTTTCCAGTACCGCTATATTGGGATGTATCGAAGCCTTATCGAGGTTCTTGAATCCGTAGTAGAGGAGGGTTCCCATGGCCGAGTTGAGCAGGAACAGGCTGCCGAGGGTTTTCATGAACGGGTTGCGCGACCACAGGATGCTGCCCAGCGCAAACCATGCGGCGTTGCAGAGCACAAAGAGGTATAGCGAGCCCACCGTAAACACCGTGTATATGGCGCGGGGATTTCCCGACCTCGCGTCGAAGGTGAATACCTGTGAGATGGGGCGCATCATGGGCGTGGTGTCAAAGGGCGCGAAGATTTTCACCACTCCCACGCGTATGGCGTCGGCTACAATGGCCGAGGCATAGAACACCACCAGGAAGCCTACGATGTATAACAGGAAATAGGTGAGATATTTCTCGAACGACGATACCGGCAGCGACAGCAGCCCGGTGCGTCCGCGGGGATTATGGTAGGCCGTGAACATGCGCGAGGCCGACAGGGCCATGAGGATTACAAAGAGTATGACACCCTCGCCGTTCTCGGTATTCCACATGGGATCATATTGGGCGTTGGGGGCGGCATACATGCCGAACAGCGACGTTATGGGAGACAGCAGGCATATCAGCAGCCATATCAGCAACACTGTGGATGCAAATAGAATCAGAGACTTGGCGTTGGTGACGGCATAGCATCTGAAATATGCCGAGAAGCGCGACGCGTTGAAAAAACTGTTGTGTGATATTTTTACGGTATTCATTTTTCGGATTTTTCAGACTGGTTGAACATGTTGTTGAGCAGGACGGGATTGTGCATGGCGAAGTCGAACAGCAGCTCGAGGTTGATATCGGTGTCCGTGCCGTCGTCGTTGGGAAGTACGGCCGACAGGCCTCCGAGCGCGGGCATGGAATACACGGCCTTGGCGGCGGCGCCCGGCTCGGTGCTGTTCACAAATTTTATGTGGCTCTGGATGTCGGCCACCGTGCGGCTGAATACCACGCGGCACGAGTCCATGATGACGATATGGTCGAGCAGGCGGTCGACGTCGCGCACCTGATGGGTGGAAATCACGAAGATGCGCTCGTCGGTCATGTTCTGAGCCACGAACTTGCGGAAGGCGGCCTTGCCGGGGATGTCGAGGCCGTTGGTGGGCTCGTCCATCAGCAGCACGCGGGTGTTGCAGGCCATGGCAAAGCTCATGAACACCTTCTTGCGCTGGCCCATCGACAGGCGGTCGAGGCGGGGATTGCCCTGCATCTCGAATGTAGCGAGGTGGCGCTTCATGTCGTCGGCCGAGAATGAGGGATACATGGCGCCGTAGACTTTCATGAACGTGTCGAGCTTCAGCGGGGGCAGGGTGGGCTCCTCGGGCACGATGAATATGTCGGCCATGACGGCGGGAATGCGGCGGCGGGTGTCGGTGCCGTCGAGGGTCACGGTGCCCTTGCAGGGCGTCAGCAGGCCGGCGATGAGGGCGAGCAGGGTGGATTTTCCGGCGCCGTTGGGGCCGAGCAGGCCGTAGACGCCGCCTTCCTCGAATGTGAGCGTGAAATCATCGAGCACGGCCGGCCCGCGGCGGCCATAGCTGAAACTGACTTGTGAAATGTCTAACATAATGTGATGGATAGAATTGAGAGGTTGATGTTATTTTTTGGAGAGTGGAGAATGAATATTCTCGGTTTATGAGTGATTTAGTGTATTGGTGTATTAATACACCGCAAAGGTAAATCAAAAATTTGAATTGGCAAACAAAAAACGGAAAAAATTTTGCCGATAATCAAAAAAGCCGTAACTTTGCAATCGCTAAAGCGGAAACGCCGAGGCCTTTCGGGGTGTAGCACAGTTGGCTAGCGCGCCACGTTCGGGACGTGGAGGTCGGAAGTTCGAGTCTTCTCACCCCGACA
>CAYNXG010000131.1:0-3942 GCA_964401095.1 uncultured Bacteroides sp.
CTGCAGAGCTATGTATGGCATGGTTTTCACATTTTTTAGCCACGGCAAAACCCGAGACACGGATTATTTTGCATACCTTTGTAAATCATAACGCAATCCAATCAATAAGTATGTGTCTGAAATTATTTAATGTATTGCCTCATAAACTATTCGGCGAACTTCAGAATCCGGCTTCAGCTATAATGGAACCCCGATACGCCAGCAGCCGGGCTCAAAATTTCACTCATATACTTCACAATCCAATACGATAAATAATTTCTAACACATACTTATGCGCAAAGTATTATTACCCATTTTCATTCTTTTTGCTTTTATGGCTAAAGCTGAAAACCCGTTTTTCAAAGAGTTTGACACGGAGCACAACACTCCTCCGTTCTCCAAAATCGAAAACCGCCACTATTCGGAGGCGATTGACAGCGGCATAAAACTGGCCCGTCAGGAAATCGACGCGATAACCATGAACCGCGCCCGCCCCGACTTTGAAAACACAATCGAGGCCATGGAGCGCTCAGGCGCCGACCTCAACCGCGTGCTCGGCGTATTCTTTCCGCTGATGTCGGCCCACTCTAACGACGAGATAATGCAGATAGCAATGGAGACATCGCAGAAACTCAGCGACTACTCCACATCGATTATCCTCAACGAACAGCTGTGGCAGCGCGTCAAGCAGGTGTATGACGACCGCGACCTGTTCAACCTCACCCCCGAGCAGAAGACTCTGCTGCAGAACACCTACGACTCGTTTGCACTGTCGGGCGCCAACCTCAAGGGCGAGGATCGCGAGAAATTCCGCAAGCTGTCGGCCGAGCTGTCGGAGCTCACCACAAAATTCGGACAAAACGTGCTCAAGGAAATGGGCACATACGAGATATGGCTCACGGCCGACGACCTGTCGGGGCTGCCCGCAAGCTCGGTGAACGCCGCAGCCGAGGCCGCCACAGCCAAGGGCCGCGAGGGTGAATACCTGTTCACGCTCGACGCCCCTGTCTACATGGCCTTCATGAAATATTCTGACCGCCGCGACCTGCGCGAACGCATGTGGCGCCTCAACTCGGGCCGCAACACCAAGGGCGAATTCAGCAACATGGAGATCATGACCCGCATAGCCGATGTGCGCCGTCAGATAAGCAACCTGCTGGGCGCCACCGACTATGCGTCGCACAACCTGCAGCGCACCATGGCCAAGAATCCCGCCGCCGTGTACGAGCTGCTCAACAATCTCCGCGAGGCATACACCGAGCCCATGCGCGCCGAACTGGCCGAGCTGGCCGAATTCGCCTCGGCCGCCGAGGGCAAGCCCGTGGCAATCATGCCCTGGGACTACAGCTATTATGCCAATAAGCTCAAATCGTCGAAATATGCCTTCGATGAGGAGGCCCTGCGCCCGTATTTCGAGCTCAACAACGTGATTGACGGCGTATTCGGACTGGCCACCCGCCTCTATGGCCTGCAGTTTGTGCCCAATCCCCGCATCGAGACTTACCACCCCGACGTCAAGGCATTTGACGTGAACGACGCCGATGGCAACTTTGTAGGCGTGCTCTACACCGACTTCTTCCCCCGCGCAAGCAAGCGCCCCGGCGCATGGATGACCAACTTCGCCGAGCAGTATGTGGATGCAGAGGGCAAGGAGCACCGCCCGCTGGTGACCATCGTGATGAACTTCACGAAGCCCGGCGCCGACACTCCGTCGCTGCTCACGCCCTATGAGGTGGAGACATTCCTCCACGAGTTCGGCCATTCGCTCCACGGCCTGCTGGCCAAGGGTAATTACTCGAGCGTATCTGGCACCAATGTATATCGCGACTTCGTGGAGCTGCCCTCGCAGTTCAACGAGAATTACATGAATGAAAAGGAATTCCTCGACACATTTGCCCGCCACTATCAGACCGGCGATTCCATCCCCGCCGCCCTTGTGGACGGTCTCATATCGTCGTCGCAGTTTGGCGCGGCCTACGCCTGCATGCGTCAGCTGATGTTCGGCTTCCTCGACATGGCATGGCACACCACCACCGCCCCCGTCACCGACGCCGTGGCCTTCGAGGCCGAGGCCGTGAAGCCCGTAGAGATTTTCCCGGCAGTAGAGGGCGCGCTGGTATCGCCCCAGTTCTCCCATATCTTCTCGGGAGGCTACGCAGCCGGCTATTACAGCTACAAATGGGCCGAGGTGCTCGACGCCGACGCATTCGACTATTTCAAACAGAACGGTATTTTCGACAAAAAGACAGCCGACTCGTTCCGCACCAACATCCTGGAACGCGGCGGCTCGGAAGATCCCGCCCTGCTCTATCGCCGCTTCCGCGGTCAGGATCCCGACATTGACGCTCTGCTGCGCCGCGACGGCATCAAGAAGTGATAGCGACCCGACAGTTTAAGCCGCCGACCGCGGCATACCCCTTCCGCATAGCCCGGCGCCTCTTAAGGCGCCGGCTATGGCTTTTATCCGTGCCTGTAGCCGTGATAGCCGCCGGCGCGTTCACCGACGTGCGCGTGGCCATAATAGGGTTCATGCTGTTGCTGCTGGTCTATCCAATGCTGATGACGCTGGCGGTCCTCGGACATGCCGCATCGCCGGCCACGGCCCGCAGATCCACGGCCGACCGTGCCCGGATAACCGACTACGGCGCCATAACGCTGTCGAAGACCGACGAAGACGGGGCTGTGCACGATGTGGAGACGGCGGAAATATGCTATGTAGAATGTGACAGTCGACTCGTAACGGCAAACACCGGCACCTCCGCCGAGGACATAATACTCATCCCCGCCGACGCATTCGAGTCCGACGACCTGCGGCTGATTCTTAAAAAATTCCAGATAAATTATGACACCAACCTCTGACAAGGCCTGCACCCCGGGCACTGCCTCCAAGGGACGCATGCACACATTCTTCCACCTCACCGTGCTCAACGCGCTCACCATCGCCGAAGGCACCGTGCTGATAATAACGGCGACGTATGGCTTCAGCATATTGTCGGTGGCGTCGCTGGCCCTGATGTTCGCTATAAGCATCGGCTATTCGATGTGGTACTGGCTGGCGCGTCCGGCCAAGGTGCCTGTCAACGCCTTTCTGAGCGAGATGTCGTCATACATGACGCTCTACATGCTCATAGTGCTGGCGCTCCAGCCCGAATCGCCCTACTGGGCCCTGACGGCGGTGCTATGCATGATAGGCACATTTGTCGTATATTTCGCTAAACAAGGCACAAGCGACTGCTGACCGCATCGCGCCATATACAAAACCGCCCCGAAGGACTTCACGATGTCTTTCGGGGCGGTTTTGCGTAGCGCGGGCGCGTGGCCGTGTCAGAGGTGCAGCTCGTGGCCCATGCGCTCCTTCTTGGTGCACATGTAACGCATGTTGTAAGTATTGGGCGTAATCTCGATAGGCACGTTCTCCACGATTTCAAGTCCGAAGCCTTCGAGGCCGCGGCGCTTCACCGGGTTATTGGTCATCAGACGCATTTTCTTTATTCCCAGCATATTGAGAATCTGGGCGCCTACGCCATAGTCGCGCTCGTCGGCGGCATGTCCCAGGTGGATGTTGGCCTCAACGGTGTCAAGGCCCTCTTCCTGAAGCTTATAGGCCCTGATCTTATCCATGAGTCCTATTCCACGGCCCTCCTGGTTGAGGTACACGATGGCGCCGCGGCCTTCCTTCTCGATCATCTGCATGGCCTTGTGCAGCTGTGCGCCGCAGTCGCAGCGCATGGAGCCGAATATGTCGCCGGTGGCACACGACGAGTGCACGCGCACCAGCACGGGCTCGCCGTCGGACACGTCGCCCTTGATGATGGCGATGTGCTCGAGGCCGTTGTCCTTCTGTCTGAACGGTATGAGGCGGAAATGGCCGTAGGCGGTGGGCATGTCCACCTCCACGCCCTGCTCCACCAGCTGCTCGTTGGCGAGGCGATAGGCTATGAGGTCGCGGATAGAGATGAGCTT
>CAYNXG010000132.1:0-3911 GCA_964401095.1 uncultured Bacteroides sp.
TCGACTACAGCGACATGGATAAGGTAACATACCTCGAAATGAAATAATTCCCCGCTCATATACACAAAGCCGCGCGGCGACGCCCCGTTTCTGAGGCATGCCGCGCGGCTTTGTTATGTACGGTCAGTTCTCGCGATAGTCGCGCAGCTCTGACTGCAGGCGCTTGCGGGCAAAGAATATACGGCTCTTGATTGTACCTATCGGCAGGCCTGTCGACTCGGCTATTTCCGTGTATTTATATCCCGCGAGGTGCATCGAGAACGGCACGCGCAAATCATCGCTGAACGAGTCGATGAGGCCGTGTATCTCTTTCAACGCCAGCGAGCCCTCCGGACTGTCGAAGCCCGAATTCTGCGGCAGAGACAGGTGGTAGAGATCCTCGGTGTGGTCTACAACGGTATTGGAGCGCACCATCTTGCGGTAATTGTTTATGAATATATTGCGCATTATGGTGAACACCCATCCCTTGAAGTTGACATTATCCACATATTTGTCCTCATTGTCAAGGACTTTCAATGTAGTGTCCTGCAACAGGTCGCAGGCATCGTCATGGTTGGAGGTGAGGAGATATGCGAAGTTCAGTAGATTATCTTGTACGGCGAGTAGTTTTGCCTGGAATGACTGTGAAGACATATTTGATGTTTTATAGAGGTTAGTCATAGGTTAATAACCGGAGATTTTACCAATCCCCTTTACATCAAAAACAATGTCATAGGTCAAAAGATATTATATTTAATTATTATTCACAATTTTAACTAAGCCCGGCGCCCGGGAAAATCCGCAGGCGCCGGTGTTATGCTTTTAGAACCGGTTAGACAATAAGGATTATCTCACATAAATCTTTACGGGCGAATGGCCCTCGGCCGATACGGCATATATGCCGGGGGCTATCTTCAGAGTGCCGGGCTTTCCACCGTATATGAGATTTCCGTTTATGTCATGAATCATGACGGCTGCCTCACCACGGACGGTAACCTCTCCGGGAGCCGTGCACGCGGCCTCGACCTGCGGCATCACTGAGGCATCACCGGACGGCTCTGTGACGGCATCTTCCGCGCCCGACAGAATTATCGGGAACCAGGCATCAATCGTGTGAGGACTCTGAACGTTTTTCAATGTAATCCTGTTGCCAGGCTCGATGGCAAGTTTATAATTTATGCCGTCGATCTGAGGGAAGTCGAATTCATAATTATCCTTTGCGACAAAATCAAGGCAGATATCCGAACCGGCCATTACCTCGATCATGTGGCACTTCTGTCCGTTTATCAGTATATCACCGCCCTGAGGGCTCTCGATATTGACCGTAAACGTTGGAAAATCCGACCATATACGTGCATCGAGCCACTGATAGGCCGATTTTATATACGACTTGGCATCTTCGGCAAGTTTATATACGCTCACGTTATCACGGGCGTTGGGCAGGTCGGGCCAGCGACTATAATCACACTCAATGGCCTTTTCTATACGCTCGGCGAGGGAATCCATTCCGGCGCATAAGGCTTCAATATCAATGCTCCGGGAGTATGCGCTCCACTGCTGCCGTAATATCGTCCAAAAAGCGGGATATTCCGCCAATTCCCTTATCCATACCTGTCGGCGGGGATACAGGAGGCTGTTCCATGCCTGTTTTTTCTTTACGGCAAGATCGCCCATATCCCATACCGGGCCGAATTGCAGACGGCCGTTATCCTCGCGGGACTTATAGAAATATGTTGAACCCACAAACGAGTCGTCGTTATTGAGCAATTCCTGCGCTATGAAATATCTGACAAGCACCTGAGGATTGATATACTGCTCCCACTCGCGGCTCAGGCGGTCTGAATCGGAGATGATGTCGGTGAGGTTCTTGAGATATTCGGCTATCCATTCACGCTGCCCGTCGTTCATCGGCTCGGGGTCGTGTATCTTGAAGATACAATCGCGTCCGTCCGACTGTTTAATCACAACGGATTCATCCTCCTTATAATTATCGATCTCCACAAGCCAGCCGTATGGCATCTCGGCCTCGTCGACATTATTTTCGGGCTGCTCGTCAATCTCCACCCTGCCTTTCTCGATTCTCACGGTCTCGGCAAGCCAGTAGAGGCCCATATACTGATCGTTCAGCACAAGCTCCACGGGCGTCATCTCGGGCGTCCACGCCATATCAAGCATCCTCGATACCTCCAGGCCCAGCTTTGTGGAGAACTGGCACATGCCGCCCCAGGCAAGCGTCAGCAACGCCCAGTGCTTGCTCTTGCCCATGCCGAGAACTTCCTGCTTTACATCGAATTTGATTTTATACGGTTTTTTAGGCAGCATCGTCCAGCTGCTCTGGCCGCGGCCACGGATACCGAGTGCCACAGGTTCCTCGGCTGTGCCGAGATTTTCATATCCTTCTATACCGAGCGCGTCGATATGCGCCACGGCATTGATATAAACCTCTTTTTGGTCTACGGGCGCGCCGTTTTCCGTTTCTATGTAAACGACAGGCAGCGTGCCCGACGGGCCATTGCCATACATGGCGATAGCGACCAGCATTAACAGCGCTGTGAGAATGTTCTTTTTTTCAAGCATAAAATATGATATGTAAAGAATGGCATAAGGAAAAAGACACTGCATGCGCTCCTGTGGCGGACACGCATGCAGTGTCTGATATTATTGTTTCAGCTGTCAGGCATTTTTGCCGTGGCAGTTTTTATACTTCTTGCCGGAGCCGCAGGGACAGGGGTCGTTGCGGCCGATGCGGGGCTGTGCGCGAATCGGTGTGGGACGCGGAGCCGATGCCTGCGAGGCGGCCTCGCCGGCCTGGCGCTTGGCATCCTCGCCTGGCAGCGTAGCCTTGGATGTGCGGTACTCATACCGGCGGGGCATCTCCGGCTCGGCGGCGCGCATCTCGGGAGCGGCCTTGGGTTTGGGAGCGTGGTCCTCGATCTTCTGACCGGGGATCTCGTTCTGAGCCTGTGCGGTAACCTTCACGTCCTGAGCAGGCTCGGGGGCAGGCTCGCGCACGGGGATGAAGGCGCGCATGAGGGCGGCCACCATCTTGGAGTTGAGGCGTGCCAGCATATCCTGGAACAGGTGGAAAGCCTCTACCTTATAGATTACCAGCGGGTCTTTCTGCTCGTAGGAGGCGTTCTGCACACTCTGGCGCAGCTGGTCGAGCTCGCGCAGGTGATTCATCCACAGATCGTCGATAGTAACGAGCGAGAGGGCCTTCTGCCACTCCTTGATGATTGAGCGGCCATCGGTGGCGGCTGCCTCCTCAAGGTCGATGCGGAGATTGAACTGGCGCTTGCCGTCGCTGATGGGAACGATAATCTTTCCGCGGTAGTCATTGTTCTCGAGGATTCCGTTGATGACGGGCATAGCCACCTCGCGAATGCGGTCGTTCTTGCGTGTGAGGGCTTCCATTGCGGCCTTGTGCAGGGCTTCGATGCGCTCGTCGCGCGACATGCCGGTATAGGTCTTCTCGTCGAAGGGAGGCTCGATGGCGTATTCGCGAAAAATCTCGAGCGAGAGCGATGCGAAATCCGACGGGCTGTCATACTGCTCTATCATGGCCTCTACGGTGTCGTAGATCATGTTGGCGATATCGATGCCGAGGCGTTCGCCCTTGAGCGCGTGCTGGCGGCGGGTGTAGATGTAATTGCGCTGCTTGTTCATCACGTCGTCGTACTCCACAAGGCGCTTACGGATGCCGAAGTTGTTTTCCTCCACGCGGCGCTGGGCCTTCTCGATGGCGTTGTTTACCATCTTGTGCTCGATGACCTCGCCCTCCTGGTAGCCGAAGGTGTCGAGGAGCTTCATCACACGGTCGGTGGCGAACAGGCGCATCAGCTGGTCCTCGAACGACACGAAGAATACCGACGAACCCGGGTCGCCCTGACGGCCCGAACGGCCGCGGAGCTGACGGTCGACACGGCGCGACT
>CAYNXG010000133.1:0-3839 GCA_964401095.1 uncultured Bacteroides sp.
GATGATCACCAGTGCGGTCTCCTCCATGAGGTAGAGCGGGAACAGACGGGCCACCAGATATACACCGGCCACAACCATTGTGGCGGCGTGGATGAGGGCCGACACGGGTGTGGGGCCTTCCATGGCGTCGGGGAGCCAGATGTGCAGAGGCATCATGGCCGATTTACCCATACCGCCCATGAAGATGAGGACAAGAGCCCATGTGAGCACCGACGCACCCATGAACATGGGGGCAGCGCTGCCGCGGAACACGCTGAGAACGCTCTCGGGAGTGGAGAGGTCTACGTGGTAGACATTGGCCATGCCTTCAACGGGCACGGAGGTAAACGATGTGAAGTCAAATGTGCCGGTATAGTACGAAAGCACGAGAATACCGATGAGGAATCCGAGGTCGGCGAATCGTGTGACGATAAACGCCTTCTTGGAAGCCGATACGGCCGAATGCTTTGTGTAATAGAAGCCGATGAGCAGGTAGGACGACGCGCCCACAAGCTCCCAGAAGATATACATCTGGAAAATGTTGGTGGCAACCACAAGGCCGAGCATCGAGAAGCTGAAAAGCGACAGGAAAGCGTAGAAACGCTGGAATCCTTTCTCAAATACGCCATGATGGTCGCGCATATAGCCGAGGCTATACAGATGCACCATAAACGATATTGTGGTAATAACCACCAGCATCATGGCCGATATGGGGTCGAGGAAGAAGCCGAGGCTGATTACCAGCGACTCTGTGAATTGCAGCCATGTCTGATTGAATACAATCAACTGCAGACGTTCGCCGGCCTCGGAGATGAAGCAGGCGTCGCCGCTGAAGAAGTACTGGAATGCGGTGTAATAGGCAAGCACCAGGACAGTGCCCATGCCGAGTGTTCCGAGCGTACCGGCCAGCAGATGGCTCATCTTCTTGCCGCAAAGACCGAGGAAGATGAACATGAACAGGGGAATAGCCAGGATTAAAATAGGTATCGTGGGGCTCATGTCGGTCAGAATTTCATTTGGTTGAGTGTGCGCACGTCAACGTTGTTGACCGAGCGGAACACATTAATAATAATTGCGATGGCAAGCGCTGTCTCGGCGGCGGCAATTGCGATGGCAAAAAGTGTGAACATCATGCCTTCGAGCTGACCGGGGAACAGGAAACGGTTGAAAATCACAAAGTTCATATCCACGGCATTGAGCATGAGCTCAAGCGAGATGAGCATTGCAATCATGTTTCGGCGGGTGATGAACCCGTAAAGGCCGCAGCAGAACATAATCAGCGACGGAACAAGGTAACAGATAGCTTTGATTTCCATAGCGACAGATTAACGTTTGCGGGCGACTACGATGCCGCCGATTATACATGCCAATAACAAAACACTCACAGCCTCGAAAGGCAGCAGATACTGGCCTGCACCCGTGCCCATCATGGTCTCGCCGATCTGCTGCATGTCGGGAGCCTCGGCCTGAGGCTTTGCGGCGAACAGCGAGCAGCGCGTTATCAGCGACGCGCCTGCGGCGAGCAGCATGAGAACCGATGCGATAAGTCCGAGCGCGCGGCGCTTGGATTCAAGGCGTTCGGAATTGCTGCCGGGATGGGATGTGAGCAGAATCGCAAAGACAAACAGCACTACGATACCGCCGGCGTAAACTGCAATCTGCACAGCGCCGAGGAACTGGTAGTCGAGCATGAAATACACGACGGCTGTGGCAAAGAGAGTGAACAGGAGATATGTGGCAGCGCGGAGAATCTTGCGTGTGGTCACGGCCAGAACCGAGAAGACTACTATCGCCAGGACGACGATAGTGTACAAGATGATACTTCCTACTGATTCCATATTTGGTTTATTATATTATTATCTTGATGTTATGGAGGGACACACGTGGCTTATTTCTGCGCCTCGCGGGCTGCTTTGAGGGCTGCGGCGCGTTCGAGCGCGGCGCGTATCTTAGCCTCCTTCTCCGGGTCGCCCTTGGCGGCGGCTAGTGCCTTTGCGGCGGCTGCATCGGCGGCCGCGGGAGCGGGAGCAGCGGCTGCGGGAGCGGCGGCTGCGCCGGCCGAAGCTTTCTCGCGCTCGGCTTTCAGAGCTGCGGCCTTGGCCTTAGCTGCGGCTATCTTGGCCTCCTTCTCGGCGGCAAGGCGTGCCTTTTCCTCTTCAGTAAGCTCGGGTTCGGGCTTTTCGGGCAGGTAATTGAGCTTTTTCACGAGTTTTGAACGGGTGAAGACGCTTTGCTCGAAATCATTTGAGAACCGCAGCGCGTTGGTGGGACACGTGGTGACACACAGCTGGCAGAAAGTGCACGAGCCAAGGTCATAAATATAATTGTCGAGCTTTTTCTTCTTTGTACCGGCCGGAGTGTCGACCATTTTGGACTCGATGGTGATTGTACCGTTGGGACAATTGCGTTCGCACGTGCCGCAGGCAATACATTTGTGGTTTCCCTCGCTGTCGTAAATCAGCTCGAGAATTGCACGGAAGCGTTCAGGCCACTTGTATGTGTCGCGGTCTTCGGGATAACGCTCTGTAATCTTGGGGGTGACAAATTCCTTACCGGTCACCTGCATGCCCTTGAGCAGGGAGATGACTCCGGAACCCAATGATTGAAAATAGTCTTTTACACTACCCATTGATTAATGATTGTTATTATCGGATATATATTTTTTCTTAAAACGTGATCAGTCGCGCACCTGGCCGCCGACGATGTCGAGGAGCTCGGTGGTAATGGACTGTTGTCGCAGTTTATTGTATTCGAGTTGCAGTTGTTCGAGAAGTTTCTTGGCGTTGTCGTTGGCGCTCTGCATGGCCATGACGCGCGCGGCCTGCTCGGATGCCCGGTTTTCCACAAATACCTCCTGCATCAGGGCAAGGATATACATGGGCAGGACGCTCGAGAATATCGACTGTGCATCGGGCTCGAAGATATACGGGCGCGCGGTGGCTTCGACACTGCCGAACGACTCGGGCGACAGCGGTATGATACGGTCGAGCGTGGCCACCTGGCGGCCGGCGCTCTTGTAGTTCATATATACAACGTCAACAGCGTCGGTGTCGCCGGCAAGGAAGGCGTCGCAAAGCGCGCCCTCGAAGGCCCGCACCCTGTCGCCGTCGCTCTTCGAGTCAATGTCGGCGGGAACCGACACGCTGATGCTGTCAGATGCCAGGCGTGCCACGGCCTTGGCCATCTTCTTGCCTACGGGCACCAATGTTATATGCAGCCCGGAGCCGTATTTTTCGCGGAATCCGGCAAGCTTCTCCACGAGGAACTTGCAAAGATTCACATTGTATGCGCCGCAGAGGCCGTCGTCGCTGCCGAGCACCACGACCGTGAGGCGCTGTACCGTGCGGGGCTCGGCCAGGGGCGAAGTGAAGGCTGCGTCGGCTGTGAGGAGATTGGCGATGATGGTCTCGATTGTGGAGCGGTAGGGCTTCAGGCGCCGCAGGGCGGCCTCGGCCTTGTGCATCTTTGCCGAAGATATCATCTTCATCGCTCCGGTAATCTTCTCGGAGGAAGCTACCGAACCTATGCGGCCTTTGAGTTCTCTTAATGTTGCCATGTTATATGACTGTCGGGGCGTTTTGGCAGGTTAAACTTTTCAGAATTGTCCGGCTACCTGATTGGCGGCATCCTTGATTTTGGCAGCTACGTCGTCGGTAAGCTTGCCCTGGGCGATGACGTCGAGCACGTCGGCCTGATATTTGGCGTGGAGCAACTGTATGAACTGATGCTCGAAGTCGGCCACGTGTTCCAGGGGCACGTTTTCAAGCAGGCCGTTCACTCCGCAGAATATCTCGGCCACCTCTTCGTCCACAGCCATGGGATGGTACTGGGGCTGGATGAGAAGACGCTCGTTCTTGCGG
>CAYNXG010000134.1:0-3773 GCA_964401095.1 uncultured Bacteroides sp.
ATACGGCCTTACAGGATTTCCGTAAAGGCCAGGGGCAGGAGCGCCTTCACCGAAGGCACCACATATATGCGGTCGCGGCCGGTGAGAATCACCTCCACGTCGTGGCCGGCCAGCTTCTCATACTCGAGCAGGGCCTGGCGACATGCGCCGCAGGGGGCCACGGGCATGGCTACCTCGTCGCCGTCGACGCCGCGGGCAGCCACGGCGATGGCCTCGAAGCGCGCCTCGGGAAAACGCGCGCCGGCCGAGAAACAGGCAGAACGCTCGGCACACGTCCCCGAGGGATAGGCGGCATTCTCCTGGTTGGCTCCGCATACAATCTCGCCGTTGTCCAGGCGTATGGCGGCGCCCACGCGGAAACGGGAATACGGCGAATACGAGTGTCCGGTGTATTCGCGGGCCAGGTCGACGAGGCGGCGACGCTCGTCGGTCAGCTCATCGTATGTCAGCGATTCCACCGGTATTGTAATTTTCAGGTTTTCCATCTTGTCAAGAGATTTGATAGTGACACTACGCGCCACGTGGCAATAATGTTGCAAATTTAATAATTTTTTCGGCTATTCGCCATATAGCGTCCTATTTTTTGGCATACGCGCCACGGGCGGCCATGCCGCAGAGGCGAAAATTGCATCAATAAACCGCCAAAACGGAAATTATCACCGCCAAAATTTTATTATTCGGGGAATTTAAGCTATTTTTGCAGCTTGAAAAAGCGCACTTCGGCGCTATCAAATTGTAAATAATCAAAACAAAGACTATAAATGGAAAACAACGAGCCTAAAAACCCCGTGGCCCCCGAGGCCGAGGAAGCGCAGGACATCCTCGCACGCGCCAAATCAAACAGCAAGCTCATCCTGGGCCTGTCGATATTCATCCTCGCGGTAATCGCCGCAATTCTCATCTGGTTCTTCGTGGCACAGAGCGGCAGCCGCAAGGCCGACGAAGCCGTGGGCCGCGCCGATGTGGCACAGAACGACTCCATCGCCCTCCAGCTCTATAAGGAAGCTGCCGACAAGGGATACAAGAGCGGCAACCGCGCCAAGGTCGAGGTGGCAATGCGTCTCTATCAGGACGGCAAATACGAGGAGGCCCTCGAATACCTCAAGGACGCCGACATCGACGACAACATCGTGGCCGCAGGCGTTTACACCCTCATGGGCGACTGCTACGTGAACCTCAAGCAGTATCCCGAGGCCATCAAGGCTTTTGAAAACGCCGTCGACAAGGCCGACAAGAACCCCCAGATCGTTCCCGTAATCCTCATCAAGGAAGCCAACGTCTACCGCGCCGAGAAAAACTACAGCTCGGAGGCCGACGTCCTCGGCACTATCGTGGAAAAATATCCCCAGTTCATGCAGTCAGCGCAGACCGACGTCCGCAAGCTCTACGAGCGCGCCAAAGACGCCGCCGGCAAGTAATCGCCCCGCGACACGCTGAAATTCCTGACGTAAACTCATCGAGGGCAAAAGGTTATCTTCCTTTTGCCCTTTTTAAACTTAGAGCTTGTTTAATAAAAAATCCGCAGCCTGTGGGTTCACATTTATCATTAAACAAGCTCTTATAGCAAGGCGATGACCCAAAACCTCGACACCCTCGCCACCCGCCCCGTGGGGCGCCTGCTGTGGCAATACAGCCTGCCCGCCGTGGTGGGCATGCTGGTCATGGCCCTCTACAACCTGGTCGACCGCATATTCATAGGCCAGGTGGTGGGCCCCTCGGCCATCGCCGGCATGGCCCTCACATTCCCGCTGATGAACATCACCACCGCCATAGGCGTGCTGGTGGGCGTGGGCTCCTCCACCCGCATATCCATCCTGCTGGGCGCCGGCGACAAGCCCGCCGCCGAGGTGATGCTCGGCAACGCCGCCACCCTCACGTTCATCAACGCCTCGGCCTATATCATAGCCTTCGCCGTGTGGATTGACCCCATCCTCGAGGCCTTCGGCGCCGGCGAGGTCACCCTCCCCTATGCCCGCACCTACATGCTGTGGGTGCTCCCCGGCCTGCTGCTCACCAACGTGGCCTTCGGCCTCAACAACGTGCTCCGCTCCACGGGCTATCCCACCCGCGCCATGATGACCATGATCATAGGCGCCGTCACCAACGTGGTGCTCGACGCCGTGTTCGTGCTGTGGCTCGGCATGGGCATGGCCGGCGCCGCCATCGCCACTGACATAGCCATGGCCGTGTCGGCGTGGTTTGTGGTGAGCCACTTCTTCAGGCACGACGTCAACCTGCGCTTCACCCGCGGCACCTTCGGCCTGCGCCTGCCCGTGGTGATGTCCATGATAGCCCTGGGCGCCGCCCCCTGCATCGTCAACGTGGCCTCATGCCTGGTCAACGCCCTCATCAACCGCTCGCTGGTGGAGATCGGCGGCGACATGGCCATCGGGGCCGCCGGCATCTTCGTCACCGTCACCTCGCTCATCGTCACCATCGTGCTGGGCGTGTGCATGGGCCTCCAGCCCATCATAGGCTACAACTACGGCGCCGGACGCGTCGACCGCCTGCGCCACGCCTACCTCCTCGCCGTGGCCGTGGCCACCGTGATCTGCGTGGCCGGCATGACCCTCGGCATGGCCGCTCCGCGCATGGTGGGGCGCGCCTTCTCATCAGACCCCGACCTACTCGACCACACCGTCGTGTGCCTGCGCAACTGTCTGTGGGCCTTCGGCTTCGTGGGCTTTCAGATAATATCCACCACCTTTTTCCAAAGCATCGGCGCCCCGGGCCGCTCAATGATTCTGAGCCTCGTGCGTCAGATTATCTTCCTCATCCCCCTCATCATCTTCCTGCCCCCCGTGCTCGGCGTGGAAGGCGTGTGGCTGTCGTTTCCCATCTCCGACATCCTCGCCACGATAGTGACGCTCGCCCTCATCATCCCGGCCTTCCGCTCGCTCGGCAAGACAGCCACGAAAACCCGCCAACAATCCAATGTCTGACTCAGCCGCCACTCCCTCGCCACGCCTGCCCCTGCTCCGACGCCGCCCCTCCGAAATCCTCGCATGGTGCATGCACACCCTCGTGCTCGTGCTGTCGGTGCTCCTCATCGTATACATATCCTACGACACCTTCACCGCCGGCGACTTCCTCACCAACCGCCGCTACATGACGTTCCAGTTCTGGGTGTGCATGGTGTTCATAGCCGACTTCTTCATAGAGCTGGTGATAGCGCCGGCCAAGTGGCGCTACGTAGGCCACCGCTTCTTTTTCCTGCTCATCTCCATCCCCTATATCAACATAGTGTCGTGGCTGGGCATATCCCTGTCGCCCGACGCGCTCTACTTCATCCGCTTCATCCCCCTGCTGCGCGGCGCGCTGGCCCTGTCGATCGTCTTCGGCTACTTCTCCCACAACGCCGTCACCGGCCTGTTCATGTCCTATATCGTCATACTGCTGATGATCGTCTACTTCTGCTCGCTCATATTCTTCCGCTGCGAGCAGGCCGTCAACCCCGAGGTGGACACATACTGGACGGCCCTGTGGTGGTCGGGCATGAACATGAGCACCGTGGGCTGCTACATCAACCCCATGACCGTGGCCGGCCGCATCATCGCCGTCGTGCTCCCCATAGCCGGCATGGTGATATTCCCCCTGTTCACGGTATATCTCACCGACTATGTGAAGCGCCACACCGGCAAGACTTCATAATTTTTCTCGGTTCCCGGCCCCCCGGAATACGCAAAACGGGGCTTTTTAACACTATTTTTGCCCTTTTTATTTGCAGATACGGATTTTATGCGTACCTTTGCATCGGGTAAGTCCTACACGAC
>CAYNXG010000135.1:0-3765 GCA_964401095.1 uncultured Bacteroides sp.
AACGGCCAGAGGGTGATGGGGCGGAGGATACCGATCTTGATACCTTTTTCGGCTGCGAGTTCTTTGGCTTTGGTGCAGATACGTGCTATTGAGCCGAATGCCACTATGAGGTAGTCGGCGCCTTCCACGTCGATTTCTTCCCAGCGTGTCTCCTGGTCGGCTATGAGGTCGTAGCGTTCCTGGAGGTGGTGGTTGATAACTTCCATGCGTGAGCTTTCAAGCTCGAGTGATGTGATGACGTTGCGTTTGCGGCCGTCTTTGCGTCCTGTCACGGCCCAGGGGCATTGTTCGCGGATTTCCTGCTCGGTGCGGCGGGGACGGAATTCTGGCAGTACGACTTTTTCCATCATCTGGCCCACGATGCCGTCGGCGAGAATCATGACGGGGTTGGTGTATTTGAATGCGAGGTCGAATCCGAGGCCTACGAAGTCAACCATTTCCTGTACTGTGGAGGGGGCGAGTACGATGAGGTGGTAGTCGCCGTGGCCGCCGCCTTTGGTGGCCTGGAAATAGTCGGCCTGCGAGGGCTGGATTGTGCCCAGGCCGGGGCCGCCGCGCATTACGTTGACGATGAGCGCGGGCAGCTCGGAAGCCGCGATATAGCTGATGCCCTCCTGCTTGAGGCTGACGCCGGGCGAGGATGACGATGTCATCACAGCCTTGCCCGACGCGGCGCCGCCATATACCATGTTGATGGCTGCGACTTCGCTCTCGGCCTGGAGCACCACCATGCCGGTGGTCTCCCAGGGCATTTCATCTTCAAGGGTTTCAAGCACCTCCGACTGGGGCGTGATGGGATAGCCGAAATAGCCGTCTACGCCATAACGGATGGCGGCATGGGCTATGGCTTCATTTCCTTTCATCAATTTTACTTCTTCCATATCGTTCAATGCTTTAAGGGTTGGGGAGAGTTACGCGATAAACTTCGATGCAGCCGTCGGGACAAACCATGGCGCATGAGCAGCAGCCTATGCAGGCGTCGGGATTGGCGGCGAAGGCGAAGTGGTATCCGCGGTCATTCACTTCTTTGGGCTGGAGCAGCAGCACGTCGGTAGGGCAGGCCACGACACACAGGTCGCAACCTTTGCAGCGGGCGTCATCTATTGTGACCGCTCCTTTTACTTTAGCCATAATAAGACAGTTTAGGTTATTAAGGTGTTTTTTCAGCTTGCTCGCCGGCCCGGTCTCGGCCGACGTTCATTTTGCAAATATAATGGATATTTTCTAAAATGTGTCATTATACGGCCAAAAAATATTGAAATATGCTTTTAAACATATCGCCGGAAAAAATCGGGGGCCCGCACCTGTGTGGTGCGGGCCCCCTGTAGAGCTTATCCGAATCGGGTGATGCGTACCCGCCGGCCTTTGATTTTCGGCCCCTGCAGGGCCGCCACGGCGGGCAGGGCGTCGCGGGGAACGGCCACGTAGGCCATGTGGTCGCGCAGGTCTATGCGGCCTATGCGTGCCGCGTCGATGCCGGCATTGTTGACCAGGAAGCCCACTATGTCTCCGCGCGATATCTTCTCTTTGCGGCCGGCGTTGATGTGGAGCGTGGCCGTGGCGCGGCGCATTGGCGTGGCCGACGGCTTGCCGGGCGTGTATTCGCGGTCCCACACCACATAGTCGGGTATGTCCTCGCCCTCGGCGGTGATCACATAGACGCTGCCGTCGGCGTCCACGCGGGCCGTGCGGCCGTTGCGGTGGGTCCATGCCTCGGCCGACGACGGCAGGTGGTAGTGAACCACGTGGCTCACCGAGTCGATGTCGAGGCCGCGGGCGGCCAGGTCGGTGGCCACTATCACGGGCGCGGTGGAGTTGTTGAGCAGCACCACGGCGCGCTCGCGGTCGATCTGCTCCAGTCCTCCGTGATAGAGGGCCACGGGCAGGCCGTCGGCCTTGAGGCGGTTGTAGACGCGCTCGGCCGCGTCGCGGTGGTTGACGAATACTATCACCTTCGAGCCGTCGTCGAAGGTGCGCAGCAGGTCGGTGAGGGTCTGCAGCTTGTCGCGCACGGGGCTTTCCACGCGGGCTATGCTCAGCCTTGAGCGCGGGTCGGCGGCGCCCGCCGTGCAGTCGACGGTCTCGGCGTCGGCGAGGTCGAGAAACAGCGGCAGCTCGGCTATGGCGGTGGCTGATGTGAGCAGCACGTTGCGCGGGTGCGGCAGGCGCGAGCATATCCGGCGCATCTCCTCGTAGAATCCGAGTTCGAGCGCCTTGTCGTATTCATCGATAATCAGCACGCCAAGGCTGTCGGCGCCCACGGTGCGTCGCTGCAGGTGGTCGAGCATGCGGCCGGGCGTGGCCACGATAATGTCGGGAACTACCGACAGCGTGGCCGTCTCGTCGGCCATGGAGTGCTTGCCGTAGAGGGCGCCCACCTTGTATCCGGCGGCCATCTTGCGCGCCACCTCGGATATCTGTATCACCAGCTCGCGCGAGGGAGCCAGAATCAGAGTCTGCACCGCCCCGCACGGCGGCTGCATGCGCAGCAATGCGGCGCCGGTGAATGCCGCCGTCTTTCCCGAGCCGGTGGGCGACAGTATTATGAGCCGCCGGGCGCGGGCGGCCCATACGGCCTCCTGCATGGCGTTGGGGTGCGCTATGCCGAGGCGGCTTTCAAGCAGATTCCTGATATCCTGTGGCTGCATGTCGTAAGGGTTGCGGGCCGGTTCAGAGTGCCGATACAATCTTGTCGAAGCGCTCGGCGGGCAGCAGGTCGTCGGTGCCTACGTATCTCACGGGTTCCTTGCCGGGGGCGAGAATCACCACGGTGGGCACGGCCTCGATGCCGAATGCGGTGGCGGTCTGTGTCATCTTGTCTATGTCGACGGATACGAATTTCACGCCGTTGTACTTCTCGGCGGCAGCCTTGAATACGGGGGTGAGCATCTTGCAGGGGCCACACCATGTGGCGTTGAAGTCGAGTATGACGGGAGTCTCCACGGCTGTCGCGGGGCGGTAGGCCTCGTCATCGGTCAGTTCGATTACCGAGCCTGTGGCCTCGGCTACGGCATCGGCGGCCTTGTTAATGGCGTCGTTGGCTGTGTTCAGGGCCTCGGTAGCCGCTTCTTCGGCCTTTTCGTTTGTGTTCTCGGCGGTCTTGTTGCCGCAAGATGCCAGGGTCATGAGGGCTATGACTGCGGCGATTGCTGTTTTCTTCATAATGGTATATTTGGGAGGGATTACGAATATCTGTTTAAAAAATGCGGACGCGACAGCATCGCGCCCGCAAATATAACGTTTAACGGATAGTTATCGTTTACTGAGCCAGAGCGGCGTTGGTCTTGTGAACGGCTTCGGCGCTCTTCTTGAAGGCAGCCTTTTCAGCGTCGTTGAGGTCGAATTCAACGATTTTCTCGATACCATTCTTGCCGAGGATACAGGGCACGCCAATGCAGAGGTCCTTTTCGCCGTATTCGCCGTCGAGGAGGGCCGAGCAGCTGATGAGCTTCTTCTGGTCGTGGAGCACGGCGCCTACAACCTGAGCTGCGGCTGCGCCGGGAGCATACCATGCCGATGTGCCGAGGAGCTTGGTGAGGGTAGCGCCGCCCACCATGGTGTCGGCAGCCACTTTCTCGAGCTGCTCTGCGGGCAGGAGCGACGATACGGGCAGGCCGCGGTATGCGGCGAAGCGTGTGAGGGGAATCATTGTGGTGTCGCCGTGGCCGCCGATAACGATGCCTTCCACTTCAGTGGCGTTGGCGCCGAGAGCGATGCTCAGGAAATACTTGAAGCGGGCGCTGTCGAGGGCGCCGCCCATGCCGA
>CAYNXG010000136.1:0-3717 GCA_964401095.1 uncultured Bacteroides sp.
TATTGGACGCCTCGGCGAAGGCGTCCAATATCATAAATCCTATGTTGTGGCGGGTTTCGGCATATTCGCTGCCGATATTTCCCAGCCCAACAATCAGGTATTTCATGCAGCGGGTCTATTACTTGCCTGCAGCGGCAGCGGCGGCAGCACCACGAGCGGCACGTGTGAGCTGTACGGCGCAAACAACGGCGTTCTTGGCGTTCATCAGTTCGAGGTTGTCGAAGTGGAGGTCGCCTACCTGGAGGGTCTTGCCGAGGCCGAGGCTATCAACGTTGATGATGAGACGCTCGGGAATAGCGGTGTAGATAGCTTTTACGCGGAGCTTCTTCATGGAGAGCGAGAGCTTACCACCGGCCTTGACACCTTCGGCGTGGCCTTCGAGCTTGACGGGAACTTCAACGGTAACGGGCTTGTTGTCGTTCACCTCGAGAAGGTCGATGTGGAGGATGGTGTCCTTGACGGGCTGGAACTGGATGTCCTTGAGGACGGCCATACGCTTTTCGCCGTTGATGTCGAGCTCGATAGCGTAGATGTCGGGGGTATATACGAGCTTGCGCACAGCGTCGGTCGATACAACGAGGTCGGTGGTGATGAGACCCTTGCCATTGCCGATTTCTACGATCTTTTCACCGGGCTTGAGAGTGCCGGTGAAGGGGAGGGTGAATACTTCGCCGCCGTTGAGGACAACGGGGATGAGGTTTTCTGCACGGAGGGCCTTGGTGGCCTTTTTGCCGAGCTCGGTACGGGGCTGAGCTGCGAGTTTGAATGTCTTCATGTCTTTAATTATTTGTGTTACTCAAAATTAAGATATGCTTCTTAATTTCCCATCACACGGGATGCTAAAAAGCGACTGCAAAGTTACGAATTTTCGCTGAAATAGCAAAATTCCCGCGGGCAACTTTTTACAAAATGAATAGGATTGCAGGTCTTGGTGTTAAACAATGTTAATATGACACCTGCGGTTAAACTTTGAAGCTTGCCGAGCGTCATAATTACAGAAAATAAACTTTGCTTTTTCATAGAATTTAAAATACTTTTTCAGAATCCTTTTTGATTAGAATAGAAATTCCCGACTCGCGAAGAATCGGGAATTTTCGTATATATAGGTTATATAGGTAATATCTATATGCTCAGTCGGCGGGAAAAGTGCGGTCGAGCCAGGCGGCGATGGTCTCGAGCGTTGTGTCGGAAATGTCTTCGGGCAATTTCTCGTATTCGTCAGGCATGCCGGTTGACGCGTTCTGAAACAGATGGTTGTGTCCCGGCAGGAGTATTGTCTCGGCTGACGGATTCAGCGAGGCTATTGTGTTGAGATTGGCAGGCAGCACCTGCATGTCTTTTTCGCCGTTCAGTGCCAGCCAGGACACTTTTACCGCCTTGATATCACCGGCGGGGTCATATCTCAGAAATTCGCGATACCATGGCTTGAGCAATCCGCTTACCTGTGCCGACACATATTCCTTGACCTGCGGCAGGGAGGCTTGCGGACCCATGGCCGACATTATAATCTGATAAAGCATAGGAGAGGCGGTTATGTCGGGCATGGTAGACGATGCCACGGAAAGCAGTTTACGCTGGCTGTCCTCGGCATCCCATCGTCCGATGAGGGCTACGGCAAGCGCTCTCGACTGAGACATTACAATCGAGTCGCCGCGCCATGCCGGCCCGGCAAGCGTTACGATAAAGCGGCACGCGGGGTTGCCGGCAGCTATGCGGCAGGCTATCTGTCCTCCTTCCGAGTGGCCGAGCACGCCTGAGGGAACCTTGCTGAAAGCAGAGTCGAGCCATGCAAGGCCCGATGACACGTCGGCGGTATTGGACTGTGGCGTGATGTCGTCGGCCGAGCCGCCCGATTCGCCTGTGCCGCGGTCGTCGAGCCTAAGCACGGCATAGCCACGGTCGGCAAGGTATTCGGCGATGCGCTTGAAAGGCTTGTGCCCGGCCACGGTCTCGTCGCGGTCTTGCGAGCCGCTGCCTGTGGCAAGCATCAATGCCGCGCGTGGCGTGCCGGTCTCGGGCACTGTCAGTGTCCCTGCCAGTACCACGCCGTCGGTCGGGTTTGTCACGTTGATTTCTCGGGAATTGAAGGCCGCTGCCGCGAACGGCATGCTCAGCAGCGCCACAATTGTAAATGCTTTTATCATGTCAATATCCTTTTCGGTATTTGCCTTCATCGGCGTCTTCGAGGATGGAGAGGTAGGATGCATAGCGCGAGGCGGCAATGCGGCCTTCGTCGAGGGCTTCGAGAACAGCGCAGCCGGGCTCATGGGTATGGGTGCAGTTGCCGAAACGGCAGTTTTCCGAAATCTTGAAAATTTCAGGGAAATAATGCGCCACTTCGTATTTGTCGAAATCGATCGTGCCGAAACCGCGCACGCCCGGAGTATCGATTATGGCTCCTCCGCCGGGAAGGTTGAACAGCTCGCTGAATGTCGTGGTGTGCATTCCCGTGTCATGGGCGGCGGATATTTCGGCGGTGCGCAGGTCGAGGCCGGGTATCAGGTCGTTGATCAGCGTAGACTTTCCCACGCCTGAATTACCCGACACCAGGGTGGTGTGCCCTGCGAGCATCTGGCGCAGTTTGTCTATGCCGAGGCCTGTCTTGGCTGATACCGACACCACTTCATAGCCGATTGAGCGATAGAGGTATTCCACGGCTTCGAGCAGCTCGCGGTCTTCGGGCTCGGTGAGCAGGTCTGTCTTGTTGATGACCAGAATGGCAGGCACGTTGTAAGCGGTGGCCGTGGCGAGGAAACGGTCAATGAACGTGGTGGACGTGACGGGATGCGCCAGCGTGGCCACGAGCATGGCCCGGTCGATATTCGCGGCGATGATGTGCGACTCTTTTGAAAGATTGCTCGCGCGCCTTATGATATAGTTGCGACGGGGAGATATGGCGGTGATAAACGCCGTGCCGTCGGGGCCGGGAGGTCCTACGGTGACACGGTCGCCCACGGCCACGGGATTGGTGGTGCGTATGCCTTTTATTCTGAAATTACCCTTTATCTTGCAGCTGATTTCACGGCCGTCTTCACCATCGACGGCCACTACATAGTGGGAACCTGTATTTCGGATTACAATACCTTGCATTTATATGTATTTTGCATGCCTCGCGGGCATGCCGTTGATATTTGAGTGTAAAGTTATAACAAAATTGAAATATTAACAAATCGTATTGCCTGCATAAGCGCCCGTTTCCAAATATAAAACCCCGCGCGGTTGACAAAAATCTTTGTTTTTATGCTTGAAGGTGTATGATTAAACAATTTTTTGTTAAAATTGTTACTCTTATAGATTTAAAAATAGAATATATTTTGTATATTTGCAAACAATTAGAGTTTCCACTTATATTCTGATTAAAAAGAAAAGTATATTATTGTCTAACTATAAAAACAAATCCGGACTATGAATGTAGAAGTTATCGGTACAAACGCCGGCCTTGTATGGCAGGCCCTCAGCGAGGCCCAGACCCTCGGCGTAAAACAGCTTAAAAAAGCTACCAAGCTGAAAGATAAGGAAGTATTCGCTGCTCTCGGTTGGCTCGCACGTGAGAACAAGATCGTTATCGACACCGATCCCGCCGACGAAAAGGAATTCCTCGTATCGCTCGTTCAGGACTGATAAAAGTCCTCTGCATATAACATAAAAACCGGCGCCGCGGACAAAAATCCATGGCGTCGGTTTTATTGTTCGCCCAGCATGTATTCAGTCTAACAG
>CAYNXG010000137.1:0-3527 GCA_964401095.1 uncultured Bacteroides sp.
GCCCTTCTCCTCGCGGCGGGCGGCATAGAGCTTTATGAGGTCGCGGGCTATGTCCTTGAGCTTGCTCTTGGTGCGCTCCTTCACCTTGTTCCACTGGCCCGAGCCGATGCGGTTGAGTTTGGGCGGCACGCCTTCCTTGCCGCGGTATTTGGCCAGCTTGTGCAGGGCGTGGATCGACACCATGATGATGTCGTTGTTCTGATACACGAGCTTTATCATCTCCTGCGTACGTCCGCCCACGTCGGTGCGCAGCAGCCCGGCGAATTTTCCCACGCCGTGGTCGACGTGCACCACATAGTCGCCCGGCTCCAGGGCGTTGAGCTCCTTGAGCGACAGGGCCAGCTTGCCCGAGCGGGCGCGGTCGCTGCGCAGTGTGTATTTGTGGAAACGGTCGAATATCTGATGATCGGTGAACACGCACACGCGGGTCTTGTGGTCCACAAAGCCCTCGTGGAGCGTGCCGGCCACGGGCGTGAAGGTTATGTCGTCGCCGCGGTCTTCAAATATGACGCGCAGGCGCTCGAATTGCTTGGGGCTGTCGCTGAGGATATACAGCCGGTAGCCGTCGCCCAGCAGACGGGTGAACGCATCGGATATAAGGTCGAAATTCTTGTGATAAAGCCCCTGGGGCGAGCAGTCGAACGACACGGCGGCCGGAGCCTTCGCGGCCTCGCGCGGCGCCGCGGTGAACCGCACACGCGCGAAGGATGCATATAGCTTCTCGAACTCGTCGGGGTCTACCACGCGGCTCATGGCGGCGGTGTCGATGCCCTCGTCATCGGCTATGACGGCGCTCTGCGACATAGTGCCCTCGGCTATGACACGGATACGCGCCGCCACGTCGTCGGGCTCGCGCACGGCTATCAGCGTGTCGGGGGCGACAAACCGCAGCAGGGGCTGCCCGGCGGCGGTGCGGCTGTCCACGTCGGCGGTGACGCTCACCTCGGCGAGGCGCGCCTCTGACAGCTGTGTCTCTATATTGAACGTGCGTATCGAGTCTATCTCGTCATCGAAGAAGTCAACGCGCACGGGCAGCTCGCTGGTGTAGCCGAATATGTCGAGAATAGAACCTCGCACGGCAAAGTGGCCCGGCTCGTACACATAGTCCACCTCCTTGAATCCGTTCTCGCGCAGGCGGCATTGCAGCTCGGTGAGGTCGCAGGTCTCGCCGGTCTTCAGGGTTATGGTTCCGCGGGCCAGGTCGTCGCGGTCGGCCACCTGCTCGGCCAGCGCCTCGGGATAGGTGATTACGAACCGCAGGTTCTTGTCCGTCCCTATGCGTGCCAGGGCCTCGGTGCGCAGGATCACGGCCGGGGCGTCGATCTGCCCGTACCGTATGTCGCGCTTATAGCCCGAGGGCATGAACGCGGCGGCGTCCTCGCCCAGCAGGCGTGTGATGTCGTGATAGAGGTAGCCGGCATCGTCGGCGTCTGAGCCTATGACCAGCACGGGGCCGCCTCCGGGCGATGCGAGGCCCGCGATGGCCGCCGCGGCCGAGGAGCCCGCCAGGCCGCACAGCACAGCGTCGCCCGCGGCGCTACACCGCGCCAGGGCCTTGCGCCTCGCGGCTGTCAGGAACGCCTCGCCCAGGCCCGGCAGCGTGGCCGGTATGTTTGCCTTGGCGCTCATCGTGCCTTGTGCAGGATTTTGTTGTAACGGTCGCGGTCGAGGAGGACGGCGCGGGCGGTGTCGGCCTCCAGATCATAGCGCAGCGAGCGTTTCACCATGTCGGCATCGCTGTAATAGCGCTTGCCTATCTCGTTGTCGAGCAGCTGTTCCAGCTTTTCGCGGTTGAAGTCGAGGTCGCGGTTGAGGTCGTGGCGCAGCATGCCGGCCAGCACGTCGAGCTGGGCGGCCACCGAGTCGTTCATGTAGCCCTCGGTCTCGGCGGCCTTGCGCAGGAAGTCGATGCCGCTCTCGCACAGGCGGTCATACTTGAACCGGGCGGGGTCGATGAAGGCCTTGAAATCGGCGAAAATCGAGTCGTTGACGCGCCACGAGTCCGAGGGAGCCATCGAGTCGTTGCGGGCGCGGAAACGGTTGGCGTAGTCGAAGGCCCAGTTGTCGGCTATGACATTGTAGAGCAGGCGGTTCATCGACGTGTCCGACACGGCCACGTCGGGGGTTATGCCGCCGCCGTCGCGCACCTCGCGTCCATGCATCGTCTTCCACACCTTCGTGAGGCTGTCGGGGATGCGCGCGGGCGTGCCGTCGGGATTGCGGTGGCTGTAGTCGATGGCCTGGATGAGGCGGCCCGAGGGTATATAGTAGCGTGCCACGGTCACCTTCAGCATGCCGTCGTAGGGCAGCGGGCGGGGCACCTGCACCAGGCCCTTGCCGAACGAACGCGTGCCCACGATGGCGGCGCGGTCGAGGTCCTGGAGGGCGCCGGCCACGATTTCGGCCGCCGAGGCCGTGCCGTCGTCGGTCATCACCACCAGCGGAATCTCCGTATCCAGCGGGCGCCGGGTGGTCTTGTATATCTTCAGATTCTTGTCATTGAAGCCGCGGGTGCGCACCACCTCGGTGCCCTTGGGCACGAAGAGGCCCACAATCTGCACCGCGCTCTCGAGCAGGCCGCCGCCGTTGCCGCGCAGGTCCAGGAGGATGCCGCGCAGGCGCGGATCGGCCTTGAAACGCTCCACGGCGTCGCGCACCTCGCCCGCGCTCTTCTCGTTGAACGTGGTGAGGCGGATATAGCCCACGCCGGCCGAGTCGATGCCGCTGTAGGGCATGGGATCCACGGCCACCGTGCCGCGCGTTATCTCAAACTCCAGGATGGAATCCTGCACGTAGGGACGGTCGACCTTCACCTTCACCGTCGTGCCGGCCTGCCCGCGCAGCATCTTGCTCACGGCGTCAATGGCCATGTCGGCGGTCACATCGGTATCGTCGATTTTCAGTATCACGTCGCCGTGGCGCAGGCCGGTCTTGCGGGCCGGGGCGCCGTTGACAGGCTCCGAGATTATGGTGGTGTTGCCCCGGCGCTGTATGTAGGCGCCGATGCCGCCATACTGGCCCGAGGATATCGAGGTCAGCTCCTCGCTGTCCTCCACGGGATAATACTCCGTGTAGGGGTCGATGTCGTTGAGCATGGCGTCGATTGCCGTCTTTATCAGCTTGTCGGAATTGATGGTGTCGACGTATGACGTCTGCAGCTCCTTCACGAGCGCATTGAATATGGAAAGATTGCGCGACACAGCGGTCTTGTCGCCGCGCGAGCCCTGCCCCGCGGCCATCGACGCGCCCGCGAGCACACCGGCCGCGGCAAGGATGACAAATAGAAGTTTTTTCATAATATTATAACCCGGCTGAGTTCAATGTTGACTACGAAGTTACGTAAAAAAGTGCATTTTTAAGTGTAAAAACAGAAAAAACCGAAAAAATACGCATAAAAAACGCCCGGGCTCTTGCACAACTCAAAAATTCGCCTTAAATTTGCACCGCAAAACCCCGGAGGGGGTTATAAAATTCGCTTCAATAGCTCAGTCGGTTAGAGCATCTGACTGTTAATCAGAGGGTCGTTG
>CAYNXG010000138.1:0-3515 GCA_964401095.1 uncultured Bacteroides sp.
GTAACCGTCAGCGTAGACCTCAACTTCCGCAAGAAACTCTGGACCAAAGAGAAGGCGCAGAGCATCATGCGACCCCTCATGCAGTATGTCGACGTGTGCATCGGCAACGAGGAAGACGCCGAGCTGTGCCTCGGATTCAAACCCGATGCCGACGTTGAAGGCGGCAACACCGATGCCGAAGGCTACAAGGGCATCTTCCGCGCCATGATGGAGGAATTCGGCTTCAAGTATGTGGTGTCGACTCTGCGCGAGAGCTTCTCGGCCTCGCACAACGGCTGGAAGGGCATGATCTACAACGGCAAGGACTTCTACGTATCGCGCCGCTATGACATCAACCCCATCATCGACCGCGTAGGCGGCGGCGACTCCTTCTCGGGCGGCCTCATCCACGGCCTGCTCACCATGCCCTCGCAGGAAGAAGCGCTCGAATTTGCCGTAGCCGCATCGGCCCTGAAACAGACCGTAAACGGCGACTTCAACCTCGTTTCCGAGGCAGAGGTGAAAGCCCTCGCCGCCGGCAACGCCAACGGACGTGTACAACGATAAGCTGACCTGTAGCCATGGCAAGATTCGATAAACAGGCCGTCCTGGCCAAGATGGGCGCGACAGGCATGGTGCCCGTATTCTATCACAAAGACCTCGAGGTGGCCAAGGCCGTGCTCAAGGCATGCTATGACGGAGGCGTGCGCGCCTTCGAGTTCACCAACCGCGGCGACTTTGCGCACGAGGTATTCGGCGAACTGGTGAAATATGCCGCCGTAGAGTGTCCCGAAATGGCACTCGGCGTGGGTTCGATTGTCGATCCCGCCACCGCCGCCCTCTATCTCCAGCTTGGCGCCAACTTTGTAGTGGGCCCCCTGTTCAACCCCGAGATAGCACGTATATGCAACCGCCGCCTGGTGGCCTACACCCCGGGCTGCGGCACGGTGTCGGAGGTAGGATTCGCACAGGAGAGCGGCTGCGTCCTGTGCAAGGTATTCCCCTGCGATGTTCTCGGACCGAAATTTGTAAAGGGTCTGCTCGCCCCGATGCCCTGGAGCAAAATCATGGTGACCGGCGGCGTGGAACCCACTGCCGAAAATCTCTCGGCATGGTTCAAGGCCGGCGTGTTCTGCGTGGGCATGGGCTCCAAGCTCTTCCCCAAAGACCGCGTCGAAGCCCGCGACTGGGCCTACGTCACCGACAAGTGCCGCGAGGCGCTCGCCATTGTGGCAGCCTGCCGCTGAGCATATAAACGATAACGTTCAATCATCGTCATCATCATCGTGGTGGTGGCGATGATGTTTTTTATAGTGTTTCTTGTGATGCTTCTTGTGGTGTTTCTTGTGCTTGTGGTGATGGTGATGATGGTGATAACCGTCAAAATCATACGTGTAGTCGTGTTCGATACCTCCGTAGGTATGCAGCGAGCCGCAAGAAACGAGCGAGCCGCACAATACTGCAATACTCAGCAGCCATAACCAAAAACGACGTGAAAGGGTGAGCAGTCTTTTCATAACAGGGCTTTTCTTTTAAAGACAACATCCCGTATGTTTTGGTTCACCCGAAGCCGCAAGGATATGGATATAACGAAACCGGGGCCGTGTCGCAACCAAGCTACGACACGGCCCCGGTGTTTTTTTAATGACTGTTATTTACGGGAGCGTGAACGCCACAGCGCGGTCATGTCCTCGAGGGTCTTGCCCTTGGTTTCGGGAACGAGACGGGCCACGAAGATGGCGGCGATGACGCAGATAATGCCGTAGAGGGCATAGGCAAAGCAGTGGCCGAACTTATCGCCCATATCTCCCAGGCTCATGTTGTACATGGGCACGAAGGTAGACGATACGATAAAGTTGAATATCCACTGGAATGCCACGGCGATTGCCACGGCCTGCGAACGGATGGTGTTCGGGAAAATCTCGGCGATGAGCACCCAGCAGATGGGGCCCCATGAGAACATGAACGAAGCCGAGTAGACCATTATGCTAACGACGGGCATAAGGGGATGAGTCTCCACCACATTGGACAGGGCCACGCCGAGGGCGCCGATAGCCATGCCGATCGAGCCCCATATAAGCAGGGGCTTGCGGCCAATCTTCTCCACGGTGAACACGGCCACGAGGGTGAACGAGATGTTGACTATGCCCATTATGACTGTCTGCACCATGGGATTGCCCATGTTCATCGACTCGAATATACGGGGTGCATAGTAGAGCACGGCGTTAATGCCGACGGCCTGCTGGAACACCGAAAGCATGACACCGACAAAGATGACCATGATGCCGAATGAGAACAGACGCTCCGACTTGACGTCGACGGTGTTCTTGATCTGGTCGAGAATCTCGCGGGCCTTGCGCTCGCCGTTGATGCGGACGAGGATAGCCATGGCCTTGACGTCCTTGCCGATAAGGGCGAGATAACGGGGCGACTCGGGCACGAAACATACGAGGATGGTGAATATGCCGGCTACGAAGGCCTCGGAGCCGAACATGTAGCGCCAGCCGGTGGTGATGGTCCAGGGGTCTGATGAGGCGCTCACTTCATACAGGGCCTCGCCCATCTTGTTGATGATGGGCTGGGTGTGCTCGCCCAGGATGAGGAAGTTCACAAAATACACTACCAGCTGGCCGAAGATGATGGCAAACTGGTTCCAGGACACGAGTGTGCCGCGGAGATTGCTCGGAGCCACCTCGGCGATGTACATGGGGCAGATGGCAGATGCCAGGCCCACGCCGATACCGCCTATGATGCGGTAGATGTTGAAGGTGATGAGAAGGCTGAACGAGGGCACGCCGTAGTCGTAGAACGCAAACTCGGGGTAGTACGAGCCCAGGGCCGAGAGGAAGAAGAACACACCGGCCACGATGAGGGTCTTCTTGCGGCCGAGGCGCGATGCGAATATGCCCGACATAGCCGAGCCGATGATACAGCCGAGCAGGGCGCTCGACGATGTGATACCGTGGATTGTGTCGCTGTAGACAAAGTCTTTGGCGCCGAGGAAGAAGGCCTGCAGACCCTTTTCCGCGCCTGAAATTACGGCTGTGTCATAGCCGAACAGCAGTCCGCCCAGCACGGCCACCAGCACGATGGAGAACAGGTACAGCTTGCTGCCGTTATCTTTATAATTACTCATGGTATTGATTCAAGTACCTCCCGGGGCGCGGCCCTAAGGCCGCAACCCGGGAGGGGTGATGGTATTAATGATGTCAGATGGAGTTATCAGGCATACATGTTCACGATGGCTTCGTAGAGTTCCTGCTTGCCCGAGGTGGTGGCGGGTTCGCCGTTCTGCTTGGCGTAGTCGACAAGCTGCTCGAGGGTCATGCGGCCTTCCTCGAATTCCTTGCCCTTGCCGCCGTCAAACGATGCGTAGCGGTCGGCGAGCATCTTCTTGTAGGGCGACTTCTCGAGCACGTCGGCGGCGCTGAGCAGTGCGCGGGCCATGGCGTCCATGCCGGCGATGTGGGCGATGAAGATGTCCTCGAGGTCGGTGGAGTTGCGGCGTGTCTTGGCGTCGAAGTTTGTGCCGCCGT
>CAYNXG010000139.1:0-3498 GCA_964401095.1 uncultured Bacteroides sp.
AATACGGCAAGACCAAATTCGGCCTCGACCGCTTTGTCAACGGCTATCTCGACCTGGCCACGCTGTGGTTCACGGGCAAGTTTGGCGGCAAGCCCATGCACTTCTTCGGGCTTTTAGGCTCGCTAATGTTTATCTTCGGCTTCATCGCCGTGGCCGTGGTGGGCTTCGGCAAGCTATGGAACATGCACCACGGCAACCCCTACACCCTTGTCACCGATTCGCCCTATTTTTACCTGTCGCTGACACTGATGCTGCTGGGCTCGCAGCTGTTCCTCGCCGGATTCGTGGGCGAGCTTATCGCACGCAACTCGCCCCGCCGCAACGATTATGAAATAGATGAAGAAATAAAACCGGCCGACGATGGAAAACTTTGAAACCTACCCCATGCTGCTGTCGCTGCTGCGCAACCGCTATTCATGCCGCGACTACGACCCGGAGCGCATGCCGGGCCGCGACCTGGTCGACGCCGTGCTCGACGCCGCCCGCATAGCCCCCTCGGCCTGCAACCGCCAGCCGTGGATGTTTATCACGGTCGACGACTCTGACGGGCGCGCTACCGTCATAGAGTCATACGACCGTCCCTGGATACGCACGGCGCCCATGTTTATCATCGCCCTGGGCAACCACGACGAGGCCTGGCACCGCAAATTCGACGGCAAAGACCACACGGATGTCGACGTGGCCATAGCGGTGGAGCACATCTGCCTGGCCGCCACGGCCGTAGGCCTCGCCACATGCTGGGTGTGCAACTTCGACCCCGAGATCATACGCCGCGGATTCGGCCTGCCCGACCATCTCGAGCCTGTGGCCATAATCCCCCTGGGCTATGCGGCCGCCGGCTGCGAAGCGCCCCGCAAGATACGCAAGGACATGTCTGAGATAGTGCGCCACAATGCTGCCGATGCGTAAACTGCCCCTATATATTATTGTGCTCGCCGCCGTCATAACGGCCGCCTGCAGCTCGTCGGGCTGTCTCGACAACGGCAGCGCCCTGCCCCTCGCCGGATTCTATTCGAGCGAGACCGCCAAGGCCATATCCGTCGACTCGGTGGAAATCAGCGGCATCGGCGCCCCCGACGACAGCGTGCTGCTGAAATCGCAGAACGGCGTGAAGCAGGTGTATCTGCCCTTCAACCCCGCGGAACGCAGCGTGCGCTGGTGCCTGTCCTACAGACAGAAGCATCTCGACTTCCCGGAATACAACGACACCATAGCCTTCAGCTATGACCCCATAACCTACTTTGCCTCGGAGGACTGCGGCGCCATGTACATCTACCGCATCACCTCCGTGTCGCACACATCCCACCTTATCGACTCGATAACACTGGTCGACTCTCTCATCACCAACGTGGAATTTGAACGCATCAAGATATTCTTCCGCACCGGCTCAGAGGAGGAGCCAGGGCAATGAGGCGGCTACCGGTAGTCCTGGCGATTGCCATGGCTGCGGTGTGCCTGTGGGCCGATGACGCTCCCGCCCGCCGACAGCGCCGCCACGTAACGCCCATCACCACCGGCGCCACCACCACCCAGGCCATCAACGAGACCCGCGGCGACACGGCACGCATCAATGCCGCTTTCCGCGCGCGCTCGTCACACTACCACCGCGACGACGGAGCCATCGTATATGTCGACACCGTAACGGGCGAGGAGTGGATTGACTCCACCTCTATCCGCAAGCTGCCGCGCATGAAATACCCGCTGTTTGCCGGCACAACCGTAGGCGTGGACATCTGGGACCCCGTGATGCGTATTTTCGGACAGAAATACGGCCTGGTGGGCTTCTGGGCCGACGTGAACCTGCACAACCGCTACTTCCCCACCTTCGAGGTCGGGCTCGGACAGGCGTCAAACACCCCCGCCGGCGAGGACTACACATACACCTCGCCCATGAGCGTATATTTCAAAATCGGCGCCGACTACAATTTCCTGTATAACTCGAATCCCGACTACAAGTGGCTGGCCGGCGTGCGCTACGGATTCTCGCCATTCAAGTGGGGACTGACGGGTGTGACTCCCCCGCCGGGCTACTGGGGCGACACACCGCCCTTTGCCATCGCCAACCAAAACGTAACGGCCGGCTGGCTTGAATTCTGCCTCGGCCTGCGCGTGAAGCTGTGGCGCGGCATATCGGCCGGCTGGATGATACGCATCCACGCCCTCATCCACGAGACGAAAAACGAGCACGGCAAGCCCTGGTACATCCCCGGCTACGGCTCGCGGGGACAGATGATCACCGGCACGTTCTCAATATCCTACACCCTGCCCGTCAAGGGCCGCGCATCCATGCCTGCGGCCGACATCGACACCACCGCCACTCCCGGCCTCCCCATGCCCCTGCCGGAGCAGGAGACCGACAGCATAGGCTGACAGCCCGCACGAATACGGGCATAAAAAAATCCAAGCCCGTTTCAGCCCCCGAACGGGGCTGAAAAATGCTTGGAACTTTTTTACATAGAAACGACTGCTATTGGAAATAGAAAAAACTACCTAACGCTGCAAAGTTATAGCAATTTTAAGTTTTTGCAAGATATTTAATGTTAAAACATGTTAATCACAATACAATTTGCCATTTTGTAAAGCAAAACACTGTCAAAAGTACGGCATCCGATTGTTTGCGATTGCAAAATGCTATCAAACTTTGCCATTTATTATTAAACAAGTTCTAACTTTGCTAAAAAATTTAAAGCATAATGACAGTAATTGTTTATGATTGCGCCGAAATAAGGCCCAATCTGCTTCCAATAACATACACCCGCCCTGTAGGCGCCATACGCCTGGGCATATCCACGATGGCCGAACGCTGGCAGGCCTTCCTGCCCGGTGATTACTACTGGCAGACCGAAGATTACCTTACCGAGCTGTTCCCCACAGCCCCCTCCACCGACCACGACACACTCTATGTGGCCGGGCACGTTGTGGCGACAGCCGAACTCGCACACGCCGTGGCCGACCTGTGCCCCGACCAGACCCTTATACACGATGGCCGCGAGATAGCGCGCCGCGGACGCGGCGGCGAACCGGTGGAATATACCGGAGACGTGACAGTCATCGAGCATGTATATGACATATTCCTGAAAAACGGCGAGGTAATGGCCCTCGACTTCGAGCGTCTCACCGCAGGCCGCACATCGGCGCCCGTCGACCCCACCAACATCGTGCTCGGCGACCCGTCGCTCATATTCATCGAGGAAGGCGCCACAGTGGAGGCCTCGACCCTCAACACCCGTCAGGGCCCCATATACATAGGCCGCGACGCCACGGTGATGGAAGGCTGCCACCTCCGCGGCCCCATAGCCCTGTGCACCCACGCCCAGGCCAACATGGGCACACTGATCTACGGCGCCACCACCCTCGGTCCCCACTGCAAGGTGGGCGGCGAGCTCAACAACGTGGTGATGATCGGATATGCCAACAAGGGACACGACGGCTTCCTGGGCAATGCCGTGATAGGCGAGTGGTGCAACCTCGGCGGCGGCACGGTGGCCTCAAACCTCA
>CAYNXG010000140.1:0-3426 GCA_964401095.1 uncultured Bacteroides sp.
CCGTCAACGCCTTCTTCGATTTCAACGAATACGCCGAAGTTGGTGAAGTTGCGCACACGGGCGGTGTGGCGGCTGCCAACGGGATATTTGTCTTCGATGTTCTCCCAGGGATCGTTCTTGAGCTGCTTGATGCCGAGGCTCATCTTGCGGTCTTCGCGGTCGAGTGTGAGGATAACTGCCTCTACTTCGTCGCCTACCTTCATGAAGTCCTGAGCCGAACGGAGGTGCTGGCTCCACGACATTTCGCTCACGTGGATAAGACCTTCCACGCCGGGGGCGATTTCGAGGAATGCGCCATAGTCGGCCATAACGACAACTTTGCCCTTCACGTGGTCGCCAACCTTGAGGTCGGGGTTGAGGGCATCCCAGGGATGGGGCTGGAGCTGCTTGAGACCGAGAGCGATGCGCTTCTTCTCGTCGTCGAAGTCGAGGATAACGACATTGAGCTTCTGGTCGAGTTCCACAACTTCGGCAGGCTTTGTCACGCGGCCCCACGAGAGGTCGGTGATGTGGATAAGGCCGTCTACGCCGCCAAGGTCGATGAACACACCGTAGGAGGTGATGTTCTTGACGGTGCCTTCGAGCACCTGGCCCTTTTCGAGCTTCGAGATGATCTCGCGCTTCTGCTGCTCGAGCTCGGCCTCGATGAGAGCCTTGTGGGAGATAACCACGTTCTTGAATTCTTCGTTGATTTTAACAACCTTGAATTCCATGGTCTTGCCAACGTATACGTCGTAGTCGCGGATGGGCTTGACGTCGATCTGCGAGCCGGGGAGGAATGCCTCGATGCCGAATACGTCGACAATCATGCCGCCTTTGGTGCGGCACTTGATGTAGCCTTTGATGATCTCATCGTTGGCAAGGGCGGCGTTGATACGCTCCCACGAACGCGATGCGCGAGCCTTCTTGTGCGACAAAATCAGCTGGCCTTTTTTGTCTTCCTGGTTTTCGATGAATACTTCCACAACGTCGCCGACCTTGATGTCGGGATTGTAGCGGAATTCGCTCATCGGGATGATGCCATCGCTCTTATAACCGATGTTAACCACTGCTTCACGCTTGCTGAGTGCGATGATGGTACCTTCGATTACGTCTTTGTCCTTAACGGTGTTCAGCGATTCATCGTAGGTGCGGGTGAGCTCTTCGCGGGTCTTCTCACCTGCGGTTTCGCCTTTTTCATAGGCGTCCCAATCGAAATCTTCGATAGGGCTTTTGGTTTCTTCTGCCATTTAAAAAGTTAATAATAATGTTACTTAATAGCGCAGGCGACACACTCGCCTACACACGCATCATGCCCGGAGGCACAATTTGCGGGGCAAAGTTACTCATTTTTTCGCTGACCTGCAACTATTTTGCACATTTTTTAAGGGCGTGGCCGGCTACCGGTCAGGCGCGGGCCACCAGCACGGCTATATAGGCCACATAGCAGGCCGTCATCAGGGCGCCCTCGCCGCGCGTTATCGTGTTTTGGCCTATGATGCGCCCGAAGAGCCAGAACAGCAGGCAGGCGCCGGTGAGGGTGAGCAAATCGAAGTTGCCAACCGAGCCCATAGGCAGGCTGCGGATAGTGGCTGAGCTGCCCAGCACCAGGAATATATTGAAGATATTGCTGCCTATGACATTGCCGACGGCCATGCCGGGGCGGCCCTTCACGGCGGCGGCAACGGAGGTGGCCAGCTCGGGCAGCGATGTGCCCGCGGCCACTACGGTGAGGCCTATGACCGCGTCGCTGACTCCGAGCGACGAAGCGATGCCCGACGCGCCTCGCACAAAGCAGTCGCCGCCGTATATCAGCCCCGCCAGGCCGCCGCAGATCCACAGCAGTGACTTCCACATGGGCATTGCCTTCACGGTTTCCTGACCCGGAACCGGCGCTTCGTCGCCCCCCTTGCCGGCACGGGCAAACGTGTAGCGCATGAATATGGCGAAAAAGATAAGCAGGATTATACCGTCGACACGCGTCACGGCATCGGGCAGCCCGTCGAGGATTCTCGAATTGCCCATGACAAGGAGCACCAGCGCCGACAGCACCACCATCGGAATCTCATTGGTCATAATGTCCTTGCCTACCTTTATAGGCCGCACCATCGACGTTATACCTATAATGGCGAGTACATTGAATATATTGCTGCCCACTACATTGCCTATCGCCAGCCCTGCGCTGCCCTTGATGGCTGACATGATGCTGATTACAAGCTCGGGAGCCGACGTGCCGAATGCCACTACCGTCAGTCCGATTACCAGGTCGGACACGCCGCGGCTACGGGCCAGGGCCGAGGCACCGTCGGTGAGAAGGTTGGCGCCTCCGAGTATAAGACCGAGTCCAAGCAGGAGGAAGAAAATGCAGAGCAACATAGATGTATATGTTTTTTAGTTGGATATATTAAGGATTAGGTATGACTTCTTTATAACGTAGAGGCAATGTCAAAAGGGTTATGCCGGAGGGTTAAAATTAGTTAACAATACTGACATTTGAAAACCAACGCCCCGCACTCTGTGTTTGCAAGTTAGTTCAAATTCTAAAATCAAGCAACAATTAAGACCTCAACAATATGGAAAAAAAATCAATCAAAGGTACACGCACAGAGCACAATCTGTTGGCGTCGTTTGCCGGTGAAAGCCAGGCTCGTTCACGTTATACCCTTTTTGCCCAGAAGGCAGTGGAAGAAGGCTACGAACAGATTGCCGCCATCTTCCTCACCACAGCCGAGCAGGAACTCAGCCATGCCAAGCAGTTCTTCTCGCTCCTCGAGGGCGGAATGGTTGAGATTACCGCCGCTTATCCCGCAGGCGTCGTAGGCGACACCAAGACAAACCTTGCCGAAGCCGCCGCAGGCGAACGCGAGGAATGGGGCGAACTCTACAGCAGCTTCGCCGAAGTGGCCCGTGAAGAAGGCTTCCCCCAGATTGCCGCCCTCTACAACAATATCGCCAAGGTGGAAAAGATGCACGAACAGCGCTACCTCCGTCTGCTCGAACGCATGGAGAACGGCGAAGTGTTCAGCAGCGCCGAACCCGTAGAATGGTACTGCCGCAAGTGCGGATTCACCATCAAGGCCACCACAGCCCCCAAACGCTGCCCCGTATGCGGCATGGATCAGGCATGGTTTGAACGCTTCCCCGACAATTATTGATTCCACACATATCCGTCAACAATACGTATGCCGCGAAGACAGCAATGCCTCCGCGGCATTTTTATGACCTATACCGTCATTCCATACTGTCTTAACGCAGCGGATGCGGCCGCCATGTTTCGGGCAGCCGCATCCGCTGTGGTTTTTTCACGTGCGAAGTCGCTTATTTGAGCTTTGAGGTCAGTTCGGCTCCGGCCTTAAACTTGATTGACTTACGGGCAGCGATAGTGATCTGTTCCGGGAGTTTGGGAGTTTGATTCAAAAATAATCTGTAAATAATTGGCTTTAAATT
>CAYNXG010000141.1:0-3416 GCA_964401095.1 uncultured Bacteroides sp.
ACTCCTTCAACTCAGACCGAAATCCAAATCAAAGTTTCGGCCTGTGGATTCACATCTATTATTAAACAAGCTCTTATAATCCCTTATAATCCACGCGAGGCCGCTCCGATTTCCGGGGCGGCCTCGTGCGTTATGGGGCGGCGGTTACAGAATATACAGTTCCGACGATTTGAAGCGGGGCAGGGCCGAGAGATAGACCGTCCCGGCGGGAATCTCGGCCGACGACGGCGCCGGATTCACCGAGATGTTGCGCAGCGAGTTGAGCACCGTGGCCATGGCCGTCTCGGGCGTGTTGTTGTCCTCGCTGAGGTGGCACAGGAAGATGTGGGTGAGCGTGGGGCGGTAGATATCGGTGAGATATCGGGCGGTGACGGCGTTGTCCATGTGGCCGCGCGAGCCGCGGATGCGGGCCTTCAGATACTCGGGATAGCGGCCCTTCTCGAGCAGCATGTCGTCGTAGTTTGACTCTATCATCAGCGCCGTGGCCCGGCGCATGTAATAGTCGGCCCGCGGGGTTATCTCGCCCATGTCTGTGGCCACCACGAATACCGTGGAATCATGCCGGATGCAGAATCCCACGTTGTCCGTGCCGTCGTGCGACGTCTCGAACGGCGTGAGCAGCATCTCGCCGAAGCGGTATTCGTGCTCCTTGAATATGGGCGAGTGGTAGTCCTTGATGCGGCGCGATATGTTGTGGCGGCGCAGCATGCCCTCCAGGGTGCGGTTAGTGGCGAAGAGCAGCATGTGCGGGTTGCGGCGCACCAGGGCGTAGGAGTAGCGCACGTGGTCGGCGTGGTCGTGGGTGAGGATTATGCCGCGGATCGATGTGGGCGATATGCCGTTGCGGGCCAGCTCGGACGTGACGAGGTTGTTGTCCACGCCGGCATCGATGAGCAGGCCGCATTCCGGGGTGCCGATATAGGCGCAGTTGCCGCTGCTGCCCGAGCCGAACGATATGAAGCGCAGATTGCGCGGGGGGCGGGTGAACTCCTCGTCGAGCCTGAACTCGTCGGCCCCGGTCTTGGGCTCGTCGGCCATGGCGATATTGCCCTCGTCGCCTCCGAAGATGCGCGTGTCCGGCTCCTCCTCCCGGCTGAAAAGGCTGGGAAGGTCTTCGATCGGACGAGTGGAGCGGCGGTTATATCGTTTGGCCATACTGTGTTTTTTATAGATCCGGACTGCGGGGCGTTACATGCTGTATAGCAGGAATATGGTTGGAATTTTCGAGTAGTCGTATTTGCGTTTGCGCCAGGCGGCGAGCGGCAGGGTGACTATGCTCTCGCGCGGGCCGGTGATGTCCGAGGCCACGCACAGCAGCATGTCGGGCGGCAGGCGGCGGATCAGCTCGTCGATAAGGCGGTTGTTGCGGTAGGGCGTCTCGATGAATATCTGTGTCTGACGCAGGCGGCGCACATTGCGCTCCATGTCGTGCATGGCGGCCGCGCGGGCGGGCGCTTCGATGGGCAGGTAGCCCAGGAAGGCAAAGCTCTGGCCGTTGAATCCCGAGCCCATCAGCGACATTATGATGCTCGACGGCCCCGTCAGCGGCACCACCTTGAACCCGCGGCGCTGGGCCTCGGCCACCAGGTCGGCGCCGGGGTCGGCCACGGCGGGACAGCCCGCCTCCGACACCACGCCCACCGGCTCCCCCGCCTCGAGCGGGGCCAGCATGGCCGCCACTTCCGACGCGGGGGTGTGCTCGGACAGCTCGGTGAAGCTGAGGTCGTCGATGACGATGTCGCGCGACGCGGCCCGCAGAAAACGGCGCGCCGAGCGCACGTTCTCCACCACAAAGTGGCGTATGCCCTTGAGCAGCTCTATGTTGCGCGCGGGCAGCACATCGGCCGCGCGGCCCTCTCCCATAGGCACGGGAAAGAGATACAGCGCGGTCTCGGGCACTGCGGGCGCCGGGGCTGTCGGTTCGGGCATTTTCTCGGTCATCAGCTGAAGCTCTGTGCCATGCGGGCCAGGGCCTTGGCCGGGCCTACATGACGGTACAATATATCATATACAGCGTCGAGGATGGGCATGTCCACCTTGTAGCTGCGGTTTATGTCGGTGATGCATTTGGCGGCGTAGTAGCCCTCGGCGGTCTGCTCCATCTCCATGCGGGCGGCGGTGACGGAGTAGCCCTTGCCTATCATGGAGCCGAAGTTGTGGTTGCGCGAGAACCGCGAGTAGGCCGTCACCAGCAGGTCGCCGAGATACACGGAGTCGCAGATCCGGCGCGGGGCGGGCACCACGGCGTCGACAAAGCGCGACATCTCGCGTATGGCGTTCGATATGAGCATGGCCGAGAAGTTGTCGCCGCGTTTCATGCCGTGGATGATGCCGGCGGCTATGGCGTAGACGTTCTTGAGCACGGCGGCATATTCGATGCCTTCCACGTCAGACGACAGGATGGTGTGGGTGTGCTTGCCGGCTATGAGCGAGGCGAAGTTGGCCGCGAGGTCGCTGTCGTGGCAGCCGATGGTCAGATACGACGGGCGGTCGAGCGCCACTTCCTCGGCATGGCAGGGGCCCGATATCACCATCTCGCGGCGTCCGGCCACGCCGAAGCGCTCCACCATATAGTCGGTGATGAGCTGGTTTTCGTCGGGGACGATGCCCTTGATGGCCGATACCACCACCTTGCCCGATATGTCGGCCGTGATCTTCTCCATGTGCGACTTGAAGTAGGGCGAGGGCATGGCCAGCAGCAGCACGTCGGCCGAGGCGCACACCGCGTTGATGTCCGACGAGAACTCGATGCGCTCCGTGTCAAACATCACGTCGGTGAGATAGGCCGGGTTGTGGCCCAGGCGCAGGAATTCCTCGATGCGGTCGTCGCGGCGCATGTACCATATCAGCGTGCCGCAGTTCTGCAGCAATATCTTGGCGAGAGCGGTGGCCCAGCTGCCGCCGCCCAGCACGGCCACTTTTCCTAACGTGTTCATAGCGCTGCTGCCTTATCGATCCATTGCTGAATTTCCTGCGGGGTGGGGTTCTTGAGTCCCAGCTTATATTTCTTGTTGATGCCGCAGAGGTCCTGGAAGAGCTTTCCGGCCACGGCCGAACCCAGGGCGGCGGCGGTGAGCACGCCGGCCTTCTGCACGGGCGCCACCCATTCCTCGGGCACGCCCAGGGCGGTGAATGCCTCGGGTTTGTCGCGCTTCTCCACCTTCTCGGGGCGCATCTGCGGGAACAGCAGCACCTCCTGGATGGTGGTCTGGCCGGTCATGAGCATCACCAGACGGTCCATGCCGATGCCCATACCCGATGTGGGGGGCATGCCGTATTCGAGGGCGCGGATAAAGTCGCCGTCGATGATCATGGCCTCGTCGTCGCCGCGGTCGGCCAGGCGCATCTGTTCCACAAAGCGCTCATACTGGTCGATGGGGTCGTTGAGCTCCGAGTAGGCGTTGGCCAGCTCCTTG
>CAYNXG010000142.1:0-3377 GCA_964401095.1 uncultured Bacteroides sp.
GCACCATTACTCCCGGACTAAATCAATTTTGGGTGACCCATTGTCAAAGTCAGGAGTGTAAATCATCCGCTTTGTACTATTTACGTTCTGAATAAAGTATTTGTTTTTCAGACCTTTCTCTTCAATCAGATCTACTTTCCTGCCGAAGATTTTTTCTAAGGCTTCTTGGAAATCGAAGTAGTTGGTGACATAATCCCACTTCTCATGATCTGTAGTATCGAAGTTGACCAGTATATCTACATCGCTCTTGTCGTTGAATCTATCGGTAAGTATAGAGCCAAAGACAGCCAAAGTCTTTACCCTGTGTTTGCGGCAAAGCTCGATGATTTGTTGCATATTAAGTTCAATCAACTCCATATTTTGCGTTACAAGTATAGCAGGACTTCGCGTAGTCCTGTATTGGTAAATAAAGATGGGGAGATATAAAAAAAGAATGAGAAAAGTAAACCGAAGTTTAACTGTTTCTCATTCTCCTCTCTCCTCTGGCGGTATGGACGGGACTCGAACCCGCGACCCCCTGCGTGACAGGCAGGTATTCTAACCAGCTGAACTACCACACCTTTGAGGTTCTCTAACCTTATTTTGGAGTTGCTCAGGCTTGTTCCTGATTGCGAGTGCAAAGTTAAGCCACTTTTTTGTTCCGTGCAAATATTTTCGCAACTTTTTTGCGATTTCATGAAAAATAGGTAATTTTGGCCAATCAATTGGATAAAATGTTGTCGGATTTGGCCGCTGAAAGCGGTCTCAGCAGTTTTTTGGGCTTATGTTAAAATTTTGCAATGACGATATTTTTTATCCGTCGAGAGTGTTTTAATGTAAAAGATTTGAGCTATGAAAAAACTGTATCTATCTGCAATCATAATTATAGTGTCCTGTCTTGCGGCGTCGGCGCGGCAGTCGGATTCTATCGTGTCTGCCGCGGATACCGTTGCCGTAGTAAGCATGATGTCGGAATACCGTGTGACGGAAATACCGACGGTATCTGTCGCGGCCCCGGAGATGCCGGAGCCTTTGGCTGTGAAACTCGATGACTCGGGGCTGCGCCACAGCTGGGTGTCGCCCTACGAGCTGCCTTATACGCGCCACAGTACCGGCGCCAACTGGCACCGCATGTGGATCAATACGTCGGTGCTGTGCGGCGCCTTCGTGGGCACGCTGTTTGTGCTGGAGCTGCTGCCCGAGGACGCCACGGCGTGGAACAGGGCGTCGATATCGCAGACGCCTATGTTCAAGCGCTGGTTTCGCAATATATTCAAGCGCGGGCCCGAGTGGGACCATGACAATCCCATATTCAACTATGTGTTGCATCCTTATGCGGGCGCGGCCTATTTCATGTCGGCGCGTTCGTGCGGATTCAGCTTCTGGGGCTCTATGCTCTATTCAGCCGCGATATCCACGGTGGGATGGGAATTCGGCATCGAGGCGTTCATGGAGCGTCCGTCGTATCAGGATATAGTGGTGACGCCTGTGGTAGGCAGCCTGCTGGGCGAGCTGATGTATCGCGGCAAGCGCACTATTGTGCAGAACGGCTACGAGATGCTGGGCAGCCCCGTCCTGGGCCGCATAGCCTGCTTTTTCCTCGACCCCGTGAATGAGGTGATAGATCTTTTCCGCGGCAATCCGGCGCGGCGGGCGGCTTCGCGCAACAAGCTGTACGGCGCGTTTGCGGCCTCTCCGCAGGGCCTTAGCCTCGCTATTTATTTCTGAGAATTGTTAACGCTGTGACGATAGACCGCCACAGCGTTAATAAATATTGGGGAATGGGGTCTAAGTTATTTCTGAGACTCTTTAGTTATTTCTTAGCCTCTTCGGCCAATTTTTCGAGCATCTCGCGGGCCGTCATGCTCGTCGCGGGATGGCGCCAGGCGGGGTCGAGCTCGGCCACGGGCTCGAGGACGAATGTGCGCAGGTGCATGCGGGGGTGGGGGAGCGTGAGCAGCGGCGAGTCGCTTACGGTGTCGCCTATGGCTATGACATCCACGTCGACGGGGCGGTCGCGGTAAGAGCCGTCGGCGTTGCGGTGGGGCGCCCCCCCGCCCACCTCGCGCTCTACGTCGGCGATTATGCCTGCGAGGGCCTCGAGGGGCGTAGGCGCGGCCTTTTCGACCAGTATGCCGAGATTGACAAAGGCGTTGGGCGATTCAAAGCCCCAGGGCCGGCTCTCCACGTATGACGACAGCATGATGCGGCAGGGGGCGAGGCGGCGCGCCAGGGCGGTGACGGCGCGCATGATGTTGCGCCGGCGGTCGCCGAGGTTCGAGCCTATATTTATATGTATCTTCTGCATTGCGGGTGAGGGGGTTGCAAAACGCGCAGCCCCCGGTGCCGGCGTCGGGCCGGGTAGCCGGGGGGCTGCATGTATTGTGGCGGATGCCTTATCAGATGGATGTGCGGGCAACTTCGACTTCCTCGAAGCCTTCGACGATGTCGCCGACCTTGATGTCGTTGTAGCCCGAGATGGACAGGCCGCAGTCATAGCCCGAGGTGACTTCCTTGACGTCGTCCTTGAATCGCTTGAGCGAGCCGAGCTCGCCGGTGTAGCGCACGATGCCGTCGCGGATGAGGCGCACGCGGTTGCCGCGCTTGATCTTGCCTTCGCGGACGATGGCGCCGGCGATGGTGCCCACCTTGGAGATGTGGTAGGTCTCGAGCACCTCGGCCGAGCCGGTGATTTCCTCCTTGATTTCGGGGGCGAGCATGCCGGCCATGGCGTCCTTGACCTCCTCGATGGCCTGGTAGATTACCGAGTAGAGACGGATCTGAATGCCCTTGGCCTCGGCGGCGCGGCGGGCGGCGATGGACGGGCGCACCTGGAAGCCCACGATGATGGTGTGGTCGTCGGCCGATGCGAGGGTGACGTCGCTCTCGGAGATTTCGCCCACGGCCTTGTGGATGACGTTGACCTGGATTTCCTCGGTGGAGAGCTTGATGAGCGAGTCGGAGAGGGCCTCGATGGAGCCGTCCACGTCGCCCTTGACGATGACGTTGAGCTCGTGGAAGTTTCCGAGGGCCTTGCGGCGTGCGAGTTCCTCGAGGGTGAGGCCCACCTGGGTGCGGAGGCCCTGTTCGCGCTGGAGCTGTTCGCGCTTCGAGGCTATCTCGCGTGCTTCCTGCTCGGTCTCCATCACGTTGAATGTGTCGCCGGCCTGGGGGGCGCCGTTGAGGCCGAGGATGAGGGCGGGAGTGGCGGGGCCTGCCTCGCGGATGCGCTGGTTGCGTTCGTTGAACATGGCCTTGATGCGTCCGAAGTGGTTGCCGGCGAGCACGATGTCGCCGATGCGCAGGGTGCCGTTCTGCACCAGCACGGTGGCCACGTAGCCGCGGCCCTTGTCGAGGGTTGATTCGATGATGGTGCCGGTGGCGCGGCGGTTGGGGTT
>CAYNXG010000143.1:0-3328 GCA_964401095.1 uncultured Bacteroides sp.
TGGATTTGATTAAAGTTGCCGAAGAAGCATTCGCTACCGGCAAGGAGCATCCCCAGTTTGGTCCCGGCGATACCATCACCGTGGCTTACCGTATCAAAGAAGGTAACAAAGAGCGTATCCAGCAGTATCGCGGTGTGGTTATCCGCATCTCGGGCGAAGGCAGCAAGAAGCGTTTCACCGTGCGCAAGATGAGCGACAACATCGGCGTAGAGCGTATCTTCCCCATCGAATCGCCCTTCATCGACTCTATCACCGTCAACAAGTATGGTAAAGTACGTCGTGCCAAGCTTTATTACCTCCGTGGCCTCACCGGCAAGAAAGCCCGTATCAAAGAGCGTCGCGTAAGCAAATAATTGCTCCATCCAAGACAAATAATCCGCCGAATAAGGCGGATTTTTTGTTTAACGGCCATAACAGCGTACATTTTTCATCCTCCCTTTGGTAAAATAATTGTAAATTTGCACTAAACATCATACTATACCTAAAGTCATGAACTTATTTGATAACCTAACAAAAAAAGCCAAGGCCGACCGCCAGCGCATCGTGCTCCCCGAAGGCACCGAAAGCCGCACCCTCAAGGCCGCCGACCATATCCTCGCCGACGAAATCGCCGACATAATCCTCATCGGCAACCCCGATGAAATCAAACGCATGGCTATCGAGATGAATCTCGACAACATCTCAAAAGCCACAATCGTAGACCCCAACGACAATCATGTCATCGACCGCTACGCACCCCTGCTCTTCGAGCTGCGCCGCCACAAGGGCATGACCGAGGAACAGGCCCGCCTCACCACCGCAAACCCGCTCTTCCTGGGCTGCCTCATGGTCAAGGCCGGCGACGCCGACGGCGAAGTGGCCGGCGCACAGAATACCACCGGCAACGTTCTCCGCGCCGCGTTCCAGGTTATCAAGACTAAGCCCGGCATCAATGTGGTGTCAGGCGCGTTCCTGATGCTCATGCCCGAGGGCAGCCAGTATGGCGACAACGGCGTGCTGGTGTTTGCCGACTGTGCCGTGGTGCCCGACCCCACCGCCGAGGAGCTCGCACAGATTGCCGTATGCGCCTCGCAGACCGCCCGCGACCTCGCCGGCGTCACACCCCGCGTGGCCATGCTCTCCTTCTCCACCAAAGGCTCGGCCAAGCACGAGCGCGTGGACAAGGTGGTGAAAGCTACCGAACTGGCCCACAAGCTCGATCCGAAGCTCATCCTTGACGGCGAGCTTCAGGCCGACGCAGCCATCGTGCCCTCCGTAGCCCACAAGAAAGCCCCCGAAAGCATGCTCAACGGCAAGGCCAACGTACTGGTGTTCCCCTCGCTCGAGGTTGGCAACATCGCCTACAAGCTGGTACAGCGTATCGCCGGCGCCGAAGCCATCGGCCCGATCCTCCAGGGTCTCGCCGCTCCCGTCAGCGACCTCTCGCGCGGCTGCTTCCCCGAAGACATCTACAAGACTATCATTCTCACTTGCTGCCAGGCTATCGGCGCAAAAAACAACTGATCATCACATTCATGAAAATTCTCGTAATCAACTCGGGCAGCAGCTCGGTAAAATACAAGCTCATCGACACCGCCACCGAAAAGACAATGGCCGAGGGCGGCGTTGAAAAAATCGGTCTGAACGACGGATTCCTCAAATACAAGCGCAACGACGGCTCGAAGGCCATCCTCGAGCTCGGCCTCACCGACCACAAGGGCGCCATACAGGCTATCCTCAACATGCTCACCGACCCCAACGAGGGATGCATCAAGAGCTATGCCGAAATCGATGCCGTAGGACACCGCGTGGTGCACGGCGCCGAGAAGTTCACCGAGAGCGTCCTTATCAACGACGAGGTGAAAGAGATGATTCGCCAGTGCTATGACCTCGCCCCCCTGCACAATCCCGCAAACATGACCGGTATCGAGGCCATCACCGCCCTGATGCCCGATGTGCCCCAGGTGGGTGTCTTCGACACGGCCTTCCACCAGACCATGCCCGCCAAGTCGTATATGTACGCCCTGCCCTACAAGTTCTACAAGGAAGACGGCGTGCGCCGCTACGGCTTCCACGGCACCAGCCACCGCTACGTGTCGCAGCGCGTGTGCGAATTCCTCGACGTTGACATCACAAAGCAGCGCATCATCACCTGCCACGTGGGCAACGGCGGCTCCATCACAGCCGTTGAATACGGCAAGAGCATAGACACCTCGATGGGTCTCACTCCCACCGAAGGCCTCATGATGGGTACCCGCGTGGGCGACGTAGACCCGGGCGCGCTCACCTACATCATGCTCAAGCATCACCTCAACGCCGAGCAGCTGCAGAAAATCATCAACAAGGAGAGCGGCATGGCCGGCGTAACCGAGATTTCGAGCGACATGCGCGAGATTGAGAGCGCCGTAAACGCCGGCAACGAGCGCGCACGCCTCGGCCTCGACATGTATCAGCAGCGCATCACCAAATATATCGGCGCCTATGCGGCCGAGATGGGCGGCGTAGACATAATCGTCTTCACCGGCGGTGTGGGCGAAAACCAGACAGGCCTGCGCGCCGACGTCTGCGCCCCGCTCGGATTCATGGGCGTGGAGATTGACAAGGACATCAATGCACGCGTACGCGGCGAGGAAGCCACGATATCCACCCCGGCATCGCGCGTGAAGGTATGCGTCATCCCCACCGACGAGGAGCTCATGATTGCCCGCGACACCGAGGCTCTCGTGAAATAAGCGTTAACTGAATTCCAACATAACAGGAGACAGGCGCCCGGCAAGGGTATCTGTCTCCTGTTTTAGTTTTTATCCGTGCGCGCGGGCAGCGCCCGGACGCAACGGCTATATATCAAAAACGCCCGCAGATGCGGGCGCTTATAATCATTGTCCTAAATAAGATTTCAATAATCGGCTCTTCTGACCTTTCAGACGGCGGATTGCCTTTTCCTTAATCTGACGTACACGCTCGCGTGTAAGCTCGAATTTCGCACCGATTTCTTCAAGGGTCATTTCCTGACATCCTATGCCGAAGAACATCTTGAGAATCTCGCGTTCACGTTCGTGGAGCTGGCGCAGGGCGCGTTCCACCTCGTTTGACAGAGATTCCTGATTGAGCGATGCGTCGGCCATGGGCGAGTCGTCGTTGGTGAGCACGTCGAGCAGGCTGTTATCCTCGCCTTCTACGAACGGCGCGTCCACCGAGATATGACGGCCCGATACCTTGAGCGTATCGGCGATTTTCTCCACAGGCACATCAAGACTTTCGGCAAGCTCCTCGGGCGACGGGCGACGCTCGTTTTCCTGCTCGAATTTCGAGAGGGCCTTGCTTATCTTATTGAGCGAACCTACCTGGT
>CAYNXG010000144.1:0-3218 GCA_964401095.1 uncultured Bacteroides sp.
TTCATTTCCTTCTTGGCTGCGTCATAGCCGGGGTCTTCCTTGTCGATGCCTACGGGCTTGCCCTCTTCCTCGGGGTGGAAGCGGAGGTTCTCGAGCAGGAGCACCTGGCCGGGCTTGAGGTCGGCGGCCATTGCGTCGGCGGTGGCGCAGTCGTCGGCGAAGGCCACGTCGGTGCCGAGGGCCTTGGCTACGGCGTCTTTAATCTGGCTGAGCGACATTTTGGGGTTCACCTTGCCTTTGGGCTTGCCCATGTGCGACATGATGATGAGCGAGCCGCCGTCGGCGAGGATTTTCTTGAGGGTGGGGAGGGCGCCGCGGATGCGGGTGTCGTCGGTGATGTGGCCGTTTTCGTCGAGGGGCACATTGAAGTCAACGCGCACGATGGCTTTCTTGCCGGCGAAGTTGAAGTTGTCGATTGTTGCCATTTTTGTATATTTTAATGAGTTATGTATCTTTTATGACGGGGCGGCATGTGTATAACGTCCGCCCGGTATTAACGGATGCAAAATTACGGAAAAATTTCGACAATTAATTCTAAATTATGAGAAAAAATGTCGGCCGTCAGGCTTTGATGGTGGCGAGGATGTCGCTCATCTGCGCGGCGAGGGCAGCGGCCTTGGCTGCGGCGGCCTCGGCGAAGTCGTCGCCGGCCGATGCGTGGATGATGCCTCGCGACGAGTTGACGAGCAGGCCCACTTCGTCGATCATGCCGTAGCGGCATACCTCCTCGAGGCTTCCGCCCTGCGCGCCCACGCCGGGGACGAGGAAGAAGCTGCGGGGAGCCAGGCGGCGCACGTCGGCGATGAGCTCGCCGCGTGTGGCGCCGACGACAAACATCATGTTGACGGGCGAGCCCCATTTCTGCGCGCGCTTCACCACGCGTTCAAACACGCGTGCGCCGTTGGAGTCGGTAATCATCTGAAAATCCTCCGAGCCCTTGTTGGAAGTCAGGGCGAGCACTACGGCCCACTTGTCTTCAAAGCCGAGGAAGGGCTTCACGCTGTCCTCGCCCATGTAGGGGGCCACGGTTACGGCGTCTACGCCGGCGCGCTCGAAAAAGGCCTTGGCATACATGCGGGCGGTGTTACCTATGTCGCCGCGCTTGGCGTCGGCGATGATGAACTGGTCGGGATATTTCTCGCGTATGTAGGCGCAGGTGTCCTCAAATGCCTTGAGGCCTTCGGCGCCGAGTGTCTCGTAGAATGCGAGGTTGGGCTTGTATGCTACGGCATAGGGAGCCGTGGCGTCGATGATGGCCTTGTTGAATTCCAGAATACCCTCGGCGCCCTTGGCAGCGAGGGCTGCGGGCATCTTCTCGGGGTCGGGGTCGAGGCCTACGCATAAGAACGAGCGTTTGGCGAATATGTTTTCGACGAGTTGGGTGCGTTTCATATATTATATATAGCCGTGAAAAATTATATTATATCGATTGTTGACTGAGGTCAGAATTCGGCGGCCTTCAGGCGCTCGGCGTTTTCCGTGGAGCTCAGGGCAAAGAGGATGTCGTCGAGATCGCCGCCGAGCACCGCCGGCAGGTTGTGGGTGGTGTAGTTTATGCGATGGTCTGTGACGCGTCCCTGGGGGAAGTTGTAGGTGCGTATCTTGGCCGAGCGGTCGCCGGTCGACACGAGTGTGCGGCGCTTGCGGGCTATGTCGTCGATGTATTTCTGATGTTCCTTGTCGAATATGAATGTGCGCAGGCGGCTGAGGGCGCGCTCCTTGTTCTTGGGCTGGTCGCGGGTCTCGGTACACTCGATGAGTATTTCCTCTTCCTCGCCGGTATTGGGATTCTTCCATTTGTAGCGCAGGCGCACGCCCGATTCCACCTTGTTGACGTTCTGTCCTCCGGCGCCGCCTGAGCGGAATGTGTCCCATTTGATTTCGCCTTCGTTGATTTCGACATCAAACGGCTCGGCCTCGGGGAGCACGGCCACCGTGGCCGCCGAGGTGTGTATGCGGCCCTGGGTCTCGGTCGACGGCACGCGCTGCACGCGGTGCACGCCGCTCTCGTATTTGAGTATGCCGTACACGCCGTCGCCGCTTACGCTCATCACGATTTCCTTGTAGCCGCCGGCGGCGCCTTCGCTGAAGGATGTCACGGCGATGTTCCAGCCCTTCGACTCGCAGAATTTCATGTACATCTTCGCGAGGTCGCCGGCAAACAGGGCCGCCTCGTCGCCGCCGGTGCCGGCGCGGATTTCGAGGATGGCGTTTTTATCGTCTTCCGGGTCGTTGGGGACAAGGAACAGTTTTATTTCCTCCGAGAGCTTGTCGAGAGTCTCGCGTGAGGCTGTGATGGCCTCTTTGGCCGATTCCATGCTCTCCGCGTCAGACTCGTCCCGGGCAACCTCGGTATAGAAGTCGAGATTGTCTGTCTCGGCGTCATATCGCGACATGAGGCCGGCAAGATGTTGGAGGTGGCGGTACTCCTTGGTCAGTTTTACAAACCTGGCTCTGTCCGAAGCCACGTCGGGGTCGCCGAGCAACGTCTCGATTTCCTGAAACCTTGTAAGATAAGCCTCTATACGGGGCTTGAGAGATGTGTCCAACATATACCTTTACCTTGTAATTTCCGCAAAGGTACTATTTTTTTTTCAGAGCATAAAACCAAATGGGGATACGCTCTGTTTTAACTTTAAATTATTTAATATTTATAAAGATATGAAAAGGATATTGATTGCACTTCTGGCCATAATCGGCCTTGCCGCAGGCGCACAAGCCCAGCGTGCCAACCTTTATTTCGGCTACGGCGGCTATACTCAGATGGATGCGTGTGACATGCACGACGGCGGAGGAAAAGTCAACACCGCCTGGGGCGCTGTTACTGCCGGAGTTAATTTCCAGGTTGCGCCGAGGTTCCAGTTAGGCCCTTCGTACACATTCTCCTCAAGCTCCTTCAAACATCACGACACCGACATCTACTATCATGTCATTATGCTTAACGGCCGTTATGACTATTACCGCAACAGAACCGTCACTCTGTATGCTCATCTTGGCGTGGGTGTCGACATCTCTCACCTCACCAATGACGACTGGAGCGAGAACAAGGCTTATTTCGCCGTCCAGGCAACTCCGCTCGGAGCCGAGGCGGCCATAGCACGCAATGTGGCATTCTTCGGCGAGCTCGGTTTCGGCGCCCAGGGCCTGTTGCAGGTGGGCTTCAGATTCAAACTCTGATAAATAACAGATAATTAAAAGCAATAAAAACCTTTATAAAC
>CAYNXG010000145.1:0-3136 GCA_964401095.1 uncultured Bacteroides sp.
CGACCCCGAGATTACAAATCACGTGCTCTGGCCAACTGAGCTAAAGAGGCGTCTTCAAGTTTCTCTTGCATCGGGAAGCAGTTGTTTCCCGTTTGCGGTTGCAAAGTTAAGTACATTTTTTGAACCCACCAAACGTTTTCGGGAAAAATTTCAAAAAAAATGCATTTTCAGCCGCCCCGCCGCCTTCCCGCCCGCACATACACATTAATTATTATATCCGACAGGCTGAAAATCCTATATTAATTGGCCGTTTTGCAAAATTTGCGTAACTTTGCACAGTCTTTTCCGTTTAAAGACTGGCTAACGATAAACCATAAAAATCGCATGCGACACACCAAGCGCGCCACCTTAATCCTGAAAGATGGCACCCGATTTGAAGGCCGTTCATTCGGCCACGAAGCCCCGACGGCCGGAGAAGTCGTCTTCAACACCGCTATGACAGGCTATCCGGAGAGCCTCACCGACCCTTCATACGAAGGACAGATCCTTGTCACCACATTTCCGCTGCTGGGCAATTACGGCGTGCCCCCGCAGGGTGGCACACCCGACCTGAGCGACCACTTCGAGAGCTCGCGGATTCACTGCAAAGCCATAATCGCCCAGGACTATGCCTGGGACCACAGCCACTGGATGGCCGACCGCAACCTGGCCGACTGGCTGCGCGAGGAAAAAGTGGTAGGGCTCTACGGCATCGACACCCGCGCCCTCACCAAGCACCTGCGCGAGGGCGGCTCCACACTGGGAAAGATTGTCTTTGAGAACGACGACGAGACAGACTTCTACGACCCCAACGCCGAGAACCTCATTGCCCTCACATCGTGCACCGACATCAAGGAATACGGCCCCGAGGACGGCAAGCGCGTGGTGCTCGTCGACTGCGGCATCAAGCACAACATCATACGCTGCCTGGCCGCGCGCGGCGTAAGGGTGATACGCGTGCCCTGGGATTTCGACTTCAACACCATCGACTACGACGGCCTGTTCATCTCCAACGGCCCGGGCAACCCCGACTTTGCGGAAGCCACCGTAGAGCACATCCGCAAGGCCCTCGGCACCGGAAAGCCCATCTGCGGAATCTGCATGGGCAACCAGCTGCTGGCCAAGGCCGCCGGTGCGCGCACCTATAAGCTGAAATACGGCCACCGCAGCCACAACCAGCCCGTGCGCCGCGCAGGCACCAACCAATGCTACATAACCTCGCAGAACCACGGCTTCGCCGTAGACGACACCACCCTGCCCGCCGACTGGGAGCCCCTGTTCACAAACATGAACGACGGCACCAACGAGGGCATACGCCACCGCTCGCTGCCCTACTTCTCGGCCCAGTTCCATCCCGAGGCATCCAGCGGCCCGCGCGACACAGAATTTTTCTTCGACGAATTTGTCGCCCTTCTCAAATAACTCCCCCACCCCGCATCACAAAATCATGAATAAAGACCTATCAATCAAAAAAGTGCTGCTTTTAGGTAGCGGAGCGCTCAAAATCGGCGAAGCCGGCGAGTTTGACTATTCGGGTGCCCAGGCCCTCAAGGCCATGAAAGAGGAAGGCATCACCACCGTGCTCATCAACCCCAACATCGCCACGGTGCAGACGTCGGAAGGCTTTGCCGACAAAATCTACTTCCTGCCCGTAACGCCCGACTTCGTGGAGCGCGTCATCGAGAAAGAACGCCCCGACGGCATCCTCCTCGCCTTCGGCGGACAGACGGCCCTCAACTGCGGCGTGGAGCTGTACCGCTCGGGCATCCTGGAGCGCTACGGCGTGAAGGTTCTCGGAACGCCCGTGCGCGCCATCATCGACACCGAGGACAGGGAACTGTTCGTTGAGAAGCTCGACCAGATCAACGTCAAGACCATCAAGAGCAGCGCCGCCTCCGACACCGACACCGCCCTCGCCATCGCCGACCGCCTCGGCTATCCCGTCATCGTGCGCGCCGCCTACGCCCTGGGCGGCCTCGGCAGCGGATTCTGCGAGAATCCCGACGAGCTGTCGGCCCTGGTGGAGAAGGCCCTGGCATTCTCGCCGCAGGTGCTCATCGAGAAATCGCTCAAGGGATGGAAGGAAGTGGAATACGAGGTTGTCCGCGACCGCTTTGACAACTGTATCACCGTCTGCAACATGGAGAACTTCGACCCGCTGGGCATCCACACCGGCGAGAGCATCGTGGTGGCCCCGTCGCAGACCCTGAGCAACGACGACTACCACTACCTGCGCTCGCTGGCCATCAAGATCATACGCCACATAGGCATCGTGGGCGAGTGCAACGTGCAATACGCCTACGACCCCGCCTCGATGGACTACCGCGTCATCGAGGTCAACGCCCGCCTCAGCCGCTCGTCGGCCCTGGCGTCAAAGGCCACCGGCTATCCCCTGGCCTTCGTCGCCGCCAAGCTCGGCCTGGGCTACGGCCTGTTTGACCTCAAGAATTCTGTGACACAGTCCACCTCGGCCTTCTTCGAGCCCGCCCTCGACTACGTGGTGGTGAAGCTCCCGCGCTGGGACCTCGCAAAATTCCACGGCGTCAACCGCGAGATAGGCTCGTCGATGAAATCCGTCGGCGAGGTGATGGCCATCGGCCGCACCTTCGAGGAAGCATTCCAGAAAGGCCTGCGCATGATAGGCCAGGGAATGCACGGATTCGTCGAGAACAAGGAAATCAACATCCCCGACATAGACCGCGCCCTGGCCGCGCCCACCGACAAGCGCGTCTTCGCCCTGGCCGCCGCCATGACCCGCGGCTACAGCGTCGACCGCATCCACGAGCTCACCAAAATCGACCGCTGGTTCCTGTTCAAGCTCCAGAACATCATGGCCACCGCCCGCGAGCTCGAACAGTATGACAGCATCGAGTCAATCCCGGCCGAGCTGCTGCGCCTGGCCAAGCAACAGGGCTTCAGCGACTTCCAGGTGGCCCGCTCGGTGCTCAAGGACAACATGGACAACGCGTCGGCCTCGGTGCTCGACGTGCGCGCCTACCGCAAATCGCTGGGCATCGTGCCCGTGGTGAAGCAGATCGACACCCTCGCCGCCGAGTACCCGGCCATGACCAACTATCTCTACCTCACCTACAACGGCCTCGAGAACGACGTAGAATACCTCGGCGACCATCGCTCGGTGGTGGTGCTCGGCTCGGGC
>CAYNXG010000146.1:0-3019 GCA_964401095.1 uncultured Bacteroides sp.
TATACGCGGGACATCGAATTCTGGGCGAATCAGGTGGACTCGCGACGGGCCGTGGCCTTTGCAAATTACAAAATCGGCCGTGAACAAAAGTCCGGAAAGAGATGAGATAGCCGCGGTTATACACCGCGCGAATTCCTACCACCTAATCGGCAATGTAAAGATTGCATCATTCGTTATCACATGCCATTATAGGCTGATCGGCAGTGACGTCAACCACGCAGGTGGCGCGATAACAAAGGGAGGATAATGAAAAAGCCTCGGAAGTGATTTCCGAGGCTTGGGTGCTTTTGAATTATTGTCGGGGTGACTAGACTCGAACTAGCGACCTCACGCCCCCCAGACGCGTACTCTAACCAACTGAGCTACACCCCGAGTTGTTTTTCAAAAGCGGTGCAAAGTTAAGCAGTTTTTGTGAATCTTCCAAATTTTTATGAAGTTTTTTTCAAAAAAATCGCATGGCGCTCTCCATAAAGGTTTTTTTTGTACCTTTGTGGTATGTTATACATCAAGCGACTCGACACTTTTATGTTGCAGCGGTTTTTGCCGTTGTTGCTGATGACGTTTTTTATCGTACTGTTCATCGTGATGATGCAGTTCCTGTTCCGCATGATAGACGATCTTGTGGGAAAGGGTCTGAGTTTTGACGTGCTCGGCGAGCTGTTCTACTATGCCGCCCTGACGATGGTGCCGACGGCGTTGCCGCTGGCCGTGCTGCTGGCGTCGCTGATGGTTTTCGGAAATCTCGGCGAGAAGCTTGAGCTTACAGCCATGAAGGCTGCCGGTATCTCGCTGTTCCGCATCATGAGGCCGCTGATGGTGCTTATGGCTTTCATAGCCGTAGGCGCTTTCTTTTTTCAGAATTATGTGTTGCCGGTGGCCCAGTCGAAGATGTGGACTCTGATGTTCTCCGTAAGGCAGAAGACTCCCGAAGTGGAGATTCCCGAACAGTCGTTCTACGACGAGATTCCGGGCATGAATCTTTATATCGACCACAAGAATCCCGAGACGGGCATGCTCTATGGCATGATAATATACGACATATCGCGCGGCAGCGACAACGCCCGCGTGATTCTGGCCGATTCAGGCCGGTTCAGCTTCACCGAGGACAAGACGCGCCTGTTCCTGCATCTCCACAGCGGCGAGATGTTCGAGAATCTGAATGACAATTCGCTGGGCGTGGGCACCACAGGCTACATGCCCTTCCGCCGCGAGGAATTCAGCGAAAAGCAGGTGTATTTTACATTCGACGCCAATTTCAACCGCATGGACGAAAGCGGCATACGCTCGCAGTATGTGGGTCAGAATGTGAGCCAGCTGCGGGCCAGTATCGACTCGATAGGCGAGCGTGTCGACTCCATCGGCGACGTATATGCGCGGGAGATGCTCACGCAGTACTATGTGGGCTCGTCATCGCGCCGTATCGAACTGGATTCGGTCGGCACCCCCGTGATGGTTCCCGCCGAGGAGCCGGAGAAGGTGGTGGCCGATGCCGCACAGGAAAAAGTCGATATCGACAGTGTGTTCTCCTCGCCGTCGGCCGCTTATGCACGAACGTACATATATCAGGCCATTTCCGATGCCAAGCGTTCGCGTCAGGAATATGAATACCGCGCCCTGATGCTCACCGAGCAGGCCAAACTTATGCGCCGCCACGATATAGAGATGCAGCGCAAGTTCACCCTCTCGTTCGCCATCCTGGTGTTCTTCTTCATAGGTGCCCCGCTGGGCGCGATCATCAAAAAAGGCGGCATCGGCACGCCGCTGGTCATCTCCGTATTCCTGTTCATCATCTATTATATATTTGACAATTCGGGCTATAAGATGGCCCGTGACGGCAAGATGGACGTATGGCAGGGAATGTGGCTCAGCACCGTGGCGCTGTTGCCGCTGGGCGTATTCTTCACGCTGAAGGCCGTGGACGACTCGGCCGTGTTCAACTCCGATGCCTACCGTCTGGCGCTCAACAAGCTGATAGGCCGTTATCCCAAGCGCGACCTGTCGCCCAAGGAAGTAATAATGACCGAGGTTGAGCCCGCCGAGGCATCCGCCATGCTGCATCGCCTTATCGAGGACATAGCCTCGGCCGAGGCTTCGCTGAAACGGCGTCCCGCGCCGCTGCGTATTTTCGGCACCAGGCAGTTGCGCTCGCTGCGCGACCCGCTCAACGCCGCCGTGGATTATCTTAGCAACTCACGCGACAAAATGGTCGTGAATTTGTTAAATAATTATCCTTTCGAGCCCCGCCGGCGCGACCTTGCGCAGATGAGGCTCACTACCGAGAAACTTTTGAAAATTATCGAACCCGAAATAGAACAAACCGACGTATGAACGACATAAAACTCGACACGATTGAAGATGCCGTCCGCGATTTCCGCGAAGGTAAAATGATAATCGTCGTGGACGACGAAGACCGCGAGAACGAAGGCGATATTATAGTTGCTGCTGAGAAGATAACTCCCGAGCAGGTGAATTTCATGCTGAAAAACGCCCGGGGTGTGCTCTGTGTGCCCCTTACGCAGAGCCGTTGCCGCGAGCTGAAGCTTCAGCACCAGGTGCAGGACAACACTTCGATGCTCGGCACCCCGTTCACCGTGACTGTCGACAAGCTCGAGGGCTGCACGACGGGCGTCAGCATCGAAGACCGCTGCGCCACTATCCGCGCCCTCGCCGACCCGGCTTCCGTGCCCGAGACGTTCGGCCGCCCCGGACACATCAATCCGCTCTATGCCCAGGACCAGGGCGTGCTGCGGCGTTCGGGCCACACCGAGGCCGCCGTCGATCTGGCCCGTCTCGCGGGGCTCGAGCCGGCTGCCGCGCTCATGGAGATAATGAGCGACGACGGCACGATGGCCCGTCTGCCCGAGCTGCGCCGGCGCGCCGACGAATGGGGCCTCAAGCTCATCTCTATCCGCGACCTCATAGCCTATCGCCTCGCCAACGAGCAGCTGTTGGAGCAGGGCGTGGAGGTGGACAAGCCCACCGCCTACCGCCATTTCCGCCTCATACCGATCAGGCAGAA
>CAYNXG010000147.1:0-3017 GCA_964401095.1 uncultured Bacteroides sp.
CCACGACCGCTACTTCCTCGACCACGTGGCCGGCTGGATTCTCGAGCTCGACCGTGGCGAAGGCATACCCTGGAAGGGCAACTATTCCTCGTGGCTCGAACAGAAGACCAAGCGCATGGCCCAGGAGGAAAAACAGGCTTCCAAGCGCCGCAAGACCCTCGAGCGCGAGCTCGAATGGGTGCGCATGGCTCCCAAGGCCCGTCAGGCCAAGGGCAAGGCCCGTCTGAAATCATATGATGCCCTGCTCAACGAGGACCAGAAGCAGAAGGAAGAACGTCTTGAAATCTTCATTCCCAACGGCCCGCGCCTCGGCAATAAGGTGATCGAGGCCACCGGCCTGTCGAAATCGTTCGGCAAGAAGCATCTCTTCAGCGATCTCAGCTTTGCCCTGCCGCCCAACGGCATTGTGGGCGTAATCGGCCCCAATGGCGCCGGCAAGACCACACTGTTCCGCCTCATCATGGGTCAGGAAGCGCCAGATGCAGGCTCGTTTGAGGTGGGCGAGACCGTAAAGGTGGCATATGTGGACCAGCGCCACCACGACCTATTGCCCGAAAAGACCGTTTACGAGGTTATATCCCAGGGCGTGGAATCGTTCAGAATGGGCGGCCGCGACGTCAACGCACGCGCTTACCTGTCGAAATTCAACTTCACGGGAGCCGATCAGGAAAAGAAAATCGCTGTTCTCTCGGGCGGCGAGCGCAACCGCCTCCACCTGGCCATGGCGCTCAAGGAGGAAGGCAATGTAATCCTGCTCGACGAACCTACCAACGATATTGACGTAAACACCCTCCGCGCCCTTGAGGAAGGCCTTGACGACTTTGCGGGCTGTGCCGTAGTCGTGAGCCACGACCGCTGGTTCCTCGACCGTATCTGCACGCATATCTTGTCGTTTGAAGGCGACGGCAATGTAGTGTTCTACGAAGGCTCGTATTCCGACTATGAGGAATTCAAGCGCATGCAGAACGGCGGCAAGGAGCCTCCTCGCCGTCGCTACCGCAAACTCATGGAATGACTCTAAAATTTGTTTACAGATACTAAATAATGTAAAAAACGGGGCCTTTGTGCCCCGTTTTCGTATTTTATACTTGACAAATGCAAAAAATATGTTTAACTTTGCATCAGATTTATGAATCACCTGCGACTTAGACTTAGACCGGAATTATTTACACACTCCATTCTACAAAGTAGACTCTAAGCTAAGGCATGTACGGGCAAGCCGTCGTGATGACGCCTCTGTACCGGCAATGGTGTTGTGATAAGTAAGTATGATATAATCTCTGCACTATTAGAAATGCTATAAGACAGCTAATTATTAGAATCACAAATTTTGCCTTTTGGCTATGGGTCCTCAATCATTGTAGAAATGGATGAGGATTTTTTTTGCATGTATTTTTTCTCTTATATAAAATACGCCCGTCGGAGGCGCTTGCGGCTGCCTTGGCGGGCGTGAGGGTCTTATGATGTCGTGTTCAGTTTTCGCTTTTCGGCTGTGTGTCGGTGTTGCCGGTGTCTTTGGCGGGGCCTTGGGCGCGCTTGTGGCGGCGACCGCCGCGGTGGGTGTAGCGCTTTTTGTTGCCGCGCTGTCGGTCGGCGCTCTTTTCGCCGGGTGTGGCGGCCGGTTTTGCACCCTCGGGGGTATCGGTCGTGGCGGCAGGTGCGGCGGATGCCCGGCGTGCCGTAGTGTCGGCGGCTTTGCGCGACTCGCGGCGGCTCTTGTCGCGGCGTCCCTTGCCGCGATGTGTGCGGCGCGGCTTTTCGTCGTCGCTGTCGCCGCTCTTTTCGCCACGGCCGGCAATCTCCTCGGGGATGGTGCCCTTAGGCACGGCATAGCCCAGGAAATTCTCGATTAACTTGAATTTGCGGCGGTCGCGTTCGCTCACGAGTGTCACGGCCGAGCCGCCGGCGCCTGCGCGGGCTGTTCGGCCTATGCGGTGCACATAGTCTTCGGCGTCGTGAGGTACGTCATAGTTTACCACCAGCGATATGTCGTCGATGTCGATGCCGCGGGCCAGGATGTCGGTGGCCACAAGTATGTCGATGTTAGCGGCGCGGAAATCGCGCATCACCACATCGCGGGCCTTCTGCTCCAGGTCGGAGTGCATCTCGGCCACCTTGAATCCGCGGCGGCGCAGTTCGCGCGACAGTTCCTTGACCTTTAGCTTTGAGGACGCGAATACGATGACGCGCTTCGAGCTGACGGTGCGGAAAATGTGGCACAGGAGCGATGTCTTTGTGCGTTCGGAGCATATATAGGCCGACTGGTCGATTTTTTCGGTGGGGCGCGACACGGCGATTTTTATTTCCACGGGATTGTGGAGCACGCTCTTGGCCAATTTCTGTATCTTCGGGGGCATTGTGGCCGAGAACATCATGGTGCGGCGCTCGGCGGGCAGGTGCGACACAATCTGCATGATGTCGTCGTAGAAGCCCATGTCGAGCATGCGGTCGGCCTCGTCGAGTATGAAAAACTCCACTTCCGACAGATCCACATAGCCCATCTGCAGGTGGGCCAGGAGGCGGCCCGGGGTGGCGATAATCACCTCCGCTCCGCTTTTGAGAGCCCTCTGCTGCTGGGCGAATCCCGCGCCGTCGGTGCCGCCGTAGATGGCGAGCGAGGAGATTGGCAGGAAGTAAGAGAATCCGTCCATCTGGGCGTCAATCTGCATGGCCAGCTCGCGAGTGGGCGTCATGACCACACATTTCACTTTTTCCGATGCCTCGCGCTGTCCCAGCTCGTTGATTACCGGAAGAAGGAAGGCAGCCGTTTTGCCTGTACCTGTCTGAGCCACAGCGATGAGATCGCGTCCCGCAAGAGCGGCGGGGATGGCCTGCTCCTGGATGGGAGTACATTCGCTGAAGTTCATGTCGTAGAGTGCGTCGAGCACGTCGTCGGTAAGGTCAAGATCTTCAAATGTCATATATAATGGATAAAATGCGGGTGCAAAGTTACGAATTAAGAGCTTATGACACAACATTTATGACATAAAGGCTTTATTAGTGCGTTATTCGCGATG
>CAYNXG010000148.1:0-2894 GCA_964401095.1 uncultured Bacteroides sp.
GTGTGGCCGTGCGGTCGTAGCCGGCCACTTCCATGCCCTTTGACAGGAAATAGCGCTCCAGGGCCGCCATGCCGATGCCTCCGGCACCTATGAAATATACTCTTTTCATCGTTTGTGTCTGTATGTCGGTTTTTTGTCATTCGCCGAGGGCGAGGCGCTCGGCGGTCTCGGCTATCTTCTCGTCGGAGCCGGGAAGGGCCATGGCGGCGATATTGGCGGCGAGGCGTTCGCGGCGGGCGCCGTCGGCCACCAGCGAGGCTATGGCCGCGGGCAGCTCGGCCTGCGCGTCGGCGTCGGGAATCATCACGGCGGCATCGTGCGCCACCAGAGCCATGGCATTCTTGCGCTGATGGTCTTCGGCCACATTGGGCGAGGGCACCAGTATCACGGGCTTGGCCAGCAGCTGCAGCTCGCTGATGGTGCCGGCTCCGGCGCGGCTCACCACCAGGTCGGCGGCGCGGTAGGCCGTGGCCATGTCGGAGATGAACGGCGTGGCCTTCACGTCGCGGCGGCCTGCCGTGGCCTCGCGACCGGTGGCTTCGCCGTTGCGGCCGGTCTGCCACAGTATCTGTGTGTTGCCGTCGAGAAGGCGGTCGAGCGACGAGGCCATGGTGAGGTTGATGGTGCGCGCGCCCAGGCTGCCGCCCACCACCAGCACCAAGGGGCGCGAGGGGTCGAAGCCCAGGGCCTTCTTGGCCTCGGCCTGCGAGAGCTTCACGTCAAACAGGGCGGGACGCACGGGATTGCCGGTGAGGATGATACGGTCGGCGGGGAAGAATCGCTCCATGCCCTCGTAGGCGGTGCACACGGCGCCGGCGCGGCCGCCGAGCAGCTTGTTGGTGACGCCGGCATATGAGTTCTGCTCCTGAATCAGCGTGGGCACCCCGGCCTTCTGCGCGGCCTTGAGCGTGGGGCCCGAGGCATATCCGCCAACGCCTATGGCGATCTGCGGCCTGAAGTCGCGCACGATCTTGCGTGCCCGGCGCATGCTTTTCCACAGCTTGAACAGTACGGAGAAATTGCGCCAGGGACGTTTGCGGTCAAAACCGGCCACGGGCAGGCCCACGATCTCGAAGCCTGCGGCGGGCACGCGCTCCATCTCCATTCGTCCGAGCGCGCCGACAAACAGAATCTCCGCGTCGGGGTTGCGGCGTTTCAGGGCGGTGGCAATGGATATGGCGGGGAAGATGTGTCCGCCCGTGCCGCCGCCGCTCACCAATATACGTTTGAGTGCCATGTGAATGTCAGAGTTGTGAAGGGTTGTCGTTTGCAATTTTTTCGGGGAGAGAGGACAGCTCGGCCTGCGCCACCTCGGCGTCATCGTCCTTGCGTGCGGCCCAGCGCGAGGCCGAGAGCATGACGCCCAGGGCCAGCGATGTGGCTATGATGGACGTGCCGCCCTTGGAAATGAGCGGCAGGGGCTGGCCCGACACCGGGAACACGCCCACAACGATGCATATATGGAAAAGGGCCTGCAGGCATATCACCATGGCGCAGCCTATGACCAGCAGCGTGGGCAGGGTGCTCTTGAACTGCATGGCCAGGCGCCCGGCGCGGCCCAGCAGGAACAGGTAGAATATCAGAATCGCTATGGCCACCACGGCGCCGAGCTCCTCCACCACGATGGCGTAGATATAGTCGGAAAACGCCAGGGGCAGGCGTGCGTTCTCGCGCGAGTTGCCGATGCCTACGCCGGTGAGGCCGCCGTGGGCCTGGGCTATGTAGCTGAGCTGTTCCTGCTTGTTCTCGTCGGTGATGGGGTCGGCGCTCTTGTTGAGGCGCAGGTGGCGTTCAACGCGGGCCTTCCATGTGTGGAAGCGGTTGTCCTTGTCGGAGGTCGACTTCACCTCGGTGCCGTTGATGTTGGCCAGGGCAATGTCTTCCTCGGTGGGGCCGCGGTCCGAGCTGCCTACGGCCTTGACCAGCATGGCCGCGCCGCCAATGACGAGATACACCACGAACACGTAGCCCAACTTGCGCCAGCTCACACCGCCCACGAGCATCATGCCTATGGATATGCTCATGAGCAGCAGGGTGTTGGTAAGGCCCTGATTGAACAGCAGCGCCGAGCTGAAAAGCACCAGCAGGCTGGAGGCCACCACGCCGAAGTTTGACACGTCGTGCGAGCCGTCGGGATTCTTGATCTGCGCACGGCTCAGGATCCAGGCTATGCCCAGCGCCACGGCCAGCTTCAGGAATTCGGCGGGCAGGATGAGCATGCCGGCGATGCTGACCGCGCGGCGCACGCCGTTGATGTTGATGCCGCCTATGAGCACCCACACCATCAGCAGCATGGAGCCTATGACGAAGAAGGGAATGACGTAGTAGAGCTTCAGGAAGTGTGTGCCCTGGATTATGAGCATGAGGATGAGGCCTATGGCCAGGAACATGCCGTGACGCATGATGGGGCCGTAGATATCATCGATCTGCACCTCCTGGCTCGAGGCGCTGAACAGCTCGATCACCGACACTATGAGCAGGGCTATGTACGAGCCCCAGATGTAGGTGTCGGTGCGGGGTTTGAAGGCGGCCTTGTCGGCGGTCGCCGGGCCGTCGTGAACAGTTGCGGTATTCATTTTTCAGAGGAGTAGTTAGAGGTTTTTATTCTTAGAGCTTGTTTAATAATAAATGTGAATCCACAGGCCGAAACTTTGATTTGGATTTCGGTCTGAGTTGAAGGAGGTTCTTTGGACCTCCGTCCAAAGCGCTTCGCGATGAATCGAGATAAACGACTGAAACGAAGAACGAAAGACATTCAAAGTTTCGTGCGCTGAGGTATTATTCATATTCTTATATGTTATAATTTCATTAATATTACTTTTGCATTGCGTCTTTTTAATTAACTCGCTTTTCCTCATCAGTCGTGTAGCTACAGCTACACTCCTTCTGACTCA
>CAYNXG010000149.1:0-2793 GCA_964401095.1 uncultured Bacteroides sp.
CGACCGAACTCTCGACCGGTATTTCGGAGGCCCTTATCAACACCGCCTTCGGTATTGCCACCGGTGCCTTCGCCGTTATCTCGTATAACTTCTACACCAACAAGATCGACAATCTCACCTACGCCATCGACGAAATCGGCTTCTCCATCGTGCAAACATTTGCAGCTACTCACTAATCCCCTGTTTTCCGAATTTTAAATATCACAAAATAAGGTAAATATGGGAAAAGTAAAAATTAAAAGAAAGAGTACGCTCATCGACATGACCGCGATGAGTGACGTGACTGTTCTTTTGCTTACTTTCTTCATGTTGACTTCAACCTTCCTGCAGAAGGAGCCTACCATCGTGTACACCCCTTCGTCGGTATCCGAAGAAAAAGTGCCCGCCAACAACCTTGTGACGGTGCTCGTATCGTCGGCCGACAAGAGCGGCAAGCTCGATGACCCCTCGGCTGTAGAAGGAAAACTCTTCATCTCGTTTACCGGTGACGCCGACTCGACATTCTCCAGCGAAAAGATTCGCCAGATGATGCTCCAGGAAGCCGTAACCATCTACAACGAACAGCATAAGAACTCTCCCGTTCAGCTCACCAACGGCCAGATAGCCGAGTTCGGCAAGATCAACATGTTTGGCGTGCCGTTCAGAGAGCTGCCCCAGTATCTCTCGATGTCTATCACCGAGCGCGATAAATTCCAGGGCGATATGGCCAATCCTCTTGTAGGAATTCCTATCGACGCCAATCGCAACCGCGAAGGACGTCTGAACGACTTCCAGATCTGGCTCAAAGCCATCTACAACGTGGCCCAGCAGATCAACAAGGACCAGACCGCCGGTATGACACCTGAAGAAGCCCGTTCGGTACAGAACCTCTATGGCGCACTGATGCGTCAGGGCGAAGGTATCGCCGTCAAAGCCGACAAGGACACCCCCTTCACCACAGTCCAGCTCGTATTTGACAATCTTCAGACCATGAAGCTGAACAAATTCAGCCTCATGACCGCCCTCAAATCCGAAGACGAACCCACTAATTAAAGGTAAATTCACATGGCACAAATAGAACAATCCGACGGCGGCAAAAAGAAAAAAGGCGCCCAGAAAAAGATGTCTATCCACGTGGACTTTACCCCCATGGTGGACATGAACATGCTTCTGATCACATTCTTCATGCTGTGTACCACGATGATCAAATCGCAGACCCTGCAGATCATCCTCCCTACCAATGAAGATGTGAAGAAAGAACAGCAGGCCCAGGCCAAACAGTCTGAAGCCATAACCCTCATACTCGACACCGAGTATGAAGGCGACAAGCCCAAAGTGGATGCCGAGACCGGCAAGACCATTCATAATATCTACTATTACGAAGGTATCGCCGACACCACGTTCTCCAACGATAAATACCTCCGCAAGGAATCGTTTATCGGCAACCAGAACCACCAGCCCCAAGGCATCCGCAAGATCCTGCGCAACAAGAACCAGCAGGTGATGGAAGAGTACGAAAAACTCAAAACTCAGTGGAAAAACAAGGAAATCACCAAGGAAGAGTTTGACCAGCTGGCCAAGAAAAACTCGGCCGACTCGCTGAAGACCCGTCCTGTAGTGGTTATCAAACCCGGTCCCAACACCACGTATGAAGGCCTTATCAACGCCCTCGACGAGATGCAGATCAACCAGATTTCCCGCTACTCCATCGAGCTTCCCCATCACACCGATACAGTTCTGCTCAAACACTACGAACAGACCCACGGCGAAACTATCATCCGCCCCACTATTCGTCAGAAGTGATTTATTAACCTTTAACCGTTACACAGAAAATGGCAAAAGATGTAGATCTTTCATCAAAAGAGTGGTGTGATATAGTTTTTGACGGCAAAAACAAAGCTTTCGGCGCCTATGAAATGCGCGAAGGCTCCACAAAACGCCACACCCGTGCTGTAATCATAGTTCTGGCATCGCTGGTAGTCATCCTCGTCCTTCTTATCCTCTCGATCTCGGGTGTATTCACCCGCGCCGATGAAGAAGGCCCCGATGCAGCCACCGAACAGGAACTCGCAACCTTCGCCCCCGAAGAAGTAATCGAGGAAGAAGAAATAGAAGAGCAGGTTCAATTTGAAGAACCCGAAGAAATCATTCAGCCTGAAGAAGTTGCCAACGAGCAGCGCGTCACCGAGCTTATGATTGTCGAAGATGAAAACTTCGATAAGGAAAAAGAAGTGAAGGACAAGACTGAAGTGATGGAAAATGAAGCCCAGGCCGGCGCCATGGATATCACCGAGGGTACCAATGACCTCAACAAGCAGATCGTGCGCGACGAGGTTATCGCCGAAGAGCCCAAAGCTCCGGAACCCGAAAAGGTTTATACAATGGCAATGGTTGAACAGAAGCCTGAATTCCCCGGCGGCGAAGCTGCCATGTACAAGTGGCTCGGTGACCACATCACCTACCCCGCTCAGGCATCTGAAGAAGGCGTTCAAGGTCGCGTTGTCGTTCAGTTCGACATCTCAAAGACCGGTTCTATCGAAAACGTAAAGGTTGTACGCGGTCGTCACCAGGCTCTCGACAAGGAAGCCGTTCGACTCGTGAAGGCTATGCCCAAATGGCAGCCCGGCCGTAACAACGGTCAGCCTGTAAAAGTGACATACACCCTTCCCGTCACCTTCAAACTCCAGAACTAATCCGCTTTTGAAATTCCATACTTTCGAGCTGCCGGCTTAACGCCGGCAGCTTTTGTTATGTATACGGTATCCATCCGAAATAAGCCGACTTTTAAGTAGCGATTTTGATTGTGAACTTTGC
>CAYNXG010000150.1:0-2699 GCA_964401095.1 uncultured Bacteroides sp.
TAAGAGCCATCACATATTTGATGAGACCCAGACGGCGTGAGCCGCAAAGGACCGCTTTGGCATTCTTATAGGTAAGTTCGCAGGTAGGAGATCCCTTGATACCCATCTTGTTCTCGATGCGGCGCACGTTGACACCGCCGTCGCGCTTGTCGTAGATAAACATCGACAGGCCGCGGCCGTCCTTGGTGCCTTCTTCCGAGCGGGCCAGCACCAGGTGTATGTCGGCGTCGCCGTTGGTGATAAAGCGCTTCACACCGTTGAGCACCCATGTGCCGTCCTCTTTCTGAGTGGCCTTGAGCATCACGCTCTGAAGGTCTGAGCCGGCATCGGGCTCGGTGAGGTCCATCGACATGGTCTCGCCCTCGCACACACGGGGAATGAAACGGGCTTTCTGATCTTCGTCGCCGAATTCATAGAGAGTCTCGGCGCAGTCCTGAAGGCCCCACAGGTTTTCAAAACCCGTATCGGCACGGCTGACGATATCGGCGGCCATGATATAGGGAGTGATGGGGAAATTGAGACCGCCGAAACGACGGGGCATAGCCATACCCATCAGGCCGGCCTGGCGGCATACGCGCAGGTTGTCGACGGTAGCGTCGGCATAGTGGGCGCGGCCGTTGGAGCACGATGCGCCCTGATGGTCCACAGCCTCGGCGTTGCCGGCGATAAGGTCGCCGCAGATTTCGCCAACCACCTCGAGGGTGCGTTCATAGTTGTCCATGGCGTCCTCGAAATCGAGGGGCGCATAGTCAAACTTTTGTGCGTCGGTGAAGTTGCGCTCCTTGAGCTCAACTATTTTGCGCATCATCGGATGATTCAGGTGATGGCGCAGGTCGGGGTTATCCGTATAGAAATTAGCCATGGCTTATTTGGAATTCTTTTTGTAGTATTTGATGAGTTTGGGCAGCACGTCCTCGATATTGCCGGTGATCACATAGTCGGCGATAGTGTTGATGGGGGCGTTGGGGTCGCTGTTAATCGAGATGATGATTGAGCTCTCCTGCATGCCGGCGATGTGCTGGATCTGTCCCGAGATGCCGCAGGCGATATAGAGCTTGGGGCGCACGGTGACACCGGTCTGACCGATCTGACGCTCGTGTTCGATATATCCGGCATCGACAGCCGCACGCGAAGCGCCTACCTCGGCGCCGAGAGTGGACGCGAGGTCAAAGAGGAGCTGGAAGTTCTCCTTCGAGCCCACGCCGTAGCCGCCGGCCACGATGATGGGGGCGCCCTTGATGTTGAGCTTCGACTTGGCTACCTGGCGGTCGATAATTTCGACCACAAAATCCTCGTCGCTTACATATTTGGCGGGGTCAAGGTTGATTACCTCGCCCTTGCGGTTGGCGTCGAGCACTTCTTTCTTCATCACACCCTCGCGCACGGTGGCCATCTGCGGGCGGCACTCGGGATTGACGATGGTGGCCACGATGTTGCCGCCGAATGCGGGACGGATCTGATAGAGCAGGTCGTGATATTCTTTCTTGGTCTTGGCGTCGGTATGGTCGCCGATTTCCAGTGCTGTGCAGTCGGCGGTGAGGCCGCTGTGCAGGGCGCTCGATACGCGGGGACCCAGGTCACGGCCTATGCAGGTGGCGCCCATCAGAGCTATCTGGGGCTTGATTTCCTTGAACAGGTTGATCAGCACCGATGCATGGGGGTTGGAGGTGTAGGGATAGAGACGCTTGTCGGCGACCTTATACACCACATCGGCACCGTAGGGGAAAATCTGATCCTCGATGCCGTCGAGGTTTGCGCCCACTACCAGCGCTTCGAGTTTTACGCCGAGACGGTCGGCGAGCTGGCGGCCCTTGGTAAGGAGTTCGAGCGACACGTCGGCCACGCGGCCGTCTTCATACTCGCAATATACAATTACGTTGTTCTTGTCTTCCATTGTCTAATACAGTATTGGATGGGGCGTCAGCCTATGGTGTGGTTGGTAATAAGTTCCTTGATGAGGTCTTCGAGGGCGGCGTCATCATTGCCTTCAAGACGGCGGGCGTCTTTGGCGGTGAACACCACATTCTCCACGTTCTTTACCTTTGTGGGCGAACCGGGGAAACCGATCTGCTCGGGATCGGCCTCTACGAAGGCTGCGCCCCACTCGTTGAGCTGAAGGTAAGGACGGGCGTCAACAAAGGCCTGCTTCTCTTCGCTGAGGGCGGCCTTCTCGCTGGGCGACACTGCATATTTGTATTTCATCAGACGCTTGGCGTTGCGGGGGCGACATTCGGCGGCCGAGCCGTTCACGGTCACTACACAGGGCAGGGGCGACACCACGGTCTCGATGCCGTGTTCGAGGCGACGCTTCACTGTTACCTTGCCGTCCTTGAGCTCCATGATTTCCTCGGCATACGTCACCTGGGGCAGGCCGAGCTTTTCGGCGATCTGCGGGCCCACCTGGGCTGTGTCGCCGTCAATGGCCTGGCGGCCGCCGAGGATGATGTCGTAATTACCTATTTTTTTCACAGCCTGGGCCAGCGAGTAGGAGGTGGCGAGCGTGTCGGCACCGCCGAGAGCGCGGTCGGTGAGCACGATGCCGGTGTCGGCGCCACGGTAGATAGCTTCGCGGATTACTTCTGCAGCCTTGGGAAGGCCCATGGTGAGAACGGTGATGGTAGAGCCCGGATTGGCATCTTTGAGCCGGAGAGCCTGCTCCAGGGCGTTGAGGTCTTCAGGGTTGAAGATTGCCGGGAGAG
>CAYNXG010000151.1:0-2683 GCA_964401095.1 uncultured Bacteroides sp.
TACGGCGCATACGTGCTCAACGAGAACACGGGCAGCGTCGACACCTTCCTGTCGAAAATCACGGTAATGGCCACGGGCGGCGTGGGAGCCGTGTATCTCACCACCACCAATCCCCTGGTGGCCACCGGCGACGGCATAGCCATGGTGTACCGCGCCAAGGGCACGGTGAAGGACATGGAATTCATACAGTTCCACCCCACGGCCCTGTTCCATCCCGGCGACCGTCCGTCGTTTCTCATCACCGAGGCCATGCGCGGCTACGGCGCCGTGCTGCGCAACCTGCGCGGCGAGGAATTCATGCACAAATACGACCCGCGCCTGTCGCTGGCGCCCCGCGACATCGTGGCCCGCGCCATCGACTCGGAGATGAAGCTCTACGGCGACGACCATGTCTACCTCGACGTCACCCACAAAGACCCCGAGGAGACACGCCGCCACTTCCCCAACATCTACCGCCACTGCCTCGAGCTGGGCATCGACATCACCAAGGACTACATCCCCGTGGCCCCGGCGGCCCACTATCTCTGCGGCGGCATCAAGGTGGACACCGACGGCCGCTCCTCGATCAAGCGCCTCTACGCCGTCGGCGAATGTTCCTGCACCGGGCTCCACGGCGGCAACCGCCTGGCCTCCAACTCGCTGATTGAGGCGGTAGTCTACGCCGACGCCGCGGCCCGCCACGCGATCGAGAACGCGCCCAACTACCAGCTCCGCTCCGACGTCCCCGACTGGAACGACGAGGGAACGCGCCACCCCGAGGAGATGGTGCTAATAACCCAGAGCATCCGCGAGGTGAACCAGATCATGGGAACCTACGTCGGAATCGTGCGCTCCGACCTGCGCCTCGACCGCGCCTGGAACCGCCTCGACATCCTCTACGAGGAGACCGAGCGCCTCTTCAAGTCGTCGAAAGCCTCCCGCCAGATTTGCGAGCTGCGCAACATCATCAACGTGGGCTATCTCATCATGCGCCAGGCCAAGGAGCGCAAGGAGAGCCGCGGCCTGCACTACACCCTCGACTATCCACCAACACCTCACACCCCGGCTGAAAAATGAACCGTAAAAGAGCCATAATCGGCGGCGCATGCGCCATAACAATAGTACTGCTTCTTATAATCGTGAAAGCCTGTTTCCCCACTCAGAAAGCCTCGGCCACCATATATCCCCCGGCCCTGAAGCCCGGCGATAAAATCGCCATCCTGGCCCCGGCCGGCCCCATAGGCCCCGGCCCCGTCGACTCGGCCGCCATAACCCTGCGCCAGGCCGGATACGAGCCCGTCATCTATCCCCACACGTTCGGCAAATACGGCCACTTCAGCGGCCGCCACGACGAGCGCTTCAGCGACCTCAAGGCCGCCTTCTCCGACCCCTCGATACGCGCCATCCTCTGCGCGCGCGGCGGCTACGGAGTGGTGCACAACCTCGACAGCCTGGCCGAGCTGCCCCTCGCCGACGATCCCAAGTGGGTCATCGGATTCTCCGACATATCGGCCCTCCACGCCCTCATGGCATCTAAAAACATAGCCAGCATACACTCGTCTATGGCCAAGCAGCTGGCTCTGGGCCTCGACGACCCCGACAACGCCGTGCTGCTGGGAATGTTGCGCGGCGAGATGCCCGAGTACACGTTCACCTCCGACCCCCACAACCATCCCGGCCGCGCCGAGGGTGTGCTGCTGGGCGGCAACCTGGCCGTGATAGCCGACCTCATCGCCACGCCCTTCGACATAATACGCCCCGGCACCATACTGTTCATAGAAGACGTGTCAGAGCCGCTCTACAAGCTCGAGCGCATAATGTATCAGCTGCGCCTCATGGGCATCCTGCCCAAGCTCAAGGGCCTTATCCTGGGCCAGTTCTCCGACTGCAAGCCCGATGAGAACCACGCCTCGGCCGAGGACATGCTGGCCGAAGCCCTGGCGCCCTACCCCGAGCTGCCCGTGGCGTTCAACGTTCCCGTGGGCCACGTCGACCACAACGTGCCTCTGATGGAATCATGCTGGGCCACCCTCGACATCACCCCCACCGAGGTAACCCTCAAGCTTGAGAAATAAACCCACAATTCATACCCGCATCGCCCCGCCCCACCACAGGCGGGGCGATTTTTGTTTATACCCGTTCCCCGATATTTGTTATCGCCGGGGCTGTCAGGCGTTAACAAATATCGGGGAACGGAGTCATATATGTTGCCTTATATCCATTAATTAATCCACACGCAGGCGTATACATTGCCCACTGTCCACGCCCACGCGTCCGTACACGCGTAAAAACCGCTGCCACGGCGCATCGGCCTCGCGGCTTAAAAACAGCACAGGCCGGCTGCGGGAGCCGGCCTGTGCCTCATGTATGGTTGTTAGGATTATTTAGTGGCTTTGGATGCCTTGACCGATTTGCGGCGGCTGTCGGTGAGATAGGCCACGGGAGCTGCCACGTAGATGGTGGCGAGGGTGCCGATGATCACACCGAAGAGCATTGCGAAGGTGAAGCTGCGGATGGCGTCACCACCGAGGATGAAGATGCACAGCAGCACGAGCAATGTGGAGCAAGAGGTCATGATTGTACGGCCGAGAGTCGAGTTGATCGACTTGTTGATGGTCGTGAAGAAATCCTGCTTGGGATAGAGACCCACGTTCTCGCGCACACGGTCGAATACCACCACGGTGTCGTTGATCTGATAACCGAT
>CAYNXG010000152.1:0-2666 GCA_964401095.1 uncultured Bacteroides sp.
GCAACGACAACAAGGAAGGATGGGACAACATCGATATCTTCGGCTGGATGGGCTATCCCATGCAGATCAAGATCAACTTCCTCTGCCGCGACTCTATCCTCGCCGCTCCCCTTTGCCTTGACCTCGTGCTGCTGAGCGACCTCGCCGCACGCGCCGGCCGCCACGGCATCCAGCGTTTCCTGAGCTTCTTCCTCAAGAGCCCGATGCACGACTACACCAAGGGTGAAGTGCCCGTGAACCACCTCTTCCAGCAGTACACAATGCTGAAGAACGCTATCCGCGAAATGGGCGGCTATCCTGCCGACGAACCCATCGACTGATGGTATAACGCAACTCCCGTTCATAACCATTATCAGAATCAAAGGCGCAGCTCCTAAAAAGGGCCGCGCCTTTTTCCGTAAGCCAACATTAGCGGCTATGCGGATGTTATAACTCTGTCCCACCAAAAGCATATCCATGAGATTTCTGAAATTACTGACAGCGATACTCCTCGCGGCCGTGCAGACCGCGGCGGCCGGCGACTGGCAGCCCGACATACTGGGCCCCGGATTTGAAATGCGCCACATACAGCAGCCCGACGACTACTCGGGCCCCGTGCGCTCCACCGTGGTGAGGCTGAAAAGCGACTGCGCCCGCGGCACGGGCGTGCTATATGTCCACGGATTCAACGATTATTTTTTCCAGGACGAAATGGCCCGGCGGTTCACCGACCGCTGCTATGACTTCTATGCCGTGGACCTGCGCAAATACGGGCGCTCGCTGATGCCGGGACAGAAGAAATTCGAGGTACGCGACCTGCGCGAGTATTATGCCGACATAGACTCGGCGATAGCCGTGATGCAGGCCGACGGCATCCGCGACATTATCCTCATCGGCCACTCGACAGGCGGCCTGACGACATCGATGTATATGTCGGAGACCCGCAACAGCGCCGTGAAGGCGCTGATACTCAACAGCCCGTTTCTCGACTGGAACCAGAGCAAGCTCGAGGAACGCATACTGATACCCGCCGTGCGCACGGTAAGCGGCCTCGCGCCCCGCATATCCATACCGCAGGGCGACAGCGACAGATATGCCCGCAGCCTGCTGAAAGAATACGGGGGCGAATGGACGTATGACACTGACTGGAAGCTGACTGTATCTCCGCCGGTGGAATCGTCGTGGATAGCGGCCATCGACGCGGCGCACGACGTGGTGCAGAACGACCCGCAGATACGCGTGCCCGTGCTGCTCATGCATTCAGACCGCACGGTGCGCGAGGGCGACGATGAATCGGCATGGTCGCACGGCGACGCCGTGCTCGACGTGGAGGACATATCGCGCTATGGCCGAGGGCTGGGCTTCAACGTCACGGAAATCACCGTGCGCGGCGGTCTGCACGACCTGGCGCTGTCGGCGCCCGCGGTGCGCAACGCCATGTATGACTATATCTTCGGCTGGCTCGACAGGATAGGTTATTAGATCCGACTTAAGCATTAGCCGCCTTGCGGCGCTCGAGATAGGCTATGATGATGTCGACGATATCCTCCATGGGCAGGCGCGAGCTGTCAAAGCATATGTCGTAGGTGGATGCGGCGCCCCAGGTGCGGTCGGTGTAGAAGTTGTAGAACTCTGCGCGGAGCTTGTTGGTCTTGCGCAGGATGCTGCGGGCCTCGCTCTCGCACTTACAGTCGCGACGCTTGATAATGCGGCTGATACAAGCCTCCTCGGGGGCGTGGAGAAATATGTTGACCGCTCCGGGATAGTCGCGCAGCACATAGTCGGCCGTGCGGCCCACAATCACGCAGGGGCCCTTGTCGGCAATCGACCGTATGAAATCGCTCTGCGCGTGATAGACAGCCTCGCCGCTCACCGAGTTGGGGCCCGAATACCATGCCATGGCATTATAGCCCATGCTCATGGGCAGCAGCCCCGACAGGAATCCCGGCGCGCGCTCGTCGTTCTTCTCGAAAATCGAGGCGTCCAGGCCGGCCCGGCGTGCGGCATCGACCAGCAGCTCCTTGTCGTAATAGTCAATGCCGAGGCGCTCGGCGATGCGCTTGCCCAGCTCGCGGCCGCCCGAGCCGAAGCTGCGGCCTATCGTAATCACATAGTGTGAGGGTTTGTCAGTCATCTTGGTATCATAAATGGTTGAATGCGTACAAAAGTAACAAATTTTGCATAGTTTTCGCTTAAAGCTGAGCGAAATTTATTAAATTTGCAGAAAATTTGTCGTAACACGCCTGTGTGATGTTATCGGCAAACGGAAAATACCGGTAATATAAAACCAGATTTTTATGCGTCTTATCATCGAACCCTCTTACAACGAGGTATCACGCTGGGCCGCCAACTATGTAGCCGCCCGCATCAATGAGGCTAATCCCACTGCGGAGCATCCCTTTGTACTCGGATGCCCCACCGGCAGCTCGCCGTTAGGTATGTATCGCGAGCTTATCAAGCTCTGCAAAGAAGGCAAAGTGTCGTTCAAAAACGTAGTGACCTTCAACATGGACGAATACTGCGGAATTCCCCGCGACCATGAACAGAGCTACTATACCTTCATGTGGACCAACTTCTTCAACCAGATCGACATCCCCCGCGAGAATGTGAACATCCTCAACGGCAATGCCGAGGATCCCGTGGCCGAATGCCGCCGCTTCGAAGAGAAAATCAAAAGCTACGGAGGC
>CAYNXG010000153.1:0-2567 GCA_964401095.1 uncultured Bacteroides sp.
CGCTCTTCCCCGTGTCGATGAAACAGCTCATCGACATCGCCGACACCGGCAACATCATGCCTCCCAAGACCACCTGGTTCGAGCCGAAACTCCGTTCGGGCCTCGTGATTCATAAACTCGACTGACCCGCGCTTCAGCCGCAGGCCGCCTCGGCGGCCTGCGGCCATAAACACCATAAATTTTTAAGCACGCATTAAAAATGGACCAACCTAAGAAAGAAATAGTGCTGAGCGGCATCCGCTCTACCGGCAACCTCCATCTGGGCAACTACTACGGCGCCCTGCGAAAGTTCGTGAACATACAGAACGACTACGACTGCAACTTCTTCATCGCTGACCTTCACGCGCTCACCACCTCCACCGACCCCGCGGCCCTGCATGCATCCGTAAAGAGCGTGCTCGCCGAATATCTCGCGGCAGGCATCGACCCCGAAAAGGCCACGATATTCATTCAGAGCGACATCCCGGAAATCTCCGAAATGTATCTGCTGCTCAACATGCACGTAGGCATAGGAGAGCTCATGCGCACTGCCTCTTTCAAGGACAAGGCCCGCAAGGCTCTCGGCATCAAGGTGCAGGAAGGTGCCGACGATTCGGACGAAGCGTTTGAAAAACAGATTATCGGCGCCGAGACCACCAAGCGTGTCAATGCCGGCCTGCTCACCTATCCCACCCTGATGGCCGTGGACATCCTTATTCAGAAGGCCACCAAGGTGCCAGTGGGCAAGGACCAGCTGCAGCATCTCGAACTCACACGACGCTTTGCCCGCCGCTTCAACTCGTTCTACGGCGTTGACCTCTTCCCCGAGCCTACCGACTTTGACTTCGGCGGCGCTCCCGTGAAGGTGCCCGGCCTCGACGGCTCCGGAAAAATGGGCAAGAGCGAAGGCAACTGCATCTACCTCACCGACGATCCCAAGGTGCTCCGCAAGAAAGTGATGCGCGCCACCACCGACGAGGGCCCCAAGGAACCGAACTCGCCCATGAGCGAGCCCGTGGCAAACCTCTTCACCCTGCTCGAGCTCACATCCACACCCGATGTTGTAAGCCACTTCCGTCAGGCCTATGCCGACTGCTCCATCCGCTACGGCGACCTGAAGAAACAGCTGGCCGAGGACATCCTCGCCGTAACCAATCCTATCCGCGAGCGTGTGGCCGACATCCTGGCCGACGAAAACTACCTGCGCCGCGTGGTACGCGACGGCGCCGAGCGCGCACGTGCCCGTGCGGCACAGACCCTGGCCGAGGTGCGCCACATCATGGGCATCCGTCCTCTCTGACACATGGAATAACAGGCCGCGCCGACCTATGCGCGGCCTGTATTGTTCCACACCTCCCGACAACCCTGAAACAACTATAAAACAACCATGAATCTTTTACCTAAACTCGCACTTGCATGTGCACTTGCCGCATCGATATATTCATGCGGCACAAACAAGGAATCCGCCCCGGCCGAACCCGCCGACGTATATGACCACAACGGCGTACTCGTACGCCACGACACCACAAGACAAGTCATCTGGCTTGTAATGTCGGCCGACTCGACCTTCGAGGGCGCACCCATAGCCCTCGACGCAATGGAAAAACGCGGCATCAAGGGCTCATTCTTCTTCACCGGCCGATTCCTCCGCGACACCGCAAACCGGGCCGTGATACGCCGTATTATCGACGGCGGCCACTACGTGAGCGGCCACAGCGACGGCCATCTGCTCTATGCCGACTGGGACAAGGACAAGACCGTGCTCGTAACTCCCGACAGCCTCATCGACGACATGCGCCGCAACATCGCCGCCCTGGCCGATATGGGCGTGGATACAGCCGCCCTCGACTGGTTCATGCCGCCTTACGAGTGGATTGAGAAATCACAGGTGCCCCTGCTGCGCGACTCGCTGGGACTCACCGTCATCAATCCCACCCCCGGCATACAGATTTTCCGTGACTACACCACGCCCGACATGCCAGCCTACATGACCTCCGACTCAATACTGCGCCAGCTCTACCGCTTCGAGCGCGAAAAGGGCCTCGACGGCGCCTTCCTGCTCGTACACCTCGGCTCGGACTCGGCACGCCACGATAAGCTGTACTACCACTTCGCAGAGATGATTGACTCGCTCACAGCTCTCGGCTACACATTCGAGCGTCCGTAAGACCGCCATAAGCCGTCACCATACAAAACCAATGCTCCGACTCATTGATTGATGAACCGGAGCATTGGTTTTATTTCAGTCGACAGCCTCGGGGTCCCAGCCGCCGCCAAGGGCCTTGTACAGCGCCGCCATGGCGAGGTATTCGTCACGCACGGCATTGCTGTATCCTATCTGCGCGTCGAAATATCGGCGGTGTGCGTCGAGCACGTCTATGTAATTGATTGTACCGCCGAAATATTGCTTGTTGGCGAGCGTGACATATTTCATGGCCGCATCGCGCAATTCGCGTCGACGCTCTGCCGCCGTCAGCGCCGCACGATAGGATATCGCAGCGTTGCTCACCTCGGTGAACGCAGCCATCACCGCCTTGCTGTAGGCTTGGCTCGCAATCTCATAGGCGGCTATGGACGCCTTGTATTTA
>CAYNXG010000154.1:0-2543 GCA_964401095.1 uncultured Bacteroides sp.
GGTCCTGCTCAAGGGCAATGCAGCCATCGCCGATCAGCTCGGCAAGGACATCAAGTCATACTGTCCGGATGTGAAGCATGTGGTTGTGATCTTCAACCCCGCCGACATCACAGGCCTTATCACACTTATATATTCGGGCTTGAAACCCTCGCAGGTTTCCACCCTCGCCGCGCTCGACTCGACACGTCTGCGCAACGAGCTCGCCAAATACTTCCACATCCCCGCCGATCAGGTCGTAAACGCCCGCACATTCGGCGGCCACGGCGAGCAGATGGCCGTATTCGCCTCCACTTGCACCGTAGCCGGCCAGCCCCTCACCGAACTTATCGGCACCAAGGCCCTCCCCCTCGAGGAATGGGAACAGATGAAACAGCGCGTTATCCAGGGCGGCAAGAATATCATCGACCTCCGCGGCCGCTCATCGTTCCAGAGCCCTGCCTATCTCTCCATCGAGATGATTGCGGCAGCCATGGGCGGAAAGCCCTTCACATGGCCTGTAGGCACCTATGTAAATAACGGCACCTACAACCACATAATGATGGCCATGGAGACCACCGTCGATGCCAACGGCGTCACCGTCCACCCCGTGAACGGAACCGAAATCGAGCGCAAGGAACTCGATCAGAGCTACCATCACCTGTGCAAGCTCCGCGACGAGGTTATCGAGCTCGGCGTCCTTCCCCCCGTAAAAGACTGGGCCACCCTCAATCCCAACCTGAAATAACAGTCTCTGACATCGCGACATAACCTGCGCGGCCACCGCGCCCGCGCCCGCCACACTCCGCAAGCGACATGCCTGCGGAGTGTTTTTTATAGCTATATGCCGTTTTTATGTTATGTAACATATTTTATTTTTGCTTTTTCCCGATAATTCTTCGTAAATTGCGGCTGTAAAATTTACTTATCTCAGATCATACATAACCCTGATAACATGAAAGTATACAACACTAACGAAATCAAACACATAGCCTTGCTCGGAAGCAAAGGCTCCGGAAAAACCACACTCGCCGAGTCGATGCTCTTCGAGTGTGGAGTTATAAAACGTCGCGGCACCGTCGAGGCCAACAACACCGTCTGCGACTACTTCCCGGTGGAAAAGGAATATGGCTCGTCGGTTTTCTCAACCGTATTCTATGCCGAATTCAACGGCAAAAAGCTCAATGTGGTTGACTGCCCGGGCGCCGATGACTTCGTAGGAAATGCCATCACGGCCCTTAACGTCACCGATACCGGCGTCATCGTTATCAACGGCCAGTATGGCGTCGAAGTGGGCACTCAGAACATCTTCCGCACCGCCACCGGCCTCAACAAGCCCATCATATTCGCTCTCAACCAGCTCGACGGCGACAAGGCCGACTACGAGAATCTGGTAGAACAGATGCGCGACATCTTCGGCCCGCGCATCACGCCCATACAATATCCCCTGGCATGCGGCGCAGGTTTCAACTCCATCATCGACGTGCTCATCATGAAAAAGCTCACATGGGGCCCCGAAGGCGGCACTCCCACCATCGAGGAGATTCCCGCTTCCGAGCACGACCGCGCCCAGGAACTCCACAAGGCTCTCGTCGAGGCAGCCGCCGAGAACGACGAGTCCCTCATGGAGAAATTCTTTGAATCAGAGCACCTCACGGAAGACGAGCTGCGCCTCGGCATCCGCAAGGGCCTCATCGACCGCTCCATCTATCCCGTATTCTGCGTCAGCGCCCTCAAGGACATGGGCGTACGCCGCATGATGGAATTCCTCGGCAACGTGGTGCCCTTTGTAAGCGACATGCCCGCACCCGTTGACAAGGCCGGCGACGAAGTGAAACCCGACCCCGCCGGTCCCCTCAGCCTCTACATGTTCAAGACCACCATCGAGCCGCATATCGGCGAGGTGAGCTACTTCAAGGTAATGAGCGGCACACTCCATGCCGGCGACGACCTCGACAACATGACCCGCGGCTCCAAGGAGCGCCTGGCCCAGATCTACTGCGTGTGCGGTCAGATCAAGACTCCCGTCGACGCCCTCGAGGCCGGCGATATCGGCGCCACTGTGAAGCTCAAGGACGTGCGCACCGGCAACACCCTCAATCAGAAGGGCTGCGACTATGAATTCGACTTCATCCAGTATCCCGCGCCCAAATATCAGCGCGCCGTGCGCCCCGTCACCGAGTCTGACGCCGAGAAGCTCAATCAGATTCTCACCCGCATGCACGAGGAAGACCCCACATGGACCATCGAACAGTCCAAGGAACTGAAGCAGACCATCCTCTCGGGCATGGGCGAATTCCACCTGCGCACCCTCAAATGGCGTGTCGAGAACAACGACAAGCTCCCCATCATATTCGAGGAACCCAAAATCCCCTATCGCGAGACAATCACCAAGGCTTCGCGTGCCGACTACCGCCACAAAAAGCAGAGCGGCGGCGCAGGACAGTTCGGCGAGGTACACCTCATCATCGAGCCTTATTACGAAGGCATGCCCGCGCCCGATACATTCAAATTCGGCAACCAGGAGTTCAAGATGAACGTCCGCGACACCCAGGAAATACCCCTCG
>CAYNXG010000155.1:0-2532 GCA_964401095.1 uncultured Bacteroides sp.
GTCGCGGCCGGTGTCGCGGAAGTATTCGCCGATGGCTACGCCGGCAAAGGGGGCATAGTAGCGCATCGAGGCCGAGTCTGACGCGTTGGCAGCCACAACGACCGTGTAGTCGAGGGCGCCGTATTTGCGCAGGGTGTCCACGAGGGCGGCCACGGACGATGCTTTCTGGCCGATGGCCACATAGATGCAATACACGGGCTTGCCGGCCTCGTAATTCTTGCGCTGGTTGATGATTGTGTCGATAGCGATGGCTGTCTTGCCGATCTGACGGTCGCCGATAATGAGTTCGCGCTGACCGCGGCCGATGGGCACCATGGCGTCCACGGCCTTGATACCTGTCTGGAGGGGCTGGTTTACGGGCTGGCGGTATATGACGCCGGGTGCTTTGCGCTCGAGGGGCAGGCGGATGAGCTTACCGTCGATAGGACCGCGGCCGTCGATAGGCTCGCCCAGCACGTTTATGACACGTCCGAGGAGGCCTTCGCCCACGGGGATAGATGCGATTTCGCCTGTACGGCGCACGCTCATGCCCTCGGTGACCTTGTCGACGTTGTTGAGAAGGATAACGCCGACGTTGCTTTCCTCGAGGTTGAGGGCCACGCCTTTCACGCCGTTTTCAAACTCGATGAGTTCGTTTGCGCAAACGTTGTCGAGGCCGTAGACATGGGCCACGCCGTCGCCAACTTCAAGCACCTTGCCTACTTCTTCAAAGTTGACAGTGGTATTGACGCTTTCGAGTTGCTGTTTTAAGACTTCTGAAATCTCGCTGGGATTTATCATTGTGGGCTATAGCAGAGTGAGTAGGTGTTGTACTGATATTAATTTAAGAGACCGAGACGCAGCTCCTTGAGTTTGTTTCTCAGCGAAGCATCCAGGCGCTCGTTGTCGATATTTATGACGAAGCCGCCGATTATGTCGGGGTCGGTCTTGACGGAGAATTGCATCGTGGCGCCGTGGAGATGCTGCTCCACGAGGGTGCGGATGCGTTTTTCGACCGCCGGGTCGAGGGGCGACGCCGACACCACTTCCACCAGTCGGATATTATTGGCCTTGCGATAGATGTCGAGATAGGCCAGGGCTATCTGATGGAGCATGTCGATACGACGGTTGTTGTCGAGCAATTTCAAGAAATCGGCGAAGGTCGAGTCCGTGTCGTCTGCGCCGGCGGCAATCTTGGCGAGGCTGTTTTTGCGGGCGTTGTCGACAAAGGGATTTGAGAGAGTGGCCTGCAGGTCGGGATTGGACTCGAACGAGTCGGCCGCGGTCTGCATAAGGTCATACATTCGCTTTTGGCAACCACGCTCAATGGCCACTTTATAGAGAGCCTTGGCGTAGCGACGCGGAATCAGTCCTTCGTTCATATTCTTTAAAGATTATTTGCTTTCGATTTCGTCAAGCAGTGAATTTACAAGCTTAGTCTGCGCTTTCTGGTCCTTCATTTCGTTTTTGACTACTTTGGAGGCAATCTCGAGTGCAAACTCGCTGACTTGGTTGCGGAATTGGAGTTGAGCTTCTTTCTGTTGCTGCTCGATTTGCATCTTGGCGCTATCCATCACTTTCTGCGCCTCGGTCTGAGCGGCAGAACGGGCCTGCTCGATGATCTGAGTCTTGAGCTTGTCGGCTTCGCGGAGCATGTCGGCCTGCTGGCGACGTGCGTCGTTGATAACCTCCTGCGCGCTTTCGCGGGCGTGATCGAGCTGTTCCTTGGCGCTTTGGGCATATTCCACTCCCTTGTCTATAAGGTCGGCGCGCGAGTCTACGGTCTTGAGGATGACAGGCCAGGCCCACTTCCACAGGATGAAGAAGAGGACAGCAAACGACACAAACATCCAAAAGATGAGGCCGAAATCAGGGGTGAATAGTTCCATGAGTTATGGCTTTGTAGGGGTTGATGCGGATTATACGAAGAGAGCGAGGATACAAACGATAACAGCGAAGAGAGCCACACCTTCGATAAGGGCGGCGATCACAATCATGTTACTGCGGATGTCGCCGGCTGCCTCGGGCTGACGTGCGATAGCTTCCATGGCCGCACCGCCGATTTTACCGATACCGATACCTGCGCCGATGGCTGCAATGCTGGCACCGATGCTGGCGCCGATACCTGAGAGATTGATAGCTTGTTCTGCTACTTGGGCTAAGAGACCTAACATAATCTTGGAGTTTTAACGGGTTATTTTTTTGTTTTTAGTTTCTGATTATTTTGCTGTGACGGCCGCGGGGGCTGCGGCGGCGTGTGCTTCTTCTTTTTTCTTATGCTCTTCCTCGGCCTGTGCCAGCGATATGAATATCGTGGACAGCATCGTGAACACGTATGCCTGGATGAAACTTACCAGCACGTCGATAAGAAGCATGAATATCGAGAACAGTACGGATACCACGGTGGTGGCGCCACCGGCCACGGGATTGACGGCCGCAAAGATGAATATGAGCAGTGTCAGCACGAGCACTATCATGTGTCCGCCCATCATGTTGGCAAACAGACGCACTGTGAGCGCGGCCGGCTTGGTGAACATGCCGAATATCTCGATA
>CAYNXG010000156.1:0-2398 GCA_964401095.1 uncultured Bacteroides sp.
TTCTATACCTTCTCAATAAAGCACGACGGCCGCTGGCTGGCCGAGACGCCCGGTGTATGGGCCAAGGCTGCCGGAACCAACGGCAAGCGTGCCGCCATAATCAACCCCGCATCCACCGACCCCGAGGGCTGGAGCGAAGACAAGGGCCCCGTGACCAAGCACATCACCAATGCCGTAATCTATGAGATGCATCACCGCGACTTCAGCATCGATCCCTCGTCGGGCATAGTGCACAAAGGCAAATTCCTCGCCCTTACCGAGCCCGCCACAACCAACCCTACCGGCGAGAAGACCGGCATAGACCACCTCAAGGAGCTCGGTGTGACACACGTGCACATCCTGCCCTCGTATGACTACAACTCTGTGGACGAGGCCAACCTGCCAGCCAACCAGTACAACTGGGGTTACGATCCCTTTAATTATAATGTGCCCGAAGGCTCATACTCGACCGACCCCGCCGACCCCGCCGTGCGCATCAGGGAGATGAAGGAGATGGTGAAGGCACTCCACGACGCCGGCATAGGCGTGGTGATGGACGTGGTGTACAACCACACGGCCAACAATGATGACTCCAACTTCTCGCTCACCGCTCCCGGATACTATTACCGCCACCGTCCCGACGGCTCGTACAGCGACGCATCGGGCTGCGGCAACGAAACCGCATCAGAGCGCCGTCAGATGTCCGACTACATCGTGAACTCCGTGAAATACTGGGCCAAGGAATTCCACATCGATGGATTCCGCTTCGAACTCATGGCCATCCACGACACCGATACCATGAACCGCGTAGCCGCCGAGCTGAAAAAAATCGACCCCTCGATATTCGTGTACGGCGAAGGCTGGACAGCCGGCGAGTCGCCCCTGCCCGTAGAACGCCGCGCGCTCAAGGAAAACGTGAGCAAGATGGACGGCATCGCCGTATTCTCCGATGACATCCGCGACGCCGTGAAGGGCCACTATTCGAGCGCCGAAGACCGCGGATTCGCCACCGGCAAGCCCGGCAACGAGGAGACAGTGAAAATCGGCATCGTGGCCGCCACCGCGCATCCCCAGGTCGACTACTCGAAGGGCAACAACTCAAAGTTTGCCTACGCTGCCTCGCCCGAGATGATAATAAACTATGTAAGTTGTCATGACGACCTGATGCTGACCGACAAGCTGGCCAAGTCGATGCCCGGCTCCACCGAGGCTGAGCGCCAGCGCGCCGCACGCCTTGCCCAGACCATCGTGTTCACCTCGCAAGGCACCCCGTTCATGTTTGCCGGCGAGGAGCTGTTCCGCGACAAGAAGGGCGTGCACAACTCCTACAAGTCGCCCGACTCGATCAACGCTATAAACTGGAACCTCAAGCACACCAACGCCGACCAGTATGAATACTATCGCCAGCTCATAGCCCTGCGCAAGGCTCACCCCGCCTTCCGCATGACCACGGCCGAGGATATCGCCCGCAACATTGTATTCGACAAGACCGACACACCCAACCTTATCTCCTACTCTATCCGCAACAACGCCAACGGCGACGAATGGAAGGAAATCAAACTCGTGTTCAACGGCTCGTCGGAACCCCGCGAGGTCAAGATACCCAAAGGCGACTGGACAGTCGTTGCCCGCGACGGCCGCCTCGTGGCCGAAGGCTTCGACACCACCCGCGGCGGCAAGCTCACAGTAGCCCCCACCTCGGCGCTTATTCTGGCCCGCGTTAAATAACGTATCCGCAAGAACGCCTGTAAAACCTGTAAAAAAGCCGCCTCCGGGCGGCTTTTACCGTATATGCGCATGAACCATCGGGCGCCGATATCAGTTAGAAAAGTAATAACACACAAAGTTTCTGATATGGACAATACGGATTATATAAACAACGAAGCGATTGAGAACATCCTCACCCGCACAAGCCACCGCAGCTTTGACCCCGAGCGGTCTGTATCAGACCGCGACCTCAACACTATCCTGCACGCGGCCATGGCCGCCCCCACGGCGGTAGACCGCAGGCCATGGCATTTCATCGTAGTGCGCAATCGCGATCTCCTGCACCGGCTCGCATCGGCGCTGCCCTACTGCAAGATGGCTGCCGACGCATCGCTGGCCATCGTGGTATGCGGCGACAAAAACCGTTTTCTCAAAGGCGACGACTCCACCCTGTGGGTACAGGACCTGTCGGCGGCATCCGAGAACATACTGCTCGCCGCCCACGCCCTGAATCTCGGCGCGGTATGGACCAGCGTCTATCCGCACACCGACCGCATGGACGCCGTGAAATCGATACTGAAGCCGGCCGACAATCTGCTGCCGTTCGACGTCATCCCCATCGGCTATGTGGTCAGGGCCCATGCGCCGCTCGACAAGTGGGAGCCCTCGCGCGTCACTTTTTTATGACGTTTTTCACTCTTTTACAATCCGA
>CAYNXG010000157.1:0-1107 GCA_964401095.1 uncultured Bacteroides sp.
GACGTTTACACGCTTTCCAGGCGTGCCTCTTCAGCCACTCGAGCATCGCTCCTTGTTTGCGGTGCAAAGGTAGTAATTTGTCGCTGATTTGACCTTATCAATAGTCTTAATTTGTGTTAACGAAGTGCGGTTTTTGACCTTTGGACGTGTATATAAAAGAGCCTGCCCTGAGCGTTGTTGCTCCCCGAGGGCAGGCTCTGCAAGCTGAGAGTCGGGAATATTATTTCGACTGATGTTCGTAGCGGAGTGTGAGCGAGGGCTGGTCGCAAACCTCAGCGGGGCCGAAGTACTGGATGGGGCCGGGGTAAACGTAGCAGGTGTTCATTTCCCAGTCTTCGCGCTGAGCGGCGAATTTGAGGAAGGGTGCACCGTCGAGTTTTACGAGGGCCTTCTGGATAACGGGTTTGTCGGCGCCGTTGCGGTGTTCGATGTTCATCATCATGGTGATGGGTATACCGCCGGCAATCCATTGAACGGAGGGCTTCACCAGGTTGCGTATCGAGGACATGTAGCCTGTAACGCCGGCGTTGATGAGGCAAGCTGCGTTGTAGCCGAGGGCGTAGCAGTAGTCGGCGTCGAAGTTTGAGGGATCGGCGCAGCGGCCTTCGTAGCCGAAGAAGTGGTGAAGGGCTGAGTATTTGCCGTCGTATTTATTTTCTGCGGCCATCTGAGCGAGGCGCTTGCCCACCATGTCGCTGAGGAGCTTTTCGGTCTCGATGAGCGATACCTGTACGTTTCCGTGGGGGTCGCGGTCAAGCATAAGCTGGCGTGCGACGCTTTCGGGCAGTGTGGCCAGTGTGGCGGCGTTTTGCTCGGAGAGGTGGGAGATGATGAATTTCTCAAGCTCGGCGGCGTTCATGCCTGCGGTCTGCTCGGCATTTGCGGCGAGGATGTTGTTGAGCTCGGCAATGAGCTTCTTGATGGCGGGGATGAACTCGATAAGGCCTTCGGGAACGAGGACAGTGCCGAAGTTGTTTCCTTCCTTGGCACGGGCTGCCACAACGTCGGCGATGTGGTTGACCACATCATCGAGAGTCATGTTCTTGGCCTCTACCTCCTCTGAGATGATGCAGATGTTGGGCTGAGTCTTGAGGGCGCATTCAAGAG
>CAYNXG010000157.1:1117-2337 GCA_964401095.1 uncultured Bacteroides sp.
AGCGGCCCATGAGCTTGATGAAGTGCCAGTATTTCTTTGCCGAGTTGCAGTCGCGCTGTATGTTGCCGATTACTTCAGAGTAAACCTTTGTGGCGGTATCGAAGCCGAAGGAGGTTTCGATGCATTCGTTCTTGAGGTCACCGTCGATGGTCTTGGGGCAGCCGATTACCTGTACGCCGGCATTGATGCCTTTGTAGTATTCGGCGAGAACGGCGGCGTTGGTGTTGGAGTCATCGCCACCGATGATAACGAGGGCGCGGATGCCGAGTTCCTTGCAGATTTCGAGGCCTTTGTCAAACTGTTCTTTGGTCTCGAGCTTTGTGCGGCCCGAACCGATGATATCGAAACCGCCGGTATTGCGGTATTCGTCGATGATGGCCGATGTCAGTTCGATATATTTGTGGTCAACGAGACCGCCGGGGCCCATGAGGAAGCCGAAGAGGCGGCTGTCGCGGTGGATTTTCTTGATGCCGTCAAAGAGACCGCTGATTACGTTATGACCGCCGGGGGCCTGGCCGCCTGAGAGGATTACGCCTACGTTGATGGGCTTGCCTGCGGAGGGTGTGGTGTTTTTTTCAAATCGGAGTTCGGGGAGACCGTAGGTATTGGGGAAAAGGCGTTCGATTTCGGCCTGATCTGCTACGCTCTGGGTGGGTTTTCCTTCAACGGCTTTTACAGCGCCGGTGAGGACGATGGGAAGTTTGGGTTGATAAGCCGCACGGGCTTTCTGCAGAGGACTCTTTTTCATCAGAGTAAATTGTATATATTAGAGTTTTATATTGATTTTGAGTATTCAGTGCAAAGTTGATAAAAATAATTCTTACATTAGTTCACATTTGTTTTAAATAATGTGAACAAAGCAAAATTTTATTCCCACTCGATTGTTGCCGGCGGTTTGGACGAGATGTCATAAGTTACACGGTTGACTCCTCGGACTTTGTTGATGATGTCGTTTGATACTTTGGCAAGGAACTCGTAGGGGAGGTGGGCCCAGTCGGCGGTCATGGCGTCGGTTGATGTGACCGCTCTGAGGGCTACGGCGCTTTCGTAGGTGCGTTCGTCGCCCATGACTCCCACGCTCTGCACGGGCAGCAGTATCACGCCTGCCTGCCACACCTTGTCGTAGAGTCCCCATGAGCGCAGGCCGCTGATGAAGATATCATCGGCTTCCTGAAGGATGCGCACTTTCTCGGGTGTTATGTCGCCGAGGATGCGCACGG
>CAYNXG010000158.1:0-493 GCA_964401095.1 uncultured Bacteroides sp.
CCTCGTTCCACGAAGGCATCCGCATGGGCACAGAAGTATTCCACAACCTCAAGAAGGTGCTCCACGAACGCGGCCTCTCCACAGCCGTGGGCGACGAAGGCGGCTTCGCTCCCGCTCTCGACGGCACCGAAGATGCCCTCAGCGTAATCATCAAGGCTATCGAGCTCGCCGGTTATGTTCCCGGCAAGGACGTTACTATCGGCCTCGACTGCGCTTCGTCGGAATTCTACAAGGACGGCGTTTACGACTACACCTGGAAGCAGGGTGCCGACGCTCCCAAGCTCACCTCCGAAGAGCAGGCCAAGTTCCTCCAGGCCCTCGTTGAAAAGTACCCCATCGACTCTATCGAGGACGGTATGGCTGAAAACGACTGGGAAGGCTGGAAGATCCTCACCGACCTCATCGGCAACAAGTGCCAGCTCGTGGGCGACGACCTCTTCGTTACCAACGTCAAGTACCTCACCCGCGGCATCGAGGAAGGCTGCGCCAACTC
>CAYNXG010000158.1:503-2267 GCA_964401095.1 uncultured Bacteroides sp.
TAACCAGATCGGCTCGCTCACCGAGACCCTCCGCGCCGTTGAACTCGCTCAGCGCAACGGCTACACCGCCGTTATCTCGCACCGTTCGGGCGAAACCGAAGATGCAACCATCGCCGACATCGCCGTTGCCACCAACGCCGGACAGATCAAGACCGGCTCGGCTTCGCGTTCCGACCGTATGGCCAAGTACAACCAGCTCCTCCGCATCGAAGAAGAGCTCGGCGCCGCCGCCCGCTATGGCTATGGCAAAAAGACCAAGCGCAACTAATATCCGCGTATAACCCGTATAAATAAAAACTCCGCGATGCCCGTGCGTCGCGGAGTTTTTTTGATGTTTCTGTCGGTTTTGCCGTTTACGGGAGGCGCCGCCCCGTGGCGCTATTCCTTGAGGCGGAATATGCGTACGCCTATCCAGCCGCGGTTGCGCTTCACGAAGTCGTACAGCGTGCCGCGCGCTATCTCCACCCGGCCGTTCGACATGGACGCGTGCAGCGCCTTCGGCGTGCCGTCCTCGATCACCACCATGCCCATGTGGGTCACGTCGAGGTCCTTCATATTGCTCACAAACGCCAGGATGTCGCCCTCGCGCAGCGCCGACACCACCTCCTTCGAGGCCAGGTCGGCCGTCTTGATATACGGGAAGCGATGGTTGCGGTAGCCGTTCTCTATGCTGCGGATGCGAGCCAGCTCGGCGGAATCCGCCAGGGCCTTGTAGCTGTCGCGGTGGCCCGACATGAAGTCGATGCTCCTCACCACATACCGGGCCTTGGAAATCAAGGGCGTCACGTCCACAAGATTGCCGCGGTGGATATTGTCCATCGCCCAGTCGCAGATGTAATGCAGGCGCGACGCATATCCGTTCACCTCGCCGTTGCGATAGCGCATCCGCCGCAGGTTGTACACGAAATCCTGCCATCCCGAACGGCGCTCGCCGCACGTGTAGGCCAGCGCAAGGGCGTTTTCAACAAACGTGGTGCAGTCCAGCTCGTCGAGATTCACCGTCAGCATCTCCCTGTCGCCCTCGAGCGTGTGGGCCACGTAGGGCGTGCCCTCGAGCCGGCGTCCGAACCATGCCGTGCGCTCCGACGGCGTGGCCGCCTGAATCTTTTCGGCGGATTTCAGCAATTCGGTGATGCGCAGCGTGTCCGAGGCTTCATTATGCCACCTGATGTCAAGCGTCTGCGACATGGCCGGCAGCCCCATGAGAAGGGCGCCGCATAATATGGAAATTTTTTTCATTAAGAATGTATTCAAAATTATTTATCGTATTTGATTGTGAAGTATGTGAGTGAAATTTAGAGTCCGGTTGCTGGCGTAATGAGGTTCCATTATAACTGAAGCCGGATTCTGAAGTTCGCCGCATAATTTATGAGGCAATACATAAATAATTTCGGACACATACTTAATATATGAAATCTAAATTGATTGTGCCGGACCGGTTCCCCGCCGGCTGACAATGCAAATTTACGAAGAAATTCCGACCCGACAATCAAATTTTTCATTCTCCGCGGCCCCTGCGGGCTGCGAAAATGGGTGGAATGTGAAAATGTGTAAAGAAAAAATTTGGCGGGGTGGGGGAGGGTTTTCGGGGCCTTTTGGGGATGTTGGTGCGGGAAAGTGTGGTTTTGGCGAAAAAATGTGGTTTTGTAAGTGCTTGATTTTCAAATGGGGTTGAAAAAAGTATGTTTTAAAGCATAAAAAAGTCGCTGAAAAATTTGGTGGGAAAGAAAAAAGGGTGTAACTTTGCACTCGCTTTCGGGAACG
>CAYNXG010000159.1:0-2144 GCA_964401095.1 uncultured Bacteroides sp.
AGGTTGCGCATATTTGCTATACCTTCGTCATCGTGTAGTACATCACCGATATTCTTGCCATAGACCATATTCCAGTAGGTAGAGCCAACGACAATCATCTCTTTATTGAGTTCTTCAAATACCTTGCCGATAATCAAAGCTGTATTGCCGTCCCTCCGGGCACTTCCGTTGATTCCTATAACTTTCATCCGTTGTAGTTGCGTTTTATCTCGTCGATTGACTTGCCGCCGATACCGTCATCGCTTTAGCGCTTTGCAAAGCAAAGAACTTTTCGTCGGGCAGTTCCTTGATGGTAACGGTGAAGAACTGCTCCGGGATATGGGAATACGCGAAGCGCTTTGCTCTGCAAAGAATCTCGGATGCAGTTGCTGTCAGCCGCTCAATTAGCTCTCTTTTCTGTTCAGCGGTCAGCCTGCCGCTTTCGATTGATATATATGGCATACTATTTTTTGCGGGATTTAGGGAAAGGCAGTTCTCCCCACAAAGTCGATATAACCTTTAATGTTTTATGCAGGTCTCGGAAATCAAGAATATAAGCTTCTTTAGCGCCTTCATAAGGGCAACCACATTCGGCATTAGCCATCAAATCTGCAATGATAGGCAACTTCTTGACATAGGCGATATTGTCGCAGGCCGTTATCACGCATTTTTCATTAACATAAATGACATAATCTCCCATCATCTTGCGGCTCCGTACCTCTCCCAAAGGAGCAAGCACGTCGCAAACGAACTCTATAAATTCAGGTGAACAGGCCATATTCTTTATTTCGGAGGGAACAAGTTGCTTTCTGTTTTTTGGCGGTTTGACATTATGGTGTCGAAGTTGGTGCGGCCCCAGGTGATGAGGGCTTTGACGTGTGGCAAGAGGGTTCTGCCGAAGTCGGTGACGGAATATTCCGTACGGGGCGGCACGTCGGGGAACAGTTCACGGCGGATTATGCCGTCGGCGGTCAGTTGGCGGAGAACCTGCGACAGCACCTTCTCCGATACCGACGGGATGTTGCGGTACAACTCGTTGAAGCGCACCGGCTCGTTCTCGGAAATCTTCACGAGAACCACCAACGTCCATTTGTTGCCGAGCCATTCGAGCATCGGGGCGGCCTTGCAATATTCGTAGTCTAATTTTTTTGCCATATCCGGTCGTGCAAAACAGGCTGATAACGAGTAAAACAAACTTTTAGGTAAGGGTCAAACCTCTCGGTAAGTCGTTGCTTTAGCTCTGATAATCACCTAATTTTGCGCTGTAAAATTAATAATAATTATCGAGATATGCTATATCCGGAACTACATTTCACCGGGCAGGTGTGGCGACCGCCATACGAAGCCAACTCCCAGCTCCTGCAACTCACCTCCGGCTGCACATGGCACAAGTGCAAGTTTTGTAGCCTTTACCACGGAACTCCATTCCGAATGTCTCCGCTTTCGGAGGTAGAGGAAGACCTTAAAGTAATCCGCCGGTGGCAGCCTCGCGCACGGCGAGTCTATATCACAGGCGCGAATCCTTTCGCGCTGAGTTACAACAGACTCATGGATGTCGCTTTGCTGCTGAGAAAATATCTTCCGCACATGGTATCGTTCGGAATGTTCGCCCGCGTCACAGACATCACGCCCAAGACTGTTGAGGAACTGAAGAATCTCCACCATCTGAAACTCGACAGCATCAACATAGGCATAGAGACCGCCCATGACCCGACATTGGAGCGGATGAACAAAGGATACCATGCCGCCGATATTTTGGAACAGCTTTCAAAACTCGACCAGGCAGGAATCCGCTACAATGTCTTCTATCTCAATGGACTCGGCGGCAAGGGCAACGGCGAGGCAAGCGCGGTTGCGACAGCTGATGTGCTTAACCGACTCCATCCATGCATCATCAACATAGTGTCCCTGACGATTTTCCCGGAATCGCAGTTATATCATGAGGTCCAGGAGGGTACATATATGGAGGAACCGGAGATAGAGCGACTGATGGAGATGCGGACGCTAATCGACAGATTGAAGATTCGCGTCAACCTTCTCGGTCATCATATCTCCAATACGGTACCAATCACGGGAGCATTGCCCGACGACACAGCCGCGATACTCAGAGAATTTGACAAGGCGATAGCCCGGTTTCCGGAAAAGGAACTGAAATCCTATCGCAA
>CAYNXG010000160.1:0-2112 GCA_964401095.1 uncultured Bacteroides sp.
ACGTCGGCATGCAGCTCGCGGCGGCCGTAGGGCGTTTTCTCGAGCACGGAATATACCACGTCGCGGTGTTCGCGCAGCCCATCCATGTCGGCCACAGCCACCACGGCCTCGGGATGCTTCTTGTGTATCTTCACGGCCGTGGAGCTGACTGTGAACGATGTGTCGCGCGGAATGTCGGGCGCGGCGCCTGCGGCGGTGAGCGCCGTCAGAAATAAAAATGCTGTCAGGATGATTTTAGTCACGGTAAACTTGTCGATTGGTCATTCAAAAAATGTATCGGGGCTAAAATTAGCAAGAAATCCTCATTCGCGGAGCATCATATCGCGAAATTTCAAAAAAAAATATATCCGTCGGAAAATTTATTCATGAAAAATTTGTAACTTTGCGTGCAATAAATTCAATTCAAGTCATATGTCGTTTATTGCAGATAGAGTAGTGATGGATGGTCTCACTTTCGACGACGTCCTGCTTATTCCGGCCTATTCGGAAGTTCTCCCCCGTAACGTTAATCTCAGCACCCGCTTTTCACGCAACATCGCCTTGAACGTGCCTATCGTGTCGGCCGCGATGGATACCGTGACAGAGGCGCAGCTGGCTATTGCCATTGCCCGCGAGGGCGGTCTCGGCGTTATTCACAAGAATATGCCTATAGCCGAGCAGGCGCGCCAGGTACACGCCGTGAAGCGCGCTGAAAACGGCATGATTTATGATCCCGTGACTATCCGCCGCGGCTCCACTGTCGCCGACGCCCTCCGCATGATGGAGGAATACCACATCGGCGGTATTCCCGTGGTGGACGACGAGGGACGCCTCACAGGCATCGTCACCAACCGCGACCTGCGCTTCGAGAGCGACCCCGCGCGCCCCATCGACGAGGTGATGACCACCGAGGGCCTCATAACCACCACTCAGGCCACCAGCCTCGAGGAAGCCGCACGCATCCTCCAGCGTCATAAAATTGAAAAACTCCCCGTGATCGACGGCAACGGCCGTCTTGTGGGACTCGTTACATATAAAGATATAACCAAGGCCAAGGACAAGCCCTTTGCCTGTAAGGATAATCTGGGCCGTCTGCGCGTAGCCGCCGGCATAGGCGTCACCCCCGACTCGCTCGTGCGCGCCGAGGCCCTCGTAAAGGCCGGCGTCGACGCTATCGTCATTGACACGGCCCACGGACATTCGGCCGGCGTGGTAGGCGTGCTCCGCGACGTCAAGGCCGCATTCCCTGGCATAGATGTCGTTGTGGGTAATATCGCCACCGGCGAGGCTGCCCGCTTCCTCGTTGAAAACGGCGCCGACGGCGTTAAGGTCGGCATCGGCCCGGGCTCGATCTGCACCACCCGCATCATCGCCGGCGTGGGCGTGCCCCAGCTGTCGGCCGTATATGACGTGGCCAAGGCCCTCGAAGGCACGGGCGTGCCCCTGATTGCCGACGGCGGCATACGCTACTCGGGCGATATCGTCAAGGCCCTTGCCGCAGGCGCCCACTCCGTGATGCTCGGCGGCATGCTCGCCGGCGTGGAGGAATCGCCCGGCGACACCATCATCTTCAACGGCCGCAAATACAAGACCTATCGCGGCATGGGCTCGCTCGAGGCCATGGAAAAAGGCTCGAAAGACCGCTACTTCCAGGGCGCCGAGACCGATGCAAAGAAGCTCGTTCCCGAGGGTATCGCCGCCCGCGTGCCCTTCAAGGGTTCGCTCTACGAGGTGGTCTACCAGATGCTCGGCGGCCTGCGTGCCGGCATGGGCTATTGCGGCGCTCCCACCATCGAGGCCCTGCACAGCGCACGCTTCACACGCATCACCAATGCCGGCGTGGCCGAGAGCCATCCCCACGACGTAGCCATCACAGCCGAGGCCCCCAACTACTCGGCAGGCTCGCGCTGAGGCACGGTTGAATTGAAATCATGAGCTTATTCTGTTGAAAGAGTCCGGTATTGTGCCGGGCTCTTTTCATTTTTGAGGGGAAAGATGCTAATATGCCATCAGCCAGGGCTATATGGCTTTCAGGAAAAATGAGATGTACGCCATTTCCGTCATTTTTTCCACCGTTGTAAATAGGTATTACGGCAAATAATACGCCTGTCTGTTATCTTCTCGGATTAATTT
>CAYNXG010000161.1:0-2043 GCA_964401095.1 uncultured Bacteroides sp.
AGATCACTTCGTCCATCTTCGACGATGTCTCGGTGAGCGCTGTGGCGATGATGGTGAGCGAGCCGCCGCCTTCGATATTGCGCGCGGCGCCGAAAAAGCGTTTGGGCTTCTGAGGGGCGTTGGCGTCGACACCGCCCGACAGGATTTTGCCCGATGCGGGGGCCACGGTGTTATAGGCGCGGGCAAGGCGCGTTATAGAGTCGAGAAGCACCACCACGTCGTGGCCGCATTCAACCATGCGCTTGGCTTTTTCGAGCACAATTCCGGCGATGCGCACGTGGCGGTCGGCGGGCTCGTCGAATGTCGAGGCTATCACCTCGGCATTGACACTGCGTATCATGTCGGTCACTTCCTCGGGGCGTTCGTCAATGAGGAGAATCATGATGTATGTCTCGGGGTGGTTCTCCGCTATGGCGTTTGCGATGTCTTTGAGAAGGAGCGTCTTACCGGTCTTGGGAGGAGCCACGATGAGTGCGCGCTGGCCCTTGCCGATAGGGGCGAACATGTCAACCACGCGTGTGGAGATGTTGCAGGTGGTGGCGCCGCCGGTGAGATCGAATTTTTCATCGGGGAAGAGCGGCGTAAGGTGCTCGAAGGGTTTGCGGTCGCGGATAAAGTCGAGCGAGCGTCCGTTGACGTGCAGCACACGCGTCATGGGGAAGTATTTCTCGCCTTCCTTGGGCGGGCGTATGGTAGCCTCCACCACGTCGCCGGGCTTGAGGCCGTACATCTTTATCTGCTGTTGAGTCACAAGCACGTCATCGGGCGACGGCAGGTAGTTATAGTCGCACGAACGCAGGAATCCGTGGCCCTGGGGCTCGATTTCGAGTACACCCTGAGTCTGGAGGAAGTCCTCGAAGTCATATCGCTGGGAGGGCTGCAGACGCTGGTCGGCATATACCTGCGGCTGGGCGTTATTCTTGTTTTTCTTTTTCTTGCCCTGTTGCTGCTGCGGCACGGGCTGGCCGGGCTCGATGAGCGTGATGGGGCCGGCGGGTGCCTGGGGCTGGGGTGCAGGTTCGGGCTGCTGACGGCGCTGAGGCGCTGCCTGTTGCGGCTGCTGGGTCTGAGCCTGCTCTTTCTCCTGCTGGCTGCGGGGCACGAACTTGCGGCCCTCGCCACGGGGGAAGAACGAGCTGAAATCGCCCTTCGGACGGAAATCGGCATGAGGCCGGGCCGCGTCGCGGTGTGCGGCGGCATCATCGCCTTCGGCAGCCACGGGCTCGGGCATGTCGGGATTGTCCGATAAGGCGGGAGCGGCTACAGCCGCAGGCTCGTCTGTCTTGGCCTCGGGCTCGGCATCAGCTGCGGCAGGCTCGGCTGCAGCGGCATCGGCCGCTGCCTCGAGGGCCTGACGCTCGGCCAGCTCCTTCTTGGAGGGACGGCCGCGGCGTTTCTTGGGCTGCTCGGCCTTGGGCTCTTTAGCATCGGCTGCGGCGTCCTCGGCGGCCTCTGCATCCTTCGCGGTGCTCTTGGTCGCCTTGGCCGTGGCTGCGGCTGCGGCGGGCTCACCTTCGGCGCGGGCCTCGGTATCTTTTTTCTTTCGTGTGCGTTTTTTGGGTTCGTCCTTATCCGACTCGCGCTGTTTGGCGGCACGGGTGGCCGCACCGACAATCGCCTGCTCGTCGAGAATACGATATATCAGTTCCTGCTTGTCGTTAAGATCTATTTTCTTCAAGCTCATGTCCTCGGCAACTTTTTTAAGGTCGCCGTCGGCCATTTGTTCCAATTCGGATATATTATACATAAATTTAATCTACATTGACACCTTGGCTGTCGCGCAGAGCGGGCATAGTGCCTAAAAATAAAGATTTGACGGAGGAAGGTAGTTTTATATGACGGAATGACATCGTTTGTCAGAACCGTCGCCGGGGCCGCAGCCTTCCGGACTGTATGTGATGCTAATTATATTGCCTCAACGGCGTGTTTTTACCGCGCAAAGTTAATATTAATTTTTAACATAAACAACCTTATCCTTAAAAATGTTCGCCCTCGGCCACGGCACTTTCATTTAAGATTTCGCCTCATTCTCGAGGATTATGT
>CAYNXG010000162.1:0-1984 GCA_964401095.1 uncultured Bacteroides sp.
TTTACCGACCTCTCACACCACCGTACGTGCCGTTCGGCATACGGCGGTTCCTAACTTTTCGGCAGCGTTGACGCTGTATAGTAACAACCTATCCAGTCATAGCCTTGGCGGTGGAGTGCTTCCGTGTTAATTGCGCGGTGCAGTATCCAGCTGTCGGCTATGCGCCAATATCCCTTGCTCGTGTTGCCCCATTCATAGGCTTTCTGCTTGTCTATACCGCATCGTATAAGGTTGCGGATACGCGTTTTACAGCGTTTCCACGATTTCCATATACACATGCGGATGCGGCGGCGTAGCCATTGGTCGATTTCTTTGACTTTAGTGCCCATATCTGCGAGCCGATAGTATTCCGTCCATCCCCGCAGGTATTGCCGAAGGGTGTCCTTGCGCCGCTGATAGCCCATTCCGTTACTCCTTGAAGTAATTTCTTTGAGCCGTCGACGCATTTTGGCTTCGGATTTCTGATGCAGCCGCAGACGGCATTTGCCGTTGCGGACGTAAAAGCCGTAGCCGAGGAATTTCAGTCGGCCTATGTAGGCACATTCGGTCTTTTCGCGGTTGACGCGGAGTTTCAACCGACTTTCTATGAACCTGGTGATGCTGTCGCGGACGCGTTCGGCGGCCCGTCTGCTCTTGCAGAAGATAAGGCCGTCATCTGCGTAACGGACAAAGGGATGTCCGCGCCGCTCGAGTTCCTTGTCGAGTTCGTTGAGCAGGATGTTGGCAAGAAGTGGACTCAAAGGTCCGCCTTGCGGTGTTCCCTCTCGGGTCGCTTCATATCTGCCTCCTGCCATGACTCCTGCATTGAGGTAGCGGTGGATGAGGGAGATTACCGCATTGTCTTTTATCGTACGTTGCAGTATCTCTATCAGTTTGGAGTGGTCTACCGTGTCGAAAAAGCGTTCAAGGTCTATATCCACCGCATAGTGGTAACCTTTGTTTGCTATCTCGCACGCTTTGACCAATGCTCCGTGCGCTCCTCGCCGCGGTCGGAAGCCGTAACTCCCGTCACTGAACTGACGTTCATAGATTGGGGTCAGCACTTGGGCAATAGCCTGCTGTATCATTCTATCCACTACCGTGGGGATGCCCAGCTGGCGTTTCTTGCCGTTGTCCTTGGGTATTTCAACCCTACGGACGGGGTTCGGACGATATGTCCTTTGGCGAATACTCTCTTTCAGTCCCTCGCCATGCTCTATAAGATAGCCGAGCAGGCGTTCGCAACTCATTCTGTCTACTCCTGCCGCTCCGCCGTTGCGCTTAACTTGTAGGTAGGCGGCGTTCAGATTGGCAGGTGACAGAATTTGTTCCATCAGAGGGTACTCCGTTTTAGGTTGCTCCATTGTGAAATACCCGTCCACCACGCGCATGTAAGTCTGCACCCCCTCGTAGCCTTCGGCTTCCGGCCTATTCTTCGGAGGGCGGTTGTCATCTTGGGATGATATTTTCTGCATTCTTCCTTTCATGAGATAGTGTTTGTCGGTTTCACTTCGGTTAGGTTCGACCCTTCCCTGCCGCTATCCTCGGCAGGTACTATGGTCTCGGCTGACTTCTCACGGCAAGCTTTACTCCACGCTTCGGATAAATTCGACCTCTGTCGTGTCCGTGAGACCTCCCCAGTTAAGTATTCCATAGTCTTTCCGTCTTATACCTGCTTGATTTACAGCCGCGGTTCCGTATAGCTATCGGGCTTCAGTTTCTGTTGCAACCTTACCCACCTTGGACTGCCTTGGTATCAAGTTTCTGTACGTCAGGCCAGACGTTTGCCGCCGACTTCCTTCAGATTCCCCCTCGCGGGGAACACCCTTGTCTTTGGCTGCGCACTTCCCGCTATCGGGCGTGCCGAGGACTTTCACCTGTTAGACTGAATACATGCTGGGCGAACAATATTCAGAGTCCTTCGGAACAATATCCGGAGGACTCTGAGTCGTTTATAAAGGTTTTTATTGCTTTTAATTATCTGTTATTTATCAGAGTTTGAATC
>CAYNXG010000163.1:0-1977 GCA_964401095.1 uncultured Bacteroides sp.
TAGGGGATGTAGCGGTGCATGTCGCCGTACACCTCGATGTGTTTCACCACCTTGTTGCGGTAGGCCTTGAGGCCGCAGTTGAAGTCGTGCAGGTTCTTGATGCCCGTCACCTTGCGGGCTGTAGCGTTGAACAGCTTGGTGGGGATTGTCTTTGACAGCGGGTCGTAGCGTTTCTGCTTGTAGCCCGACACCAGGTCGTAGCCGTCCTCGGTGATCATGCGGTAGAGCTCGGGAATCTCGTCGGGCGAGTCCTGCAGGTCGGCGTCCATCGTGATGACCACGTTGCCGCGGGCGCGTGCAAATCCCGTGTTGAGCGCGGGCGACTTGCCGTAGTTGCGGCGGAATGCCACTCCGCGTATTGCGGGATTGGCGGTGCCGAGTTCCTTGATTACTTTCCAGGAATCGTCGGTGGAGCCGTCGTTGACAAAATCACCTCGTAGGAGAATCCGTTGGCCTCCATGACGCGCTTGATCCATGCCGCCAGCTCGGGCAGCGATTCGGCTTCATTATATAAAGGTACGACAATCGATATGTCCATTGCGTGTGGGTTTTATTGGTTCGGGAATTTGGGAGGCCGCGGCGAGCGGTTTAACGCGCGCGCCAGCGCCGAGAGCGCCATCGACAGCAGCGAGCCGGTGAACACGGCCACGTATATCAGTTCGAGCGCTATGTCTATGGCCGTGGGCACGGTCTTGGTCTCAATCATTTTCTTGAGCGTCGAGGCTACGTCGGCGGCGGTGGGGTCGCCTACAGAGCTGTACACGGAAATCACATTGTTCATCTGGTCAATGATATACGAGGGCCATATCCAGCGCAGCGACACATAGGCCACGAGAGCCATGAGCAGCCCGCCGAAGAAGAACATGCATATTCCCTGGAGCCACAGGGCCGAGAATGTGGATGCCGCGGGCCGCAGCCTGCAGGCGCGGGTCAGCATCACATAGGCGGCTACGGGCACAGCGAAAATCGCCGCGAGCGCCGGCAGGAAGTACAGCATATTGTAGGCCGACGCGCCCGTGAGCAGCAGAGCCACCGACATCAGCGGGCCCAGCACGAGCCCGTTTTCTGCTCCGGCGGCGTACACCGATTTGTAATTTTCACTCATAGGGTGCAAAATTACGAATTTTTTGCCGATTATCGTGCGCGCGTTCCATAAAAATAATCAGCGGCCTTGCCGTTTGAACATGCGGTCGAGAAAGTCGGTGGCATAGCCGGCGGCCGTGTCGATCCACGGATGGAAAAACCAGAAGGGATGTATGTCGACGTCGATGGCATGGCGCTCGGCGTGCAGACCCTTGGTGCGGTAGATGTCGGCGAGTTGGTCGCGGCCGTCGCTGTAGCGGGGCAATCCGCTGCTTATGAAGCATATCGGCGCCGAGCGGTCGGTCACCCACAGCACGGGCGAGGCCTCACGCCAGTTCTCGCCCGCGTCCTCGTAGAGGCCGCCGAGCCATTTGGAGCTGATGGTTAGGCGTCCCTTTTTGGCAAGGCTCTCGCGGGCCTCGGCTATGTTGGAGGGCGATACGAACGTGGCCACGCCGTCAAAGTTGATTATGGCCTGTACGTCGCTCTGCGAGCGCTGCCGGCGTCTGTCGCCCTCGTGGCGCCGCGAGCCGTTGGTGACGCCCGCCAGCGTGGCCAGCTGCGCGCCGGCCGAGCAGCCCGACACCGCTATTCGGTCGGGGTCAATGCCGTATGCGTCGGCGTTCTCCCTGGCCCATCTCACGGCGGCCTTGATGTCGTGGAGCGCGGCGGGGTAGAGCGCTTCGGGTATCAGTCGGTATTCCACGGGGATGGCGACGTAGCCGCGGGCGGCTATCCGCGTGGCCAGCGGCTCCTGCAGGCTCTTGTCGCCCGAGTTCCAGCCTCCGCCGTGTATCATTATCAGCGCGGGATACACGCTGTCGTTGTCGGGGCGGAATACGTCGGCATGCAGCTCGCGGCGGCCGTAGGGCGTTTTCTCGAGCACGGAATATA
>CAYNXG010000164.1:0-1902 GCA_964401095.1 uncultured Bacteroides sp.
AGGGCAGCCATTCCTCGCCGCGGATTACGTGCGACACCTCCATGAGGTGGTCGTCGACGATGTTGGCAAGGTGATATGTAGGCAGGTCGTCGGCGCTCTTGTAGAGCACCTTGTCATCGAGGATATCGCTCTTTATGACCACGCGGCCGCGCAGCAGGTCGTCGACCACCACGTCGCGGCCCGGCTCCACCTTGAAGCGCACTACATACTTCTCGCCGGCGTCGATGAGCGATTTCACCTCGTCGGGGCTCATGGTGAGCGAGTTGCGCATCTGCATGCGTGTGTGGGCGTCATACTGGAAGTTGGGCACCTCGGCGCGCTTGGCCTCGAGCTCGGCGGGCGTGTCGAATGCGATGTATGCACGGCCGTTGTCGAGCAGCATCTTCACATGCTCGCGGTAGATGTCGCGGCGCTCGCTCTGCTTGTAGGGGCCGAAGGGGCCGCCTTCGCGCACGCCTTCGTCAATGCCGATGCCCAGCCAGGCCAGTGCCTCGTTGATATAATCCTCGGCTCCGGGGATAAAACGCTGTGAATCGGTATCCTCTATACGCAGAATCATGGTGCCGCCGTTCTGGCGGGCGAAAAGATAGTTATATAATGCTGTGCGCACACCTCCGATATGAAGGGGCCCCGTGGGCGACGGCGCGAAACGAACTCTAACAGGACGTGACATAATCTTATCTCGTAAATATTTGCCGCAAAGGTAGCAAAAAATCCCTATAGCCGCAAATTTACATATTACGGCGCACTCCACGTCCACGCAAAGAGCCGTCACGGCGAAGCGGATTATGCGGCCGCAAGTGTTAAAGTAGGTTAATCATCGTATTCTCATGTCACTTTTGGCACGGTAGCGCCGTCTTATAGACAAACAATCAAAAACCTGAAAAAACATCTTATGAAAAAATTCATTACGGGCATTTGCTCTCTCCTTGTGGCCGTTTCATGCATGGCATCTCCGAAATCCACAAAATCCGTAACTGTAAAAGGCACATTCGACGCAATAACCACCTCGGGAAATGTGGAGGTGGAATACACCGGCGCTTCAAAAGTATCAATTGTGGTAAAAGCCGCTAAAGAAGACCTCGACAAGGCTAATTTCACTCTCAAGAACGGCACTCTGTTCATCTCGACCGAAAACGAGCTGAAAGACGAAGTAAAGGTATATGTAAAAGCTCCGCGCGTATGCAAGTTCAATGCCTCGGGCAATTCTGAAATCGATGTAGAAAGCAATGTATCGGGCAGCAAGCTCACCGTCAACGGCTCGGGCAACGCACATATCGAATTCAGCGCCGGCGTGAACATCCCCGCCGTGGATATCACCGCCTCGGGCAACTCAATCGTGAAAATCGACGAAGGCGCCACATGCGACGCTGTAACCGTGACTCTCTCGGGCAACTCCTGCACCAAGATTCCCGACCTTAACGCCAACAAACTCGACATCAACACGCACGGCAACTCCATCGCATCGTTCAAGCGCGGAGCCATCAACACCGTAACCGCCGACGCGCAGGGCAACTCAGTAGTGAAGCTCGAGGGACATGCCGGCACGGTCAGCTACTCAGCATCGGGCAATTCAATCATCAAGGCCGAGGATATGCGCGCCAACGGCGGCAGCGTGTCGGCATCGGCCAACAGCATCATACGCTCGTCGATTAACGTCATCAAGATTCTGAAAGGCGACACAAGCAACGTACACAATAAACTATAATAACACACCGACATAGATAACACCCAACGTGGCGGCTGCCTCCCGGCGCCGCCACGTTAGATAAACCAATCATTATCACATTTCTTTACAATGGAAAAGCAATCTTCGCTTTTGTACTAATGAAACACCCGCCGACGCGGAATAGTTCGCGACGGCGGTTATTTTTACAAATTTTAAGATTCTGACGTATCCGG
>CAYNXG010000165.1:0-1885 GCA_964401095.1 uncultured Bacteroides sp.
TTGTTGAAAGGCTCGCCGGACTTGCGGCACTGGCCCGCGTGGGCGTCGCGGGCGAACTCGAAGGCGCGGCGCAGCATGGCCTCCTCCGGCGCGTCCATGTAGGCACTCGTCAGGCGCGCCAGCTCGGCGAAGCGGTCCTCGGGCGTGGCGGGCCCGCGTTCGATGGCCGAATCGGCCGTGGGATGCGGGCGGCCCAGAAGCGCGTCCACGGTCTCTTTCGTGGCCTTGCCGGCGCTGACGGCATCGGCCGCCGCCCGAACGGAATCGTCTCTCTCGGCGCTCATGGGCGCCTCCCTTCTCCTGAACGCGGATGGTCCGCGGATCGTTAGCGGTTAGTGCCCCTGGCCCGGTCGGTTCCTCGGTACGATGGGATGGCACAGACGCACTGTGAGCGCGGCCGGCTTGGTGAACATGCCGAATATCTCGATAACCGGCATGATAGGCAGGGGGAACTTGAGCCACAGGGGCACATCGGGCCAGAAGATTTCTTTCCAATAGTGCCTGTTGCCCCAGATGTTGGTGACAAGGAATGTAAGCACGGCCAGCACCAGTGTCACGGCTATATTGCCGGTGAGGTTGGCACCGCCGGGGAATACCACGATAAGGCCCAGCAGATTCATGCCCAGAATGAAGAAGAACACTGTGAGCAGATAAGGGGCAAACTTCGGGGCCTTTGCGCCAAGGGTCGACTTGATGACGTCGTCGTAAATGAACGCCACCAGCGCCTCTATGGCGCCGAGTCCCTTGCGGGGGGCCTTGAAGCCGTTGGCCTTGTGATGGCGGGCGAGCCATATAAGCAGGGCCGCTACAAATATTACGGCGATGAACAGGGCACAGACATTCTTGGTGATGGAGATGTCGAAGGGGCGCTCCTCGCGGCCGTTGACAATCTCTACGATCTTGCCTTTGTGGTCGCTGTCCTTGCCGGCAATCTTGAACACGGCGTTTCCGTCCTTATATTCCTTTCCGTCGGCCACACGCGCCGATGAGAAGCAGTGGAGACCGTCGGAGCCGAATACTATTATAGGGAGGGGAATGCGCTTATGGTGGTTGAACGGATATTCCCAGCCATAACCGTCGCCGAGGTGCTCGAAGATGATGTCCTTCGGGTTGAGCTTGCCGTGACCCTCGCTGTCGTGAGCATCGGCCGAGGCGGATACCGCCACGGGGCACAGCAGAGCAATGAGGGCTATAAACAATATTTTGAAATAACGAGTCATGGCCGCATTAATATAGACATACCGACACCACATTGTTATCAACATCAGCAAGCCCGCCACTGATGGCGCGTGTCTGTTCGCTGCCGTCGGCGTCCGTGAAGACAATATTGCCCTTGGCAAGGGTCGACACGAGCGACGCGTGATTGCGGAGCACCGTGAAAGCGCCCATCGTACCCGGCAGGGTTACTGACTTGACCTCGCCTTCAAATACGATTTCTTCGGCTGATATGATTTTAAGTGTCATGTCGTTTGATTATCGGTTAATACTGGATGCTTTCTATCGCCGGCAGATTATTTTACTTCGGCGAGCAGGCGCTTGCCCTTCTCGATAGCCTCGTCGATTGTGCCGACGTTGAGGAAGGCCTGTTCGGGATATTCGTCCACCTGGCCGTCGAGAATCATCTTGAAGCCGCGGATTGTCTCGCTCAGAGGCACGAGCACGCCGGGAAGACCGGTAAACTGCTCGGCCACGTGGAACGGCTGTGACAGGAAGCGCTGTGCGCGACGGGCACGCGACACCACAAGCTTGTCCTCATCCGAGAGCTCGTCAACGCCGAGGATGGCGATGATATCCTGAAGCTCGTTATACTTCTGCAGGAGCTGCTTAACGGCCTGCGCGGTATTGTAGTGTTCCTCACCCACGATATTGGGGTCGAGAATACGTG
>CAYNXG010000166.1:0-217 GCA_964401095.1 uncultured Bacteroides sp.
CTCAGACGAAAACTGGCACCTCGCCGAGCAGGCCATCATAGAAGCCTGCAAGGAAAAAGGCCTCAACGCCCGCACCGAACTTGGCGAAGCCGCTTTCTATGGCCCGAAGCTCGACTTTATGGTGAAGGACGCCATCGGCCGCCGCTGGCAGCTCGGTACAATTCAGGTGGACTACAACCTGCCCGAACGCTTCCAGCTCGAATACACCGGCGCCGAC
>CAYNXG010000166.1:227-1876 GCA_964401095.1 uncultured Bacteroides sp.
AGAAGCATCGTCCCGTGATGATTCACCGTGCGCCCTTCGGTTCGCTGGAACGCTTTGTAGCCGTGCTGCTCGAACACACAGCCGGACGCTTCCCCCTGTGGCTGACACCCGACCAGGCCGTGATACTTCCCATCTCCGAGAAATTCAACGACTATGCCCGCGAAGTGGCAGCCAAGCTCGAAGAATCCGATATCCGTGTGACAGTCGACGACCGTAATGAGAAAATCGGCCGCAAGATTCGCGATAACGAACTCAAACGCATCCCTTATCTGCTCATCGTAGGCGAAAAAGAACAGGCCAACGGCGAAGTTTCTGTAAGAAAACAGGGAGAAGGTGACCGGGGTTCGATGAAAATTGCTAACTTTGCCGAGCAAATCACTAACGAGGTGAACAATTCTATTAATCAATAACCCCCTGAATGGAGAAAAAGCCCCACTTTACCCCCGGACCCCGTCCGCAGACAGCAGGCCCACGCGGCCCGCGCGACCGTCGCTTGCCCGACCGCAACGCCAAAGACCCCAATAATATCAACGAGCACATCCGTGCACGCGAAGTGCGTCTTGTCGGCGACAATGTGACCCCCGGCATTTACACCATTCAGCAGGCCCGCGCTATCGCAGAAGAACAGGAACTCGACCTCGTGGAAATTTCCGCACAGGCCGATCCCCCTGTCTGCAAGATTCTCGACTATCAGAAATATCTCTATCAGCAGAAGAAAAAGCAGAAGGAAATAAAAGCCAAGGCTTCCAAGGTAGTAGTGAAAGAGATTCGATTCGGCCCTCAGACAGACGACCACGACTACAACTTCAAGCTCAAGCATGCGATAGGATTCCTGCAGGAAGGCGCTAAAGTGAAAGCCTACGTATTCTTCAAGGGCCGTTCGATACTGTTCAAGGAACAGGGTGAGGTGCTTTTGTTGCGCTTCGCCAACGATCTGGAAGATTACGGAAAAGTGGAGCAGATGCCTCTCCTCGAGGGAAAGCGAATGATAATAATGATTTCGCCCAAAAAGAAGTAAAAAACGTATCACGAGCTGATACATTATTATAATACTCAAAAATAACAAACAAAATGCCGAAGATTAAAACTAATTCCGGTGCCAAAAAAAGATTCGCTCTTACCGGAACAGGAAAAATCAAGAGAAAACACGCTTACCACAGCCACATTCTTACCAAGAAGACCAAGAAGCAGAAACGCAATCTCGACCACTTCGCTCTCATTGCCAAAGTTGACGAGAACAACGTAAAGGCTCTCCTGGCCCTCAAGTAAGCATTCGCAAGCTTAATTTCTCAAGATTACTATTCGCGAGTTTATAATCATTTTTTATTAACCGAATGGTCAGCCCATCAAGCGCCCAAGCAGCCGCTGACATTCAAAATGTAAAACAAAATGCCAAGATCAGTAAATCACGTTGCCTCTCGCGCACGTCGTAAAAAAATCCTCAAACTCACCCGCGGCTACTTCGGATGCCGCCGTAACGTGTGGACCGTAGCCAAGAATACCTGGGAAAAAGGTCTCACCTACGCATACCGTGACCGTAAGGATAAAAAAGGCAACTTCCGTGCCCTCTGGATTCAGCGTATCAACGCCGCCGCCCGTCAGCATGACCTCAGCTACTCCAAGCTCATGGGTCTTATCCACAAGGCCGG
>CAYNXG010000167.1:0-1844 GCA_964401095.1 uncultured Bacteroides sp.
AATTTAAAGCCAATTATTTACAGATTATTTTTGAATCAAACTCCCAAACTCCCGTGACGATTCCATGGCTGCTGTATGCCTATGTACTGAAACGCTTTGCCATCACCCGTGTACTGTTTGGACTGTAGTCGCTTATCCACCTTATCCTGAAACAGATGCCGTTCAGGCCCTCGGATGAGACGCTTTATGCGCCTCTGTTAAGTTATGTATATGATACAAAAAATAACTTAAAATCTGTTCATTTTATAAAAAAGATATGTAACTTTGTCCTCGGTCAGCAATTCCCCATGTTGACCAATAAGTGAATCATAGGTTAGAGATGCAATTGCTCGTGAGAGTAGTTGCATTTTATTATAATCCCGGGCCAATCCTGCCGGAAAAGCTTTCAAATCAGTTCAAAATTTTGTAATTTTGCACTTTAAACCGATATTTCATATCTTCATGGAACTGACAACACTGACTGCTATCTCGCCTGTCGACGGCCGCTACCGCTCGAAGTGCGAGCGTCTTGACGAGTATTTTTCGGAGTTTGGCCTCATCCGCTATCGCGTGAAAGTCGAGGTTGAGTATTTCATCGCCCTGACGGAAATTCCTCTGCCTCAGCTCGAAGGCATCGATCCCGACGCCGTGGCTTCGCTCCGCGACATCTATCGCGACTTCACCACCGACGACGCCATGCGCATCAAGACCATCGAGGCCACGACTAACCACGACGTGAAGGCTGTGGAATATTTCCTCAAGGAACAGTTTGACGCGCGCGGCCTTGAAAAGTACAAGGAGTTTATCCACTTTGGCCTCACATCGCAGGATATCAACAACACGGCCGTGCCCATGTCGGTGCTCGACGCCCTCCAGGACGTGTACATGCCCGCCCTTCAGGGCCTTTGCGACAAGCTGTCGGAGCTCGCCGAGCAGTGGGATGACGTGGCCATGCTCGCCCGCACACACGGCCAGCCCGCTTCGCCCACCCGCCTGGGCAAGGAGCTCGACGTATTTGTCTACCGCATAGCCGAGCAGAGCGAAATCCTTGCATCGACGAAGTTCTCGGGCAAATTCGGCGGCGCCACAGGCAATTTCAACGCCCACCACGCCGCATATCCCTCGATCGACTGGGCCGGATTTGCCGACGGTTTCCTCGCCGACAAGCTCAAGATTCACCGCGAGGCTTTCACCACGCAGATATCCAACTATGACAATATCGCGGCTGTATTCGACTGCCTGCGCCGCATCAACACCATCATCCTCGACCTCGACCGCGATGTGTGGATGTACATATCGATGAACTACTTCAAGCAGCAGATCAAGGCCGGCGAGGTGGGTTCATCGGCCATGCCCCACAAGGTGAATCCCATCGACTTCGAGAATTCCGAGGGCAACCTCGGCATCGCCAACGCCATTCTCGGCCACCTGGCGTCGAAGCTCCCCGTATCGCGTCTGCAGCGCGACCTCACCGACTCCACCGTGCTGCGCAACATCGGCGTGCCCCTGGCCCACATGCTCATTGCCATCGCCTCCACGCTCAAGGGCCTCGGCAAGCTCCTGCTCAACCGTGCGGCCATCGACGCCGACCTTGAGGCCAACTGGGCCGTCGTGGCCGAGGGCATACAGACCATCCTGCGCCGCGAGGGTTATCCCAAACCCTACGAGACGCTGAAGCAGCTCACACGCACCAACGAGGCCATTACCGCCGAGAGCATCTCGCGCTTCATCGACACCCTCGAGGTGAGCGACGCCGTGCGCGCCGAGCTCCACGCCCTGTCGCCCTCGACATACACCGGCATCTGATATTAGAGCTTGTTTAATAATAAATGTGAACCCACAGGTTGCGGATTTTTAGTTAAATT
>CAYNXG010000168.1:0-1788 GCA_964401095.1 uncultured Bacteroides sp.
GGCATGTGTCGACTGGCCGAAGAACACACCGGGCGAGCGGTGGAGCTGCGACACGACGACGCGTTCGGCACCGTTGATGACGAATGTGCCCTTCTCGGTCATGTAAGGAATGGCGCCGAGATACACGTCCTGTATTTCAGTAGCAAAGTCTTCGTGGTCGGGATCGGTGCAGTAAAGTTTCAGTTTAGCCTTGAGAGGCACCGAATAGGTGAGTCCACGTTCGAGACACTCCTCGATGGTGTAGCGGGGAGGATCGATGTAATAGTCGAGGAACTCAAGTACGAAGTTATTGCGAGTATCGGCTATGGGGAAGTTTTCGGCAAAGACCTTGAAAAGACCTTCGTTATTGCGTTTTTCCGGCGGAGTGTCGAGCTGGAGGAAGTCCTGGAACGACTTCAGCTGCACTTCAAGGAAGTCAGGGTAAGGAAGCGGATTCTTTACCGAAGCAAAATTAATGCGTGGTTTAGCTGTGGAAACTGACATCTATGAAATTAGGTTAACGTGTAAAAGTGATGGGAACTTAAGCAGATACGATGTGGCGTGGAGCGATGCCCGGGCGGGGCTGTGTCTTATGTGAGTGAAAATACGGCCGCTTACCTACGACACAAAGGGGTTAAGAATACTCCCGGAGGGAGTTTTCTTAACCCATTGTCCTGTGTGTCAGGAATATTATTTAAGTTCGACTTCAGCGCCGACTTCTTCGAGCTCCTTCTTGAGGGCTTCGGCTTCGTCTTTAGTAGCGCCTTCCTTGACTACGCTGGGAGCGTTGTCAACCATTTCCTTGGCTTCCTTGAGGCCGAGGCCGGCTACGTCCTTCACTTTCTTGACTACCTGGAGCTTGTTAGCACCGGCCGACTTGAGGACAACGTCGAACGAGGTCTTTTCTTCAGCTACGGGGCCTGCGGCGGGACCGGCGGCAACAGCTACAGCGGCGGCGGCGGGTTCGATACCGTATTCCTCTTTGAGGATCTGGGCGAGTTCGTTTACTTCCTTAACGGTAAGGTTAACAAGTTGTTCAGCAAAAGCTTTTAAATCTGCCATTGTTTTATATTTTTATTTGTTTCTGATTCTGATTAGGTGGGGAGGAAATTTATTCTTTGTTGGAGAGCGTCTCGAGGATGCCGTGGAGCTTCGAGCCACCCGAAGTGAGGGCCGAAACGACATTCTTGGCGGGCGACTGCAGCAGGGCGATAACGTCTGCGATGAGTTCGTGCTTGCTCTTGATGGAAGCGAGAGCGTCGAGCTGGTCTGCGCCGAAATAAACGGTCTCTTCAACATAAGCGGCCTTGAGGGCGGGGAGAGTGTCGCCTTTCTTCACGAAGTCCTTGAGGAGCTTGGCGGGGGCATTGCCGACGTTGGTGCACATCAGCGATGTCGATTCCTTCAGAGCGGGATAGAGCTCTGTGAAGTCGCCGTCGAGCTGTTCGAGGGCCTTGTGGAGAAGGGTGTTCTTGACCACGAGGAGCTTGATCTCGGCCTTGTTGCAGGCGCGGCGCAGCTCTGAGGTCTTCTCGGCGTCGAGTCCGGTGGTCTCCACCAGGTAGAAGCCGTTGTATGCCTTGAGGGTTTCGACAATCTTGCCGATAACTAAAGCTTTATCTTCCTTTTTCATGTCTTAAGCGGGATTAATGGGTTTAAGCTTCCACCGATTTTGCATCGACCTTAAGGCCGGGGCTCATGGTGCTCGAAAGATAAATGCTCTTGATATATGTACCCTTGGCGGTGGCGGGCTTGAGCTTGATCAGAGTGTTGATAAACTCGCGGGCATTGTCTGCCATCTGCTCGGGA
>CAYNXG010000169.1:0-1763 GCA_964401095.1 uncultured Bacteroides sp.
GTCGTGTAGCTACAGCTACACTCCTTCTGACTCAAAGCAATTTAACTAAAAATCCACAACCTGTGGGTTCACATTTATTATTAAACAAGCTCTTATTTCGTGTCCGACGATGATTCGAGGCGTCTTACGGCGTCCTTGAACCGTGTGCCGCGGTCTTCGTAGCTCTTGAAGAGGTCGAAGCTGGCGCAGCAGGGCGACAGCAGCACGGTGTCGCCGTCCGAGGCCATGGAGCGGCAGGCCCCGACGGCCTCGTCGAGCGAATGGGTGTCGACGACGGGCAGCGAGGTGTGCGTGCCGAAGAAGTCGAGAATCTTGGCGTTGTCCTTGCCCATGGCCACGATGCCCTTGACCTTGCGCTCCACCAGCGGCAGAATCTCGGTGTAGTCGTTGCCCTTGTCCTTGCCGCCGAGAATCAGCACCACGGGGCGCTTCATGGCCTCGAGGGCATACCAGCACGAGTTGACATTGGTGGCCTTGGAGTCGTTGATCCACTGCACGCCGTCAATCTCGGCCACGGGCTCAAGGCGATGCTCCACGCCGGCGAAATCCGACAGCGCGGCGCGGATGTCGTCGCGGCGGATATTGAGCAGGCAGGCGCTGATGCCGGCGGCCATGGAGTTGTAGATATTGTGGAGGCCGTGCAGGGCCAGGTCGGCGCGCGGCATGGAGAAGTTCTCCGAGGGGGTGTTGATGATGAGGCGGTCTTCGGCGTCGATATATGCGGCGGTGTTCTCCTCGGGATGCTCGGCGAAGGGGAACATCTGCGCCTCGGTTGCCACCTGTCTCAGCTGGGCGCTCACCACGGGGTCGTCCTGCCAGTATATGAAGGCGTCGGAGGGGGTGAGATTCTGCAGGATGCGGAATTTGGCGTTGACATAGTTCTGCATCTTGTAGTCGTAGCGGTCAAGATGGTCGGGGGTTATGTTGAGCAGCACGGCAATGTTGGCCTTGAAGCTGTACATGTTGTCGAGCTGGAAGCTGCTGAGCTCTATGACATAGATGGGGTGCGGGCTGCGGGCTACCTGATAGGCCAGGCTGTTGCCGATGTTGCCGGCGAGACCGGCGTCGATGCCCGCGCGGCGCAGGATGTGGTAGATGAGCGAGGTAGTGGTGGTCTTGCCGTTGCTGCCGGTGATGCACACCATCTTGGCGTCGGTGTATCGTCCGGCAAACTCTATCTCGCTGATAATGGGAATATTCTTGTCCACGAGGGCCTTGATGACGGGAGCCGTGTCGGGGATTCCGGGGCTCTTCACCACCTCGTGAGCGGCCAGGATGCGCGGCATGGTGTGGCCGCCCTGCTCGTATTCGATGCCCTCGGCGTCGAGCATCGCGGCATAGCGCGGAGCGATGCTGCCCGAGTCGCTTACAAACACATCCATGCCCTTGTCCTTGGCCAGGATGGCGGCGCCCACGCCGCTCTCGCCGGCGCCGAGCACGACAAGACGTTTTTTATCTGTAGTTTCCTGCATTTTACCTGATTTTGAGTGTTACGAATGTTACGACGGCAAGGATGATGCCTATAATCCAGAAGCGGGTAACGATCTTAGCCTCGGGCACGGCCTGGCGCGGAGCCTGGATGAGGGCCTCGACGGTGCCGGCGGGTTTCTGGAAATGATGGTGCAGCGGGGCCATCTTGAAGATGCGGCGGCCGCCGGTCTTCTTGTAATACAGCACCTGGAGCATCACCGAGAGGTCTTCGATGTAGAACAGGGCGCAGAGGATGGGCAGCAGCAGCTCCTTGTGTATGAGGATAGCATATA
>CAYNXG010000170.1:0-1745 GCA_964401095.1 uncultured Bacteroides sp.
GGGGTTGGACGAGCCCTTGCTCTTTGCGAGGACGTCGGTGATGCCCACGCTCTCGAGGACGGCACGCATGGCGCCTCCGGCCTTGACGCCGGTACCGTGGGAAGCGGGCTTGAGGATAATGCGCGAACCGCCGAACTTGGCTACCTGCTCGTGGGGGATGGTGCCTTTGTGCACGGGAACCTTGATGAGGTTTTTCTTGGCAGCTTCAACGCCTTTGGCGATTGCGGCCTGAACTTCGTTAGCCTTGCCGAGGCCCCAGCCTACGATGCCGTTTTCGTTGCCTACGACCACGATTGCGGCGAATGTGAATGTGCGGCCACCCTTGGTTACTTTGGTAACGCGGTTGATGGCTACCAGACGATCCTTAAGTTCGAGGTCGTTGGTTGATTTTACGCGATTGTTCTTGTTGACCATATCGAGAATCAGAATTTAAGGCCGCCTTTGCGGGCTGCGTCGGCGAGTGATTTAACACGACCGTGGAAGAGGTAGCCGTTACGGTCGAAAACTACTTCGGTGATACCGGCTTCGAGGGCTTTCTTGGCGATGTTTTCGCCGACGATAGCCGCGATTTCGGTTTTGTTGCCGTTTTCAATTCCTTTAGAGGATGTGGCAACGAGTGTCTTGCCGGCGAGGTCGTCGATGAGCTGTACGTAGATTTGCTTGTTGGAGCGGAAAACAGTCATGCGGGGACGAGCAGCGGTGCCGGAGATGCGGCCGCGGATGCGGGCCTTGATTTTATTTCTTCTGTCTATCTTGGAAATCATGATGGTGTCAATTTATTTATTTGGCACCGGCAGTTTTGCCGGACTTACGACGAATAACTTCGCCAACAAACTTGATACCTTTGCCCTTATAGGGTTCGGGCTTACGCAGGGAGCGGATTTTTGCGCATACCTGGCCGAGGAGCTGCTTGTCGTCGGAGGTGAGGATGATGAGGGGGTTCTTGTTGCGTTCGGACTTAGCCTCAACCTTCACCTCGGGGGGGAGCTTGATATATATTGCGTGAGAGAAACCGAGCGAGAGTTCGAGCACCTGTCCGGTGGCGGTCGCGCGGTAGCCTACGCCTACTAATTCCATTTCTTTCTTGTAGCCTTCCGACACACCTACAACCATGTTGTGGATGAGAGCGCGATAGAGGCCGTGCTGTGCGCGGTGCTCGCGGTCGTCGGAGGGACGCGACACATATACGTGGTCGTCCTTGACTTCGACGGTGATGTCGGGGTTGATTTTCTGTTCGAGGCTGCCGTTCTTACCTTTGACGGTCACTACGTGGTCTTTAACCTGGACAGTTACGCCAGCCGGGATTGCGATGGGTGCTTTACCTATACGTGACATTGTAATGTTTGATTAAAGATTAATATACGTAGCACAGAACTTCGCCGCCTACCTTGAGGTCGGCAGCCTGCTTGTTGGTCATCACACCGCGCGAGGTGGAGAGGATGGCGATGCCGAGGCCGTTGAGGACGCGGGGCATGTCCTTGTAGCCTGTGTACTGACGCAGACCGGGACGCGATACGCGACGGAGGCCTTTGATGGCGTTGACGCGGTCGACGGGGTCATACTTGAGGGCGATTTTGATTGTGCCGGCAGGGTTTTCGCCTTCGATGAACTTGTAGTTCAGAATGTAGCCCTGCTCAAAGAGAATCTTAGTGATTTCTTTTTTCAAGTTCGAGGCCGGAATCTCTACCACACGGTGGTTGGCTTTGATAGCGTTCCTCAATCTTGTAAGGTAATCTGCTATGGGA
>CAYNXG010000171.1:0-1657 GCA_964401095.1 uncultured Bacteroides sp.
CCAGAAGAAGATGATGTCGGGGCCTGTGACGAGTGTGGCGGTGGGATAGTAGTAAGATATTTCCTCGTTGCCGGGATTGTTGATGCCGTCAAAGAGAGTGATGGGCCACAGCCACGATGAGAACCATGTGTCGAGGGCATCCTCGTCGCGGCGCAGGTCGTCGGCTGTGAGAGCCGAGCAACCGGGAATCGCGTGCACCTTTTCGAGAGCACATTCGGGAGTCTCGGCCACGACAATGTTTTCCTGTCCGTCGACGGGATTCGTGTAGTAGTATGCGGGGATGCGGTGGCCCCACCACAGCTGTCGCGAGATACACCAGTCCTGGATGTTCTCGAGCCAGTTGCGATATGTAGTCTTATATTTTTCGGGTACGAAGCGGATGATATCGTCGAGGACGGGTTTGAGCGAGATGTCGGCAAAGTGCTTCATGCTCACGAACCACTGTAATGACAGGCGGGGCTCTACGGGCACCTTCGTGCGCTCGGAGCATCCTACCTTATTGTCATAATCCTCAACTTTCTCAAGAAGGCCGGCGGCGTCGAGGTCCTTGACAATGGCCTCGCGGCAGTCGAAACGGTCCATGCCCACGTACATGCCTGCAACGGGGGCTACGGTGGCGTCTTCGTTGAAGATGTCGATTGTCTCGAGGTTGTGGGTTTTGCCAAGCATGTAGTCATTCTTGTCGTGGGCGGGCGTAACCTTGAGACAGCCTGTGCCGAAGTCTATTTCAACATAGCGGTCTTCAATTACGGGGATAACCCTGCCAACGAGGGGCACTATGACTTTTTTACCCTTAAGCCAGGTGTTCTTGGGGTCTTTGGGGTTGATGCACATGGCGGTGTCGCCCATGATGGTCTCGGGGCGTGTGGTGGCCACCACGGCATAGCGGCGTCCCTCGGCATCGCGGTGAATGATTTCTTCGGGTGCACCGGTCTCGCCTGTCATATCATCGTCGGCCACATAGTAGCGCAGGTAATACAGCTTTGATTTCTCATCAACGAAGAATACTTCGTCATCGCTGATGGCCGTGCGGTTTACGGGATCCCAGTTGACCATGCGGAGGCCGCGATAAATAAGGCCCTTGTCATAAAGGTCACAGAAAACCTTTACAACGGCTTTGGAGCGGTCTTCGTCCATGGTGAATGCCGTGCGTTTCCAGTCGCATGATGCGCCGAGTTTGCGCAGCTGACTCAGAATGATGCCTCCGTGTTTGCGGGTCCAGTCCCAGGCGTGTTCGAGGAACTGTTCGCGTGTGAGGTCGGTTTTCTTTATGCCTTCCGACGCAAGCTTCGCAATTACCTTAGTCTCGGTGGATATCGAGGCGTGGTCGGTACCGGGCACCCAAAGGGCGTTTTTGCCTATCATGCGTGCGCGACGCACTAAAATATCCTGAATAGTATTATTGAGCATATGCCCCATGTGGAGCACACCGGTCACGTTTGGGGGTGGTATAACTATTGTATAGGGTTCACGGGCGTCAGGCACTGACCTGAATAAATCATGTGCCATCCAATACTCATACCATTTATCTTCTACTTCAGCGGGATTATAGACCGTTGCGAGTTCTTTCATCTCAATATTACAATTAAATCGTGATATTATCGCGCAAAGTTACGAAAAACGCACGTAACTGCAATGCCCTCTTAAAAAAATATCA
>CAYNXG010000172.1:0-1655 GCA_964401095.1 uncultured Bacteroides sp.
CCTGACTTCGTCAATGCGTACCCCAAAAATCATCCGAGAATAGAGGGGCGATGCGTTGATGTCGTTTCATGAGCATGGTGCGGGAGATGGTTTGCTTATTTTGTGGGAGAGTAAGTTGTATTGTAACGATAGACTGAGCAAGTGCCAGAACTTTATCGACGCTCATGTTTATATTCGAGAGTTTCAACAGGCGTTCCAGTTCCTTGTATACTTTCAGAGCCACAAAACAGATGCATACGTGAGCCTCGATTCGCTTTCTTGTGAAGTGGAACATAGGTCGTATCTCTATTTTGGACTTTGATATACGGAATGCCCGCTCCACGTGCCATAGATTGTGGTATGCGGCATATACCTGTGAAGCAGGTATGTCGGTATTTGTGAGATACCCTTTGAGGCCGTCCCATTTCGCGTCTGCTTCGAGTTTGTCATAGTCAATCGATACTTTCACATCGCCCTCCATTGTAAGGAACTTGTTATAACCGCGCTTGTTGATGTTTTCTTTTGTGAGTGTTCCCCTGCGGTATGCCTTTTCAAGCCTGCGTACTCCTTTCTCGCGGTTATAGGCATCCTTGCGGGCACGGTCGTCGGTATATCCCACCAGCAGCCGCCTGCCGTCGCCTTTGTCGTATTCCAGCATCCGGCGGTCATCCTTGGGCTGGTTCAGTATCCATTCCTTGATTTTCTTGCTCTCAGTCTTGATCTTGGCTCCTATTATATACTTGTATCCGTTTGCCTCGAGATCTGCGATATTGTCACCGTTCATCAGTCCAGAGTCGGCCACTACGATAAAGTCCTCCAGACTGTATTTGTGGACAAACTCCGTCACGACCGGAAGCATCGTATGCCCTTCGTATTTGTTGCCTTCATGGATGCAGTAGGCTAACGGATAGCCGCCGAGACTTACCAGAAGTCCCAATATTATCTGAGGGTTCTTGTGGCGCCCTTCCTTGGAGAAGCCCGTCTTACGCAATTCGTCCTCATAATCGGCCTCAAAGTAAAGCGTGGTGACATCGTAGAACAGCACCCCGATATGACCGCCAAGTATCTTCCGTGTGTGTTCCACGCTTATATCCTGGACGATACGGTGCTGACTGTCGCTCAGTTTGTCAAGATAGCGGTAAATCTTCGACAGGCTCACGTCATCGTCAAAATGGTTCTTGAGATACTCCGCCGTAGCAGCCTTGCTTGCCGGATAAGATAACCTGGCCTTGACCAGTTTCCGGAAAACATCATCTTCGATACGGTTGAACCCGACATTGTCAAATACCCTGTCAAGTATCAGGTCAGCTCCGTCAATGGTGATATTGGTTATGCTGTTCAAAAGCTGCTCGGCGTTCATCCGTTCCTGCTCGCACCTTATCCTCTCATCGCCGAACAGATCAAGCCGGGGATGTCTGCGCTGTTGCTCTCTATCGATCCATTCCTTGCCTTTGGCTACGATATCTTCTATCTCCGACTCATCTCTTGCGATGCCGATAGTGGTCAGCTCCGAATATCTGCCGGAGATTTTTTCGGCGATTACAACGCTGACCGTTCCAGAGCGATTCTTCTTTTTCTTAATAAACATGGTAAAAAACAGCTTGCGTACCCCAATTTAGGGTACGCAAATTTACAAAACAATTGACAATTAATCAATTAAGTGTTTGCTGTTTTTT
>CAYNXG010000173.1:0-1547 GCA_964401095.1 uncultured Bacteroides sp.
TCTGCATAACGCTTGACCGCCCCAGCGTTAACTAATATTGGGGAACGGGGTCTAAAGGCGGCGCCGAGGGGGTAAAATTTTTATCATTATTGCTCATATATCGGAATTTTTTATTAACTTTGAAAAAGAATTTGAATACAAAAGAAAGTCAACTACTATAGAATATATGCAACATACAGATTTTCGTAACTATGCGGTGAAGGGGCTCGGCATGAACGGCCTTGCCCTCGACCAGTATGCAAAAGCCGTATCGGCCGGAATCACGTCGAACTATATAAACCCGAGCATCATCGAGGAGCGTCAGCTCAACGTGGCCCAGATGGACGTATTCTCGCGTCTGATGATGGACCGCGTCATCTTTCTCGGCACAGAGGTGAATGACTATACCGCCAACGTGATACAGGCCCAGCTGCTCTATCTTGACACTTCAGACCCCGGCAAGGACGTGGCAATCTATATAAACTCGCCCGGCGGATCGGTATATGCCGGCCTGGGTATCTATGACACCATGCAGTATATCTCGAGCGACGTGTCCACCATCTGCACCGGCATGGCCGCATCGATGGCAGCCGTGCTGCTCGTGGCAGGCGAGAAGGGCAAGCGTTTTGCCCTGCGCCATTCGCGCGTCATGATCCACCAGCCCATGGGCGGCGCCCAGGGACAGGCCTCGGATATCGAAATCACAGCCCGCGAGATAAAGAAGCTCAAGCACGAGCTCTACACAATCATCGCCGACCATTCGGGCCAGCCCTTCGAGCGCGTGGAACGCGACTCGGACCGCGACTATTGGATGACCTCGGCCGAAGCCAAGGAATACGGCATGATTGACTCGGTACTTGTAAGTGCAAAGAAAAAACCTGAATAATGGCGAAGCGCAAGAGCACTTATAGCGATGACGTGTGCGCATGGTGCGGCCGCCCGGCCGACCCGTCGCTCATGCGTCTGCTCGTTCCGTCATCGAGCAACAATGAATTTATCTGCACCGACTGCGTGGAGACCCTCCACCTCTATATATCGGAGCAGATGCCGCGCGAGAAGGCAGACAACGACCGCGAGGAGTTCAGCCGCAGCATGAAGGACAATGTGCCCACTCCCCACGAGCTGAAAGAATTTCTCGACCAATATGTCATCGGTCAGGACGATGCCAAGAAATATCTGTCGGTGGCCGTCTACAACCATTACAAGCGACTGATGCAGCCTCATGATGCCGACGACGTGGATATCGAGAAGAGCAACATCATAATCGTAGGTCCTACAGGCACGGGCAAGACACTGCTTGCCAAAACCATAGCCCGCAAGCTCGACGTGCCCTTCACAATCGTCGACGCCACCGTGCTCACACAGGCCGGCTATGTGGGCGAAGACATCGAGAGCCTGCTCACACGCCTGCTGCAGGCCGCCGACTATGATGTGGAGAAGGCCCAGCGCGGCATCGTATTCATCGATGAGATAGACAAGATAGCACGCAAGGGCGACAACCCTTCGATCACACGCGACGTGTCGGGCGAAGGCGTGCAGCAGGGACTGCTGAAACTGCTCGAGGGCTC
>CAYNXG010000174.1:0-1537 GCA_964401095.1 uncultured Bacteroides sp.
ATGTCATCAAGACCGACTATTGGGACATCGACGCAATGGCCGACGCCATAAACGCCATCATCTCCTACCCCGCGCTGTACAAATCGCTGCGCGAAGAAGGCCTCGCCGAAGTGGCCCGCATAACATGGGACAAAGCCGGCAAAAAAGTAATAGACATCTACAACAAAGTTCTCAACAACCGCTAATTCCTAAAACCAGATATGAAAGCCGTAAGTTTCAACTTCGAGATACATCAGCCGTTCCGTCTCAAGCGCTACCGCTTCTTCGACATCGGCAACGACCACTACTACTACGATGACTTCCTTAACGATGACATCGTAACCCGCATAGCGCATCAGAGCTACATCCCCGCAGCCGAGACGCTGCTGCGCATGATCAAAGACACCAACGGCGCGTTCCGCTGCTCCATATCCCTGACTGGCGTGGCCATCGAACAGTTCGAGCAGTATGTGCCCGAGTTTATCGATATACTCAAAAAGCTCGCCGAGACAGGCAAGGTAGAATTCCTCGCCACACCGTATGCCCACTCGCTTGCATCGCTGTTCGACCCTGAAGAATTCCGCATGCAGGTGCAGGTACAGTGTCAGAAAATCGAGACTCTGTTTGGCGTGAAACCCAAAGTTCTCCGCAACACAGAGTTGATTTATTCTGACGAAATTGCCCCGCAGATTCTCGACATGGGCTTCAAGGGCTGTATCACTGAGGGCGCAAAGCATATCCTCGGATGGAAGTCGCCCAACTATGTTTACTCCGCCGCCTCGGCTCCCAAGCTGAAGCTGCTGCTCAAGAATTCCAAGCTGTCCGACGATATCGCATTCCGCTTCTCCGACACTTCGTGGGAGGCTTATCCCCTCACCGCCGACAAATACATGGATTGGCTCGCATCAACTCCGGCCGAGGAGCAGATAATCAACATCTGCCTTAACATGGAGACTTTCGGCTCCATGCAGCCGGCATCGAGCGGTATCTTCCAGTTCCTGGAGGCTCTTCCGAGATTCGCTGCCGAACGCGGCATAGAATTCTGGACACCGTCCGAAGCTATCTCAAAGCTCAAGAGCGTGGGCGAACTTGCCGTAGTGCATCCCATCTCGGCCGCCGACGAGGCACGCGACACCTCGGCATGGCTCGGCAACCGTCTCCAGCGCGAGGCTCTCGACAAGTTATATAACGCCGGCGAACGTGTACGCCTCTGCGAAGACCGCCGTCTTAAACAGGACTGGTGGTATCTGCAGGGTTCCGACCACTTCTACTACATGTCGACAAAGCACTTTGCCGACGGAGCCGTGCACAGCCACTTCTCGCCGTATGAAACGCCTTATCAGGCATTCATCAACTATATGAACGTGCTCGCCGACTTCCTCGTGCGCGTTGACGAACAGTATCCTCTCACCGTCGACAACGAAGAGCTCAACGCCCTGCTCAAGACCATCCGCAACCAGGAACGCGAGATTGCCGAGCTCACCCGCGAGAAGGAATCCATGCGCAAGAACATCGAGCAATACAACATCGAGCACGGCCTGCGCGAAGAAAAGGAAGC
>CAYNXG010000175.1:0-1524 GCA_964401095.1 uncultured Bacteroides sp.
GTGCTGGCCGTGGGTCGACTGGCCTACGCCGCCGAAGCCGTGGCGCTTTACAACGCCCTGGTAGCCTTTACCTTTAGAGGTGCCGATGATGTCGACAAAGTCTGATTCGGTGAAGAGGTCGACAGTGATGGTGTCGCCAAGTTTGTATTCACCTTCAAAACCTTTGAACTCGGCCAAGTGGCGCTTGGGAGCAACACCTGCTTTGGCAAAGTGGCCCAGTTCGGGCTTGGTGAGGTGCTTTTCCTTGGCATCCTCAAAGCCGAGCTGGATGGCGTCATAGCCGTCTTTCTCGACTGTCTTCACCTGTGTTACTTCGCAAGGACCTACTTCGATAACAGTGCACGGCACGTTTTTGCCGTCGGCACTGAAAACGGATGTCATTCCGATTTTTTTTCCAATTAATCCTGGCATTTCTTTAGTTTGATTTATGTGTTGGTTGGTGTCTTTTGTGTAAAAAGAAAAGGGTGAGGAGAGAGGGAGAGGGTGTTATCGTGTGCGCGGGGGCATCAGACCTTGATTTCCACTTCCACGCCGCTGGGGAGCTCGAGTTTCATGAGGGAGTCGACGGTCTTGGCGGTGGAGTTGTAGATGTCGATGAGGCGCTTGTACGACGAAAGCTGGAACTGCTCGCGGGCCTTCTTGTTGACGAAGGTCGAGCGGTTGACGGTGAAGATGCGTTTGTGGGTGGGCAGGGGGATGGGACCGCTGATTACCGCGCCGGTGGCCTTCACTGTCTTTACAATCTTCTCGGCGGACTTGTCCACGAGATTGTGATCGTAAGATTTGAGTTTGATACGGATTTTCTGGCTCATATTGTGGTTTTATTATTTGTTTACTTAAGCAGGTCTACGCGGCCCTGACATTCGGTGAGCACGGCCTTGGCGATGGTGTTCGATACCTCGGCATAGTGCGAGAACGACATGGTCGATGTGGCGCGACCGGAAGTAATGGTGCGCAGGGCGGTGACATAGCCGAACATCTCGGCCAGCGGAGCCTTGGCCTTGACGACGCGGGCACCCGAGCGCGATGTTTCCATGCCTTCTACCTGGCCGCGGCGCTTGTTGAGGTCGGAGATTACGTCGCCCATCGATTCCTCGGGGGTAACGACTTCGATCTTCATGATGGGTTCCATCAGCACGGGGCCGGCCTGCTCGCAGGCTTTCTTGAAGGCCTGGATGGCGCAGAGCTCAAACGACAGCTGGTCGGAGTCCACGGGGTGGAAGGAGCCGTCGATGACGGTGACCTTGAGCTGTTCCACGGGGTAGCCGGCGAGAACGCCGTTGCGCATTGCGTTGGTGAAGCCTTTCTGAATGGCGGGGATGTATTCCTTGGGGATGTTGCCGCCCTTCACCTCGTCGACAAACTGGAGGTTGCCCTCGAAGCCTTCGTCCACGGGTTCTACGCGTACGATGATGTCGGCGAACTTACCGCGGCCACCGGTCTGCTTCTTGAACACTTCGCGGAGCTGAACGGGCTTGGTGATGGCTTCCTTGTAGGTAACCTGGGGACGGCCCTGGTTGCACT
>CAYNXG010000176.1:0-1410 GCA_964401095.1 uncultured Bacteroides sp.
TTCGTCGATTCTGACAAATTGTCACGAAAAAATTTGGCAGTCTCCATAGTATCTGGTGGTGTCGCTGCTGCTCATACCTGTCACACTGGCGCTGGCCGTGCTGCTGCCGGGCAATGAATTCCTGCCCCTGGCCTCGCTGGCGGGCATGTTCTACGTCTTCCCGCTCGTATTGCCTTATACGAAAGGCAGTGTGCCCAAGACATTCCTCGTGGGCCTGGTAGTGATTGTGCTCAGCCTTTACATGGTGACGGGCCTGTCATCGTGGTTCACCCTCGCGGCAGAGGACGTGTATGCCGCCACCGGCGACAGCGCCGTGGCCATTCCCGAGGGCTTCTCGGGCGGCTCGCTCGACTTTGCCGGCAGCCCCCTGGCATGGATAATCTTCCAGTTCACCGAGAATCTGCGCTATGCGGGCGCCGCCGTCCTTGTGCTCGGCACAATGGCCATGATGTGGTGGAACCGCGTACACATCCTGCGCAACCAACGCGAAATGATTGAAAAAAATTCCACAGAGATTCAAGAAACGGAATAACCGATAAAAAATGAAAAAAACACTCATAACGGCGGCTATCGCCTTAATGGCCATGACAACATCTGCCAAAACCAACTACACCATCCTGCGCGCCTGCCATCCCGACGACGTGAAGCACTATGACACCGAGCAGCTGCGCTCGCGCTTCATGATGCCCGAGGTGATGGAGGAGAATGTAATCAACCTCACCTACTCGATGTACGACCGCATAATCTACGGCGGCGTGGTGCCCGTGGGACAGACCGTGGCCCTGGAGACCATAGACCCGCTGAAAGCCGAATATTTCCTTGAACGCCGCGAACTCGGCGTCATTAACACCGGCGGCGACGGCATCGTATCGGTCGACGGCAAGGAATACGAGCTTCACTTCAAAGACGCCCTCTACGTGGGCCGCGGCAACCGCGAGGTGACATTCCGCAGCAAGGACGACGCCAACCCCGCCATGTTCTATCTCAACTCCACCCCGGCCCACAAGGCATATCGCACACAGCTCATCACCATCGACGGCCGCAAGGGCTCGATAAAGGCCAACTCGTTTGCCGCCGGCTCAATGGAAGAGAGCAACAGCCGCGTCATCAATCAGCTCATCGTGTCCAACGTGCTCGAGGAAGGCCCCTGCCAGCTGCAGATGGGCCTCACGGAGCTGATGCCCGGCTCGGTGTGGAACACCATGCCCGCCCACACCCACGACCGCCGCGTGGAGTGCTACTACTATTTCAATGTACCCGAAGGCAATGCCGTGTGCCACTTCATGGGCACCCCGCAGGAAAACCGCGTCCTGTGGCTCCACAACCGCCAGGCCGTTATGTCGCCCGAATGGAGCATCCACGCCGCCGCCGGCACCTCCAACTACATGTTCATCTGGGGCATGGGAGGCG
>CAYNXG010000177.1:0-1367 GCA_964401095.1 uncultured Bacteroides sp.
GCGTCGTCAAAGTCCTTGGCATCCTTGGGGTCGATGGTGAATGTCACCACGCCGCGCAGGTCTTCGCGGCGAGCCACTTCCTCGTCGGTTATGCCGGCTCCGATGCGCTCGGCGGCCTTCTCCACGGCGGCAGGATATTTATACGGCAGGCCGAATTCAGCCAGGATGGCATGAATCTCGGCGTTGTTCTCGCCGGCCTTGCCGAGGATGTCCACGACTTCGCCGCGGGGGCTGGTGGAATCATCGTCCCAGTCGGTGATGCGTACGATGGCCTTGTCGCCGGTAACGCCGCCTTTGAGCTTGGGCCGCGGTATTATGATGTCGGTGGCGAGATATTTCGAGTCAGGCGTGAGCGTGGCAAAGTGTTTGTCCACGCGCAGTGTGCCGATGAATGTCTGATCTTTTTTCTCGATGATTTCCGTCACGACGGCTTCGGGCTCGCGGCCTTTGACACGTGCGGCGATAGACACCTGCACGCGGTCGCCGTTGAGGGCATGCATCGAGTTGCGTTCGGCTACGAAAATCGATTCTTCGTCGCCGTCGGTTATCACCGAGTTCTTGCCGTTGCGCAGCCTTACGAAAGTGCCGGTGGCAATGACATTGTGTGTCGGGGTCTTGTATTTTCCGGGGGCTACCTCTATAAGATTGCCGTCAAAAGCCAGCTCGGCCAGGTACAGGGCCACGGCGCGGTGGTGGGTGGGATTATTGATGCCGACGGCAGCCGACACCTGTTTGTAGTTGAATGTCTTTGAAGTAGGATTTGCTATAAAAATATCCACTGCCTTTCGCAAGGCCATGGTATCGGGCGATGTTTTCTTATTTCGGGCCATTTGGATGAATTATATTAGTTATTATTTACGGATTGTGTCGCATGGCGTTGCAGCTGTGAAGGCCGTGGACGGTCATGAACGGTGGTTTCGGGGCGGCAACAATTATGATTATATGAATACAACATCCTTAGTGCCGTAAACGTTCACAATCCCCGCGGTTCCGACAACCGGCGGGGATTGTGATGTGTGTCTTTGTCAGGCGTCGATATTGGCGTATGTGGCGTTGGCTTCGATGAAGTCGCGGCGCGGGCCCACGTCCTCGCCCATGAGCATCGAGAACACGCGGTCGGCCTCGGCGGCGTCGCTGATCTGCACCTGCTTGAGGATGCGGTGTTCGGGGCTCATGGTGGTGTCGCGGAGTTCCACGTCGCTCATCTCGCCGAGACCTTTGTATCGCGATACTGTGGTCTTGCCGGGATGCGAGTCGATGAACTGCTGCACCTGCTGGTCGGTCCAGCAGTATTCCTCGGCTTTGCCGCATTTGCATTTATACAGCGGGGGAGTGGCGAGGTAGAGATATCCTTCCTCGATGATGGG
>CAYNXG010000178.1:0-1304 GCA_964401095.1 uncultured Bacteroides sp.
TTGGGAAGGTCCCAGGTCCAGCCCGTGCCATAGTGGTGGTAATAGTTGTTGGGCTCGTATTCGGGATTTTTGAAATATTTCCAGCGCTCGTTATACTGGGTCTTGGGATCCTGGTCGAAGTAGTTTGCGCTGAGGCGGTCGGTATTCACATGGAGCGATGCCGATACTGATGCCTGGTTTTTGATGTTCTGGTCGCGGGTGAACAGCGGGTTGAGGTTCACTTCGCCGAAGTTGCCGGTGTGCTGGAGCACGATGTCAAGCACGATTTTCATGCCCTTGGCATGTGCGGCATCGATGAGGTCCTGGAATTTAACGTCTTTTTCAGCGCCCCAGTTCTTGCGGCTCTCGTAGCGGAGGTCGACGCTGGTGAAGTCCATTGCGTGGTAGCCGTGGTAGTCCTCGCCCGATGCGTTCTGTACGACAGGAGTAATCCAGATTGCTGTGAAACCGAGGGCCTTGATGTAGTCGAGCTTGTCGATAAGGCCTTTGAAGTCGCCGCGCCAGTCGGGGTCGTTGTTGGCGATTTGCACGTCCTGCTTGTCCCAGGAGCACACATTGTTTGTGGGGTCACCGTCATAAAAACGGGTCGTCATGGCGAAATAGATGGTCTCGTCGCGGAAGTCGGTGCGGTCACCCACAAATGTGGATGCAGCGCCTTGCAGCGAGGTGAGTGCCATCAGTCCGCCAAGAAGAAGGCTTTTGATTGCTTTCATCTGCAATTTGATTGATGATAGGTGATTAGATTTATAAGTAAGTATGAATGGATATAATCCGTTGCAAATTTACGAAATATAACTGAAAAATGAAAAAAATCATGAATAATGTATCAATCTATTATAAAAAGGATGTGCGCGGCGGCGGCAATTTCATTATTTTCTGAAATATTCGTATCTTTGCAGATTATTTGAGAACTGTAAATGAAAAATATACGCAACTTCTGCATCATAGCTCACATAGACCATGGCAAGTCGACTCTTGCCGACCGTCTGCTGGAATATACCAATACGGTGTCGGCCAAGGATATGGAGGCGCAGGTGCTCGATGACATGGATCTTGAGCGCGAGCGCGGTATCACTATCAAGAGTCATGCCATTCAGATGGACTATAGCCGCGACGGCGAGAAATATACCCTCAACCTTATCGATACTCCGGGACACGTCGACTTTTCATACGAGGTGTCGCGCTCGATAGCCGCATGCGAGGGCGCGTTGCTGATTGTCGACGCCACCCAGGGCATTCAGGCCCAGACTATCTCAAACCTCTACATGGCCATCGACAATGACCTCGAGATTATTCCCGTGCTC
>CAYNXG010000179.1:0-1284 GCA_964401095.1 uncultured Bacteroides sp.
TGAGCTCGTATTCGATGATTTCCTTGTCGCGCACGGGATCTACCGAGCCGTCGACGTGGGTTATGTTGTCGTCGTCAAAGCAGCGCAGCACATGCAGGATGGCGTCGGTCTCGCGGATGTTGGCGAGAAACTTGTTGCCGAGGCCCTCGCCCTTGGACGCGCCCTTCACCAGGCCGGCGATATCCACAATCTCCACAGTGGCGGGCACCACCGACCGGGGATTGCACATCTCAACAAGCGTGGTGAGACGGTCGTCGGGCACGGTGATCACGCCCACATTGGGCTCGATGGTGCAGAAAGGGAAGTTGGCCGACTGGGCTTTGGCGTTGCTCAGGCAGTTGAACAGGGTCGACTTGCCCACGTTGGGCAGACCCACTATACCACATTGTAATGACATACTATCAGGTGAGTTTTGAATTTTTCTGCAAAAGTACACAAAAAACGGCATACACGGGCTATCGGCGCTCCAAAATAGGACCGTCGGCCGTTAAATATTATAAAGTATTTTGGTGCTTGACGGATTATTCGTACTTTTGCACTTTCAAAGAAAACATAATATTAACTAAAAAATGGCACAACAAGAAGACGTGTTTAAAAAAATCGTGGCTCATGCAAAGGAGTACGGTTTTGTCTTTCCTTCAAGTGAAATATACGACGGTCTGTCGGCCGTATACGACTATGGCCAGAACGGCGTCGAACTCAAAAACAATATAAAACGCTACTGGTGGGAGGCCATGACCCTCCTCCACGAGAATATCGTGGGCATCGACTCGGCCATCTTCATGCACCCCACCATCTGGAAGGCATCGGGCCACGTGGACGCCTTCAACGACCCCCTCATCGACAACCGCGACTCAAAGAAGCGCTATCGCGCCGACGTACTCATCGAAGACCACATCGCCAAATATGACGAGAAAATCGCCAAGGAGGTAGAAAAGGCCCGCAAGCGCTTCGGCGAAAGCTTCGACGAAGCCATGTTCCGCCAGACAAACGCCCGCGTATGCGACCTCACCGGCCGCCGCGACGCCCTGCACGAGCGCTTCGCCAAGGCCATGAACGACAATGACCTCGACGGCCTGCGTCAGATCATCATCGACGAGGAAATCGTCGACCCCATCTCGGGTACGAAGAACTGGACGGAAGTGCGCCAGTTCAACCTGATGTTCCGCACCGAAATGGGCTCGACCGCCGACGGCGCCATGACCGTATATCTGCGCCCCGAGACCGCTCAGGGCATCTTCGTGAACTATCTGAACGTGCAGAAGACCGGCCGCATGCGCATCC
>CAYNXG010000180.1:0-1225 GCA_964401095.1 uncultured Bacteroides sp.
AAGCTAAAGCCGACCTGAAAATCAAAAATCAAGTCGGCTTTTTTCGGATGGATACTTTACAGATACAGATAAAAAGAGAACCTCCGCCCCGAGGGGCAGAGGTTCTTATACCAAAGTGCTTTTTAAATCGTTGTAGATTACTTCACAACCTTAACGACCTTCGAGCCCTGACGAGCGATGAAGAGACCGTTTTCGGGGTTGGCTACACGCACACCCTGGAGGTTGAAGTATTCAACGGCAGCATTGTTGTCGATTTCGATGCCTTCGATGCCGTCACCGCCCTTGGTGAAGGTAACCATGGCAATCTTGTCAGCGCCTTCTTCGGGGGTAACCATGGTGATGGTGCCTACGAAGTCTTCATCAACAGCTGTGTTCTTGCAGTTCCAGAACCATTCGAGTTCTTCATCGTATGCGTCAAGAACGGTGTCAACTTCCATGCCGTAGCTGTAGTTAACAGCTTCCCAGGTGAGGTCGGCAAGTTTGAACCATTTTCCGGCGGGGATTGTGGTAGCGCCTTCAGCCTTGAAAGTGTAGGTTACGCCGTCTTCGGTCGACATCTGCCACATGGGATCGATGTCGTCGCCCCAAGAGCTAACGTCGCCGCGTACATAAACCTTGGTGAAGCCTTCGGGCTTGGGAGTGGTGGTGGTGAGGGTTACGGTGCTGAAGTCACCGGCTACAACTACGTGGTAGTCGCCGGGCCAGGGGCCTGTGAAGTTGGGTTCGTCGTTCTGCTCGAGTGCTACGGGTGTGCCGAGGAGATCTTCGGTTACTTTTGCCCAGATAGCGCCGACGTTGAATGCGTCCCATGCGTTGTCAGCGCCTTCGCCGGAAACTGTGGACATCTTGATGCCGTTGAGGTTAACGAGGTCGAAGGTGTAAGCACCGTCAACGAGTTCTACTACTGCGGGAGCCTCGGGAGTCCATGCAAGGGGAGCGCCGTTATACTCGGCTGAACCTACGAGGTAGAGCTGTGCACTTGCAGTGGCGCTCATAGCGATAGCGGCAACTGCGGTAGCTGCAAAAGCGTAAAATTTTTTCATACTTTGATTTTAAAGTGATTAATATTATGAGATATAAGGATTGTCGATATAATCTGCTACTGAATGTTTTTCATGCAATCACGGTGCAAATTTAGTGATTTTTTTTATTATGTCAATACTTTTCTATTTTTTTTTTCTGATTTTTTCCACAAATCAGGTTAAAACAGAGAAAGCCGGGCCTT
>CAYNXG010000181.1:0-1194 GCA_964401095.1 uncultured Bacteroides sp.
ACATTGTACATGCCCCCATCGCTACGCCTTAGATTTTGTTTTGAAAATTTTCTAAAATAAAGTCACGCTGCCCCGGTGTCAAGGCCATAGCATATTCCAATCTGTGCCAACAAGTTATAAATGATTAAAATCATATAACTGAATTTGAATACCACTAATTGTATGCTGAAGTATAAAATTACCTCGGCAACGCATCTCTCCGGCGCTTTTTGCCTTGTTCTTCAGTCACGTAGCTACGGCTACGCTCCTTCATCACAAAACAAAAATCACTCAGAGATATGCGACCCCGGTGTTAACTAATATTGGGGAACGGGGTCTAAACCCAATCCCTCGGAATGATTTTCCGAGGGATTTTTTGTAACTTTGCACATCCGTAGCGGCAACTTTTGCAACCCCGCGAACGTTTAAGCAATAATATGGAAGACAACAACATAAAACCCCGCCCCGCACAGAGCTCTGACGAAATCATCTCAGACGCCACTTCGGGCGAATATAAATACGGCTTCGTCAGCGATATCGACACGGATATCCTGCCTGCCGGCCTCAACGAAGATGTGGTGCGATACATATCGCGCCGCAAAGGCGAACCCGAGTGGCTGCTCGAATTCCGCCTGAAAGCCTACCGCCACTGGCTCACCCTCGCCATGCCCCGGTGGGCTCATCTCGACATACCCGAGATTGATTTCCAGGCCATCAGCTACTATGCCGAGCCCCGCAAGAATGAAGGTCCCAAGAGCCTCGACGAGGTGGACCCGCAGCTGCTCGACACGTTCAACCGCCTCGGCATCCCCCTCGAAGAGCAGAAACAACTGTCGGGCATGGCTGTCGACGCCGTGATGGACTCGGTGTCGGTCAAGACCACCCACCGCGAGAAACTGGCCCAGATGGGCATAATCTTCTGCTCCATATCCGAGGCCGTGAAGGACTATCCCGACCTTGTGAAAAAATACCTGGGCAGCGTGGTGAGCTACCGCGACAATTTCTTCGCCGCGCTCAACTCGGCCGTGTTCTCCGACGGCTCGTTTGTCTACATCCCCAAGGGCGTGAGATGCCCCATGGAGCTGTCGACATACTTCCGCATAAACGCCTCGGGCACGGGCCAGTTTGAACGTACGCTCATCGTGGCCGACGACGACGCCTACGTGAGCTATCTCGAAGGCTGCACCGCCCCGCAGCGCGACGAAAACCAGCTCC
>CAYNXG010000182.1:0-1112 GCA_964401095.1 uncultured Bacteroides sp.
TGTAATTTCAAGAACGAAGTGCAAAAACACTGAAGATTGAAAACATTCTCCTTACTCCTCTCGGAGGGGGATGCCCAAGCGGCGGGGGCGGCCGAGTCCGCCCCCAAGAGCGAAAGCGGTGGATAAAACAAGCAATACAAAAAAAAGGAGACCGAAGTCTCCCTGAGATTAATTAACTTTGTATTGCTCATGTATAGACAACTAACCTCGGAACAAAGGTCGCAAATTTTTGCGTATCTACAAGACGGAATCGCAAGAAAAATCATCTGCGAACGCGTCGGCATCTCACAATCAACGCTTTGCCGCGAGCTCAAACGGAACAGTGGCAAGCATGGCAAATACACCTGGCAGCTTGCTCATCAGAAAGCGATGGAGCGGCGTGAGCGTATAGGCTTAAACCGTCGGACTCCGTCATGGATTGTTAACAGAGCATTGGAACTGTTGAGGGAAAAAGACTGGTCTCCCGAACAGATTTCAGGCTCTCTCAGGCAGAAAGGTATCCACATAAGCCACGAGCGTATATATCAGGAAATACGGGCTGACGAGACTGGAGAACTGAAGCAGCATTGCCGCCATAAGATGAAATACCGACACCATACATGGCATAAGCGTAAAACGGCGGGACGCACTCTCATCCCCAACCGCATATCGATTCATCAGCGTCCGGCAGAGGCTGACGGCACGCGTTTCGGAGACTGGGAAATGGATCTTGTAATCGGAAAAGGACAGAAAAGCGCTGTACTGACAATGGTTGAGCGCAAGACCAACATGTTCCTCCAGACGAAGCTGCCATCCAAGAGCCCCGATGTGGTAGCAATGGCGGCGTGGCGTCTGCTGCTGCCATACAAGGCTTATGTACTTACAATCACAACTGATAACGGTTCTGAGTTCATGAAACATGAATGGCTATCCAGGCGAATCGGGGCCACCGTATATTTTGCAGATCCGTTCTGCTCCGGACAGAAAGGCGCTGTAGAGAATGCCAACAAACTCCTAAGGCAATATTTTCCAAAAGGTACTGATTTCAGAGATGTCAAACAGGCTGATTTGGACAGGATACAGGTAAGAATCAACTGCAGACCTCGGAAGAAACTCAATTTCTCTACACCTAA
>CAYNXG010000183.1:0-1039 GCA_964401095.1 uncultured Bacteroides sp.
TTCGGCTCCGGCCTTAAACTTGATTGACTTACGGGCAGCGATAGTGATCTGTTCCTTGGTGCGGGGGTTGATACCGGTGCGCTCGGCCTTTGAAGCCACAGCGAATGTACCGAAGCCAAGAATAGCCACTTTGTCATCTTCTGCGAGAGCGTCACCGATGACGGCGAGCATTGCGTCTACGGCATCTTTAGCCTGAGCCTTGGTGAGGGCTGCTTTTTCGGCTACTGCATTTACGAGTTCTGTCTTATTCATAATAGCAAAAATGTTATTTGATAGATATTTTGCGCAAATATAATTTAATAAAATGACATTACCGCATAAATATCAAAAAAAATGTATTTTTTTGAAAAAAATAATGGATTGACCCTGTTTTTTTCATTTTTTTGAGCAAAAAGCTGTCCCGTAAGCGCTTGTTCGCCGTTTTCCGACAGCCGGCCATGCCACATAAAAACGGCTCTCCGCACTTGGAGAGCCGCCACGATATCATAATCTTTAGATCCGGAAATGTACCTTTATATATAATGTGTGTCCGAAAAATTCCGAGTGACGGGCCGCCTTAGCGATAGTCGGCGAAGCGCTCCTGAAGTTTCTTGCGGGCGAAGAAGATGCGGCTCTTTACAGTGCCGAGGGGAAGAGACATCTCTTCGGCGATTTCATTGTACTTGTAGCCTGCTACATGCATCGAGAACGGGATGCGGTATTCATCGGGAAATGAATCGATAGCCTTGGTGATCTCACCGGCGTGGAGGGTTTCTTCAGGTGCCTCGAGGCCCGAATCCTGCGAGATATTCAGGTGATAGAGGTTGTCAGTAGTATCGACTATTGTTGCTGCACGCTGGCCGCGACGGTAGTTGTTGATGAAGATGTTGCGCATGATGGTGAAGACCCAGCCTTTGAAATTTGTATTGTCGGCATATTTGTCTTCATTGTCAAGAGCCTTGAGGGTTGTGTCCTGAAGCAGATCATACGCGTCGTCACGATTAGAAGTCAGCATGTAGGCAAAGTTGAGAAGGTTAGCCTGAAGTTGCATGAGGTTGGT